>NZ_LSBQ01000007.1:0-127204 GCF_001577655.1 Idiomarina sp. T82-3 | reverse complement strand
GGCACAGTGAACTCCCTCCGTTCTGCTGTGCCGAACCTTATCAGATCAACCGGCCAAGATAATTGCCGCTAGACCGGCCACCGTAATTGTCGCTCAATACGCTACGAGATCACAGGTAAGAATCAAGACATGGGTGCGTTCAGAACCCCCTCACTGCGTCATTTAATGGCAACCAAACCCTGGATGCACAATGGCTTGTTTACCCAACTCGAAGGCATTATACGGATGTACGAGCACGGCGGCGCACGACCCCGTCGTCCAGCAACACTCCCCGCAGAGCAATACTACCCAACCACCACGCAGTTGCTCACACCCTTTGATCTCACACCCGCCGAACGGCAAGCGCTACTGGCATTTATCAAAGCCCTATAAACAGTGACATCGTCCTACATCACGATACGACGAACACCTAAAGACTTATGACCTACGATGGCCTTTAATAAAGATGCTTCAACACGGTGTTCAAGGATGAACGTTGAAGCCTTTAGCCCCTCTGCAAACTTTCATAATCCATGGTTGCCGCTCTCGCAGAGGGGCTCTTTTTTTGGTTGGGAGATAGCTACGACTGCTCTTCTTTAGTCATCGTGCCTGGGGCGGGGAGAAGTCCAATAAAACGAGCGAGGCTGAGTAGCGTCATAAACAGACCTATCATCGCTTGAGCGATGACGATGGTATACGCCAAGACGCCTGAGGGGGAGATGTTCTCGACACCGAAGCTTGTCATCACAACAAATGACGTATACACCGCACCCAGTACACTATCGGCGGTGCCTTCGACTAAGAAGCTAAACAGCTGTCCAAAGAACACATACTGTGCTGCAAACCAAAAGATAATCTCAAAATAATTTTGGATGAGCAGAATAATCAACCGACGATAGCTCAACACCTCATAGGGTTGGCTCCGGTTGGGCTGTCGAAACTGATCAAACAGCAATACATTGACTTGGTACACCACAACTTCAAATACGCGCACTAAGCCGTACAAGCTTATCGCCCATCCGACCCACGCATAAGGGATATACAGCACACCGGGGATAGCGAGAATGGACAAGAACAGATGACCCAGCGCCCACCCCTCAACAAATATATGCTGTTGGTGTTTACTTAAAAAGCGATTAACCACTTTACGGACAACAAAAAACACCGATAACTTCGACAGAAAGCGGAAAATCACTTCCCAAAACTGAACGATAAATGTGGCGTTTTGTTGAGACATAATCAAAAAATCCGTTAAGCGTGCTTACGCATCGCACCCGCACCAATAAAGCTGGCATAAGAGACAGAATCGACCACATCGGATATAGCGTGCTCTTGCGCAAGCGATAACGACGGTGCTTCGCGCTCAAAACACACCTCAATGTGCTCTTCGTCAATGATACAAATTAACGCATCGTGACAAGTGGTGTGGTACAGATGCTGTACCACACGCTTGGGATCATCGACTCCCGCAAGACTAAAGGTGAGGGAGAATTCGTAGGTTTGCATTAAGTAATTAGATATTTAGCTGCTTATAAATTATTAAAACCATTTAAATCTCGTAAGATAGTGATGAGCTCTCTCAATAGGCAAGCGCTCTCAATTGGACGAATAATCATTAATGGCCGAGCGACTACCTGGGGTTGAACTGATGTAAAATTTCAAAACACGATAAAAACCCGTAAATAATTTTTCGCAGTTTCACTGGAAGCAAATTTAATTATTAGGGCAAGAATTCTTAACATGTAAAGAATTTAGCCAGTTTTTCCTGATATAATAACCACCATCAATATAGTTCTCGCAACTAACTTCATCAAGATTTAGCAACTCTATACAGTTCAAACATGCCATTAAACAAGCCCGATTTATTAACACCGATGCAATATCCACTCGTTCACTTTGAGTCCTCACGGCCAAACACGAAATGAAACATTGCTTATGCTTTACACTATTAAAATCGAACGTGAGCAAACCCACTACACTTTCCATAGCATCATACGCTACGAGTATATGGCTCTCTTTCTTTATCATTTCAATGAACGTATCCAACTCAACTTGATCTGAAATAAAGCTAAATTTTGAATTGATTGTATAGATAAATTCAGCCAAGTTAATATCGGTCTCTTTAGATACGTTAAAAACCCTAACTTCACTACCAAACTCTTTCACTGCTTTTGAAACAACTTCACTATTTACACCGCAATACAATGGTAAACATAGAATGCGACTAGCTAAAGCAACCGAAATTGGTGTATCAACGGATTTCCCAAGTATATCTAGATTATTTAAGCTAGGATAAAAATATCGTCGAGGGAAGATGCCCTGCTCTTCCAATTCGCATTTAGCAATTAACAAAGCAGACTCACTATCAAACACAATAGGGAAATAAGCACCATTCGTCGTTGCTTCCGGATGCTGTCTGGCAGTCAGAAAGTAACCTCCGAGTACAGATTGATAGTTTTCAACTATTGATTGGCGTTGCCTGTTAATACGCTCTATTTCGTCTAGCACACATAAACCCATAGCTGCCTGAAACTCGTTCATCTTAGCGTTGATACCGAGTTCCGTAATACTATCCGCCCCAGCAATGCCAAAGTTAACTACTCTTTTAGCACGTTCTAGATCTTCTCTACGTTTAAATACAATAGCTCCGCCTTCCACGCAATGAAAAACTTTCGTTGCATGAAAACTTAATGTAGCTGCATCCCCCCAGTTGAGTAGACTCTTGCCTTTATAATTTATGCCAAAAGCATGAGCTGCATCATATATGACTTTGAGCTTATATTTTTGTGAAATACGGTCAATAGTCTCAACATCACAAGCATTTCCAAATACGTGTACAGGCACGATCGCACGAGTTTGCTCGGTAATAAGAGATTCAATATTAGCGGGATCTAAACACCATGACTCTGGATCGATATCAGCAAAAATAGGTTTTATACCCTCCCATTTAAGTGAACTTCCTGTTGCTACAAAGGTAAACGGTGTTGTTATAGCCTCTGCGGGCTTATCATTAACAGCTTCCGTAACTCCAAGCACCCGATAGGCAATTTGCAGAGCAAGCGTGCCATTAGAAACTAATAATAAATGTTCGACGCCTAAATAATCGGATAAGCGCTGAGTAAGTTCTTGAGCTAACGGGCCACTATTTGTCAACCATTGCCGCTTATAGATTCCATCAATATAGCGTTCGAGTTTTTCGCGGGAGGGTAAATATGGCTTGGTTACTGGAATCATTCAACTCAACCCTTTCTCAGGTTTCAAACTCAATAAATATTGACCGTAGCCATTCTTAGCAAGGCCGTGACCCGCAGCCTGAAGTTCACTATAGCTAAGCCAGCCCTTCTGATAAGCAATTTCCTCTAAACATGCAACCTTGTAACCTTGACGTTTTTCGATCGTTTCAACAAACTGAGCTGCTTCAAGTAGGCTCTCGTGCGTACCTGTGTCGAGCCACGCGAAACCACGACCAAGCAATTTAACGTGTAAGTCGCCCCGCTTTAAATACGCTTCATTTATACAGGTAATTTCTAGTTCACCTCGCTCCGATGGTTCCACTTTTTTGGCAATTTCGACCACATCGTTATCGTAAAAATAGAGACCGGTCACGGCGTAGTTTGATTTAGGTTGATTAGGCTTTTCCTCTATCGAAACTGCACGTTTATTTTCATCAAACTCTACAACACCAAAGCGCTCCGGATCTTTTACCTGATACCCAAATACAGTAGCTCCAGAAGCTACAGAAGCTGCTTCTTCGAGCATAGGCCGAAAACCTTGTCCGTAAAAAATATTATCGCCTAACACTAAGCAGACTCGATCCTTTCCAATAAACTCTTCGCCAATAATAAAAGCTTGCGCTAAGCCATCCGGATTTGCTTGTTCAGCATAGGACAGTTGAATACCAAACTGAGAACCATCCCCTAAAAGGTTTTTAAAACTTGGCAAGTCTTCTGGTGTAGAAATAATTAAGATCTCGTGAATTCCTGCTAGCATCAAAGTCGATAACGGATAATAGATCATTGGTTTATCATAAACCGGTAATAGTTGCTTTGATACACCTTTTGTTATCGGATACAAACGCGTACCCGAACCTCCAGCTAATACAATTCCTTTCACAGAACCTCTCCTAAACGTTCACGTTGATAATTACCTTGTTGGACGCGTTGACACCAGTCCTGATTTTCTAAATACCATTGGACGGTTTTTCGAATGCCTGACTCAAACGTCTCTTCAGGAGTCCATCCAAGCTCATTCTCAATTTTTTGAGCATCAATGGCGTAACGCATATCATGGCCCGGACGATCATTAACATAGGTTATCAAGTTGGAGTAAGGCTGATCTCTAGGTACTAACTCATCAAGAATGCCGCAAATCGTTTCAACGACTTCAATATTCCTTTTCTCGTTGTGGCCACCGATGTTATATGTCTCACCGACCTTTCCACATTTAGCTACCGTCACCAATGCTCGCGCATGATCTTCAACATACAACCAATCACGTATTTGTTGACCCTCACCATAAACTGGTAAAGATTCACCTTCGAGAGCATTTAAAATTATTAGTGGTATTAGCTTCTCAGGGAAGTGATATGGGCCATAATTATTTGAACAGTTGGTTACTACAACTGGTACATGATAAGTGCGATGCCAAGCTCGGACCAAGTGATCGCTACTAGCTTTTGAGGCACTATACGGCGAGCTCGGTTTATAGGCTGAAGTTTCACTGAACATTGGTAGGCTTGATTGAGCCGATGTTAATAGATATGTATCGGGGTGCGGTAAATCACCATAGACCTCGTCGGTCGATATATGGTGAAATCTAAAAAGGTCTTTTCTCTCCTCTGGCAACTCTTGCCAATATCGGCGAGCTTGCTCCAATAAAACGTATGTACCGATAATATTGGTTTGAATAAACTCACTTGGTCCATCAATCGAACGATCAACGTGCGACTCAGCGGCTAAATGCATAACAACGTCAGGCTGGTGTGTTTCAAACACCCGCCCGACTTCAGTTGCATCGCATATGTCGACTTGTTCGAAGTGATAACGCTCGGAGCCTTCAACGGAGGCTAGTGATTCAAGGTTGCCAGCATAAGTCAACTTATCCAAGTTAATCACTGTATCTCTAGTATGGTTAATAATGTGGCGAATTACAGCTGAACCGATAAAACCGGCTCCACCAGTTACTAAAATTTTCATTTTCAAATGCTTTCTCAAAGTTTCGTGCAAAGATAAATATACGATACTAATCACATACAGTTAAAGAGTCTGCTAAATGGCTTTTCTATTAATAAAGTTAGCGTTAGAAACACAGCCAACAACATCCGATATAGCGTTCTCTTGCGCGAGCGATAACGACGGTGCTTCGCGCTCAAAACACACTTCAATGTGCTCTTCGTCAATGATACAAATTAACGCATCGTGACAAGTGGTGTGGTACAGGTGCTGTACCACACGCTTAGGATCATCGACTCCCGCAAGACTAAAGGTGAGGGAGAATTCGTAGGTTTGCATAGTGTTAATACTTATAAAACCCCTCTTTAACTTTTCTACCTAAATGGCCAGCTCTTACCATTTTTCGGAGAAGAGGGTTGGCACGGTATTTTCCATCACCTGTTTCTTCAAACAAAGTATCCATGATAGACAACGTTACATCGTTACCAATCAAATCTGAGAGCGCCAAGGGCCCCATGGGATGGTGTGCGCCTAATTTCATAGCTTTATCGATAGAATCAACTGATGCATTACCCTCAGATAAAATGCACACTGCTTCATTTATCATAGGAATCAGCATACGGTTAACGATAAAGCCTGGCGAATCGCTAACTCTTACAGCACTTTTCCCGATGCTATCGATAAATGCGAGTGCTTTAGTTAGGGTTTCTTCACATGTCAGGTAGCCTGGAACGACTTCCACAAGTTCCATCAGTGGAGCAGGGTTGAAGAAGTGCAAGCCAATTACGTTCTCTGGATTATCGAGTATACTCGCTAGAGCAGTAATTGAAATCGAGGACGTATTGGAGGCCACAATAGTGTTTGGGGTCACGACGTTGCTAATGTCTTCGAAAATTGCTTTTTTTATCTCAAAGTTCTCAGCCACCGCCTCTATTACAATATCAGCATTTCTGACAGACTCTAACGTCCCAGAATAGACTGAAGATTCAGCCGACTTCTTTTGTGATTCAGTGATTTTACCCTTCGCCAAGAGTGAATCAATTTTACTAAAGCACTTATTAATACATTGGCTAGCTTTTTCTTCTGTCCTTGCGATTAACGATACTCTCTCGACATGATCTGTTAAGGCGAGTACCTGCATGATGCCACTCGCCATCGTTCCTGAGCCAATAATCGCTACTTTAACTGTATTCTGAATGGTCATTAAAAATTTCGCTTTTACTTGAATTAATTACTCGCTAAATATAAAACGTGCTTTAGCGTTTCTGTAGTTTTTTCAACTTCACGCTCTGTTAATGTAGGATGCACTAAAAACATCAAAGACGTCTCACCCAGCTCTTTTGCAACAGGAAGAGATTGTTCTGGACGCCAGCCAGTGTTGTCGAAAGCTTTTTCTAGGTAGACTTCAGAGCATGATCCCTGAAAGCAGGGTACCCCTCTCTCGACTATCTCTGACACGATACGATCTCGTGTCCAACCGTCTTTGAGCTTTTCTGGTCTAATAAAGCAATAATGTTTATAGCATGCATGTGCCATGTAACTGGGTACTTCCGGCGTGCGGATAAGTTCAAATTCAGAACACGCGTCAGTGATAGCTTGTGTGTTGCGTTGACGAGCTTCTGTCCATGCGGGCATTCTTTGAAGTTGGATACGACCAATCACCGCTTGCATTTCTGTCATACGCCAATTGGTTCCAAAACTCTCGTGTAACCAACGAAACCCAGGCGGGTGTTCCCGTTCGTATACAGCTTCGTAACTTTTGCCGTGATCTTTAAATGACCACATTTTGCGCCATAGAGCTTCGTCGTTCGTAGTTACCATGCCGCCTTCACCGCCCGTCGTCATAATCTTATCTTGGCAGAACGACCAAGCACCAATGTGACCAATACTACCCACCGAGCGACCTTTATATTGGGCTCCATGAGCCTGCGCACAGTCCTCAATAACATAAAGATTGTGCTTTTCGGCGAGCGCCATAATGGCATCCATTTCTGCTGGACGGCCTGCTAAATGAACAACAATGATCGCTTTGGTTTTTGATGTAATGACGGGCTCAATGGTATGCGCCTCGATGTTTTGCGATTCAATATCGACATCTGCAAATACTGGCTTAGCGCCCGCATTAACAACCGTTGATATTGAAGCAATAAAGGTACGAGGCGTCACGATAACTTCATCATCATTGCCTACGCCAAGCGCATTCAAAGCAAGATCGAGCGCTAGTGTGCCGTTAGCTAGTGCAACAGCAAACTTAGAGTCTGCATAGGTAGCAAACTCCTTTTCAAACTCTCGGCAATGTGTACCTGTCCAGTAATTGACTTTATTGGACAACAACACATCACGAACGGCATTGGCCTCTTCTTCAGAGAATGATGGCCATGGCGAGAATGGGGTATTTAGCATAAAGCATTAACTCTTTTTAAGTGGTTTAGCAGGGTTTCCTATGACTACTGAGCCTGGCTCAACACTTTTAGTGACAACTGCCCCCATGCCAACTATCGCACCTTCACCAATCACAACTGGTTTATCAGGAGTTCCTTGCTTTATGATAGCGCCTGTTCCGATATAAGCGTGGTCTTCTATATGCACATTTCCGTTACATTTAACGCTAGGAGCGAAAGTGACGTAATCGCCAATGATACAATCGTGGGCAACATAACTATATATATTGGCATGAAAGCCTCGACCAACCTGAATATTCGAAGTCAAAGTCACAAAAGGACACAAGATACTTGCTTCACCAATATCCACAGCATCTAGGGATACAACATTGCTTGCGAAAATTGACACCTGCTTTAAACCGTAACTCTCAACTTTTTGGGCAAGTTTGTACCTGATTTTGCTGTCCGCAATAGCTATAACTACTGATTTATCTTGATGCTCTTTTTTGGAGAAAGAGTCCAAAGATTCAACTTGATAGCCGTTCAAGGTATGACCACTTTCGCCATCATCAATAAAACTCAGAGTAGCATCTGGGAATTGCTCTCGTACTATTGGCATAACCTCGCGACCAAATCCACTTGCTCCGTACACGCCTATAATTTTTTTCATTTTGAGTTCCCTTTAAATTTACTCATCGTTGCTTCACCCTCAGCTGAAATACCCTCTCGGATAAAGACTTTCTTAATCGTTAAAAATAAAATTTTTATGTCTAACCAAAATGTTCGGTTATCAACATACCAAACATCGAGTTTAAATTTTTCTTCCCAGCTAATAGCATTTCGGCCATTTACTTGCGCCCATCCTGTAACACCAGGACGAACCTCGTGACGACGAGCTTGCTCAGAAGTATACAAATCGAGATATTCCATCAGAAGAGGTCGAGGGCCTACGAGGCTCATGTCCCCCTTCAAGACGTTCCAAAGTTCCGGTAATTCATCAAGACTCGTGGCGCGTAAAAAATTACCAAACTTCGTAAGTCTTTGCTCGTCTGGTAGAGGATTACCTTCTGAATCGTAGGCGTCTCTCATCGTGCGGAATTTTATCATTTTAAACGACCGACCGTGCAATCCAGGACGGACTTGCGTGAAAAAGACTGGAGTACCAATTTTAAATAAAATAAACACACTCAGCAAAAACATAAGCGGTAATAAAACTACAAGGCTAACCAACGCAACCGACACATCAAACATTCGACTCACAGCTATCTCGTCTCCCTTTTATCCCGTTCCAGCTTTGCCTAATTGCATCGCATCAGAGAGTCGTGCGACAAAATGACCGATGCTTAGATCAAACTTGTAGGTTTTTGCAGTTGTTTCAATAAGTTCAACTCTCTCCATTTGAGTCAGAACACTGATTATTTCGTCACGCGATGGCTCTGCGACAAACCCTTTTGCTTTGTTTGTTACCCACTTAGCTACAGATGTGTCTTTCCCACAAATGGCCACAATTCTACATCCAGCTAAGATATACGACGATGACTTACTAGGAAATGCATACTTAGTCACCTCATCTAGAATTGGTAGTAGTGCCCAGCGATGCGCTGCAACTAGCCGGTTAGCCTCTGACGGTTTTACATATCCGTGATATGTTACCTTTTCATACTCATCCGCTAATTGCTTAATTTTTGACGAATAAATGCCACCACCTGCGAATGTAAAGCTCAACTCTCCCCCTTGATCTAGGTAACCTCTAATTGCGTCAATTAGAATGGGGATTTGTTGTACGCGACCTGCATTTCCGCAAAATATAAAATCCTTTGTTTTTGGCTTACTCTGTAAATCTGTGTCAACCTCAAACCCTGGATTGTCCAACAAAGATATAGCTGACTCAGTCCGTGATACCTTCTTCACATATTCTGCCATCTCATCCGAGAGTGTGATTATTCGTTTTGCATTTCGCAATGTAATATTATCTATACCGCGTAACAGCCTAAATAACATACGGTTTATCGGCGAAACTATATTTACTATCTCTGGATGAATGTCTTGCAAATGATAGGTATAACTAGACCGCCAAATAAGACAATAAAGAAACACCGTAAAAGGTACAATCACTGGGGGATTAGTCGAGACATAGACGTGTTTCGGTCTACTACGAACTAAAGACAAAAAAACAAAGGGTGCAAAAGATACTGCATCTAGTATTCTTCGGACGAGACTGCTAGACGAGTTAGTGCGACTTTTTGACGCATAAAAAGTCACACCTGTACCTCTATCACTTTTTTTTAGCTCACTTATTAAATCAACTTTAGTTTGTGTTATTACACAAGCTTTTCCGCTTTCAGCAACAAACTCCGCTAATCTAAGTTTAGCTTCGCCCAAGATCTCACTCTCGGGCCAAAAACTTCGGTTAATTATTGCTAGATCGTGCTTTTTATTAAACATTACCAATCATACCGACTGAAACTATCCATATTTTTCCAGTGAGGAGTTAGTTTGGCCGTACCTGTGATAAGACGCACTACCCGCTCCGATGTGTTTCTGATTTTATACTCTTCAGGAATTTCGCGTTGTGCTCCCGAAAAGATTTCGCGGTTTGCTGTTGCGATCTCAACACCCGCAAGTAATGTGTCAACGTCGAGTCCGGTGAGCGCTATCGCGCCGGTATCAAGAGCCTCTGGTCTTTCTATAGAACGACGCATAGTAACAGCTGGAAAGTTTAAAATTGAAGACTCTTCGCTGATAGTTCCGCTATCTGAAATAGCACAAAATGCTTCTTTCTGTAGCTTGTTATAGTCGAAAAATCCGAAGGGCTTTAAAAATTGTATTCCATCATTGTTGTCCGCTAAACCAAGCTTTTCTAGCCGGTTGCGAGTCCTGGGATGGGTTGAAACAACCACGGGATAGCCATATTGTTGATGTAGCGCCTTCAGAGCATCCACAACTTTTCGTAGGTTCTCTTTGCTATCAACGTTCTCTTCACGATGCACGCTGACAATAAAAAACTCTTTCGGCTTCAGCCCAATTTTATCAAGAACTGTTGAACTTTCGATTTGTGGCTCAACATGTTCAAGAACTTCACGCATTGGCGAACCCGTTAAATATATATACCGATGGGAAAGCCCTTCACTAATAAGGTGACGTCGAGCATGCTCAGTGTACACTAAGTTAAAGTCGGCTAAATGATCAACTAACTTGCGATTGATTTCCTCCGGCACATTTGCATCGAAGCTACGATTTCCGGCTTCCATGTGATAGGTCGGCACTTTCATACGCTTCGCCATCATTGTTGCGACTGCGCTGTTTGTATCGCCCAGTACTAATACCGCGTCAGGCTTTTCCTCAAGAATGACCTGTTCAGTTTTCATAAGGATTTCGCCGAGGCTCTTTCCAAGACTCGAAGTATCAACATTTAAAAAGTGATCGGGTTGACGTACGCCAAGTTCTTCGAAAAAAACATCGTTGAGTTCATAGTCATAGTTTTGACCTGTATGAACGATCTTATGATCTACAACGTGGTCAAGCGCTGCCATCACACGCGACAAACGAATAATCTCTGGGCGTGTTCCCAGAATTGTCATCACTTTCAGCTTTTCCATTTGGATTATCTCTTAAATCAATTAATCGGTTAGCTTTACTGGCGCTGCATAGGTATCAGGAGCTTCACGGTCAAAAATTTCATTTGCCCACAGCATGACAACCATTTCTCCGTCACCAATATTAGTAATATCATGACTCCAGCCAGGCGCAGTCTCAACAATTTCTGGAGTATCACCATCTGTTACAAGCTCGTAAAACTCATTGGTAATCATGTGTCGGAAACAAAAGCGAGCTCTGCCCTTTATCACTAAAAATTTTTCATTTTTGGTATGATGGTAGTGACCGCCGCGCGTAATACCAGGATGGGCTGTAAAGAACGAAAACTGACCGGAGTCTTTTGTTTTCAACATCTCAACGAAAACGCCCCGCTCATCCCCGTATTTAGGTACTTTGTAAGAGAAGTTGTCTGTTGAAAGGTAGCTAACATAAGTTGAATATAGCTTGCGAATAAAACCATCACCAACTCGTGGAGAAATGAGAGTGTCTCTACTTTTTTTAAATTCGTGTAGCAGCTTAGCTACTTCACCAACTGTTTCCCTATATACCGGCGCTACTTCGCCAAAGTTTACGGTTCTCTGCTCGCTATCGCTAGCTAGTTCCTTAGCAACTTTTATGAACTCTTTGCAGACGTCGTCAACATAGACCAAAGAAACTTCGGCGCTTTCATCATTTATTTGGATCGGAAGATCATTGCATATGTTGTAACAAAACGTGGCTACCATTGAGTTGTAATTCGGCCGACACCATTTTCCAAATACATTAGCTAAGCGGTAAATCTTAACAGCGACATCATTCTCTTCACCGTACGAAACCACAGCATCTTCCGCTAAACGCTTACTGGTACCGTAAGGGTTGTCTCTTTCCGCCTGGATAGATGAGCTGTAAATGACGGGTATCTTTCTATCTTGCTGAGATAAAACACTCAACAAAGATTTGGTAAAGTCAGAGTTACCTTTCGCAAACTCATCATTAGATTCCGGACGATTAACACCGGCAAGATGAACAACGCAGTCAACGCCTGCCAAAAGAGAAGGGAGCTCATCAAGAGAATTAGACCGCGTGTATTTTATGACTTCAACACCATTGATCTCATTTAGATGGGTAGTAAGGTTTTGACCGACAAAACCATTTGCGCCTGTAATTAACACTCTCATATACAACCTACTCGCTTAGCCAACCGGATTAACGTATTCACCTTTTTCAAAGGCTCGCATAAACTCGAGTTTCAACAACAATTTTTTCATTCCCTCGACATCCAGCCGATCAGTATTGTGCGAATTATAATCCTCGACCTTTTCAATACGAGAGTCACCTTGCTCTACATATTTCGAATAATTTAGATCGCGTAAATCAGGAGGCACGCGGTAATATTCGCCCATATCTTCAGCACAAACCATTTCCTCGCGAGATAGAAGCGCCTCATACAGTTTTTCTCCGTGACGAGTACCCAAAACTTGCAATGGATGGTCGTCCATTTTACCTAACGATAGTACCGCTTTTGCAAGCGTTTCAATCGTTGCTGCCGGAGCCTTCTGCACGAAAATGTCGCCGTTTGTTCCATGTTCGAATGCATACAGAACCAAATCGACAGCATCGTCTAGCGTCATCATGAAGCGAGTCATATTCGGATCGGTAATAGTGATTGGTTTTCCTGCCCGTATTTGGTCAACAAATAATGGAATTACAGATCCACGGGATGCCATCACATTGCCATAGCGAGTCCCGCAAATTACTGTTTGATTCTCGTCAACATTGCGTGACTTAGCAACCATGACCTTTTCCATCATCGCCTTGGATATCCCCATGGCATTAATCGGATATACAGCCTTGTCAGTGCTGAGACATACAACCCGCTTTACGTTATTCTGAATTGCCGCCTCAAGAACATTTTCAGTACCGAGAACATTAGTTTTAACTGCTTCCATGGGGTGAAATTCGCACGACGGAACCTGCTTTAAAGCAGCCGCATGATAAACGTAGTCGACACCTCGCATCGCGTTCAATACACTTTGGTAATCTCTTACATCGCCAATATAAAATTTTAGTTTAGGATTATTATATGCCTTACGCATATCATCCTGTTTCTTCTCATCACGACTAAAAATACGAATTTCGGAAATATCTGTATCTAAGAAACGGCGTAAGACTGCATTACCAAATGAACCGGTTCCACCAGTTATTAAAATTTTCGAACCATCAAAAGCCATCTAAGATTCTCCATTATCAACTATTTCTTTGAACATATTGATGTTATTTCTAACAACTTCGCCATCTGAAAAACGCGCCTTTGCCCAAGCTAGAACGTCTCTACGCATTTGCATTAGTTCTTCATTTGTCAGCGACGACATTTCTTTAATCACAGATGCAAATAAACCGGGCTGTTCGAGAGGCAAGTCCCAGCCAACCCCCATTTCACGTAACCCTCTCCAAGGAGTTCTATCGCTAATGAGTACAGGAACACCCGCGCAAAACGCTTCAGTAATAACATGACCATAATTTTCTCCAAGAGTAGGAAGAAAAAACAAATCACTTTGCGAAAGTGTGTCTAAAACATTCACGGGATCCACAGTGCCTTTGTATTTGACCGATATATTTGCGGGGAGGCTATTGACCTTTTCTCTACAAGCTTTCCAATAATCTAAATCTTCAATAGGTCCGTAAATCAAAAATTCAACTTGAGCGTCAACCATCGAAAGAACCTCAAGTGCAAACGTAAGGTTCTTCATCCGGGATACACGAGATAAAAACACCAACCTTAGCTTGTTGCTTAAATTCGGCATCAACTCTCTATCATTAGAAAAGGAGGTTATATTTGGTGCAATTATTGTTGAGCAATTAGTACCAAAAACACTCTCTATATCGCTTTTTTCGTAACGGGAAGATGCCTGAAAAAAAACTTTTCCATGATGATAAAAAGTCTTGAAAAACAAAATGTAAATTTTTTTCTTTAGAGATTTAATAGTTAAAGCGGAAGGAGCCAACTCACCTCTCGGCGCTATAAGCTTATTGAGCCTTACCGGAAAAGACAAGGTAAAAGGAACAATAGTAAAAAAAAATGAAAAAAAGCTATTAAAATAAACAATATCAAATTTTTTTGACCAAATTAATTCAGCCATTTTCATAATACCTTTAAAGTCCTTTCGGAGATATAAAACTTTATCCCCACTTACATCATTCCACACTCCCAGCTTAATATTTGAGTACTGTTCCTTATCACCTAAGTCTCTATCACCACAAACTATAAAATAGTTTATATCTTTACTTCGCGTAGCCTCAGTGAGATTCTTTATCGTTTTTATTGGACCACCACCCTTGAAACCAGGCAAGTAAAGATCAGTAAACAACAAAATATTCATTAAACACCTAAATACAAGATTAATTTCGTCTTAAAAAAATCGATTTACTATACACTGAAAAGGTAACCATCATTAGAAAAAAGGGAAAAAATGGACTTCCAAATCCAGTAACATAGTCTTCCGCAAAAAATGCCATAGGTACACCAATAAAATATAGTTTTGTAAATTTATCTCCGCGACCTGTTAACACTTTATAAATAAAGCTGAAATAAAAAGTAAAAAACACCAACCCTAGAGGGACACCTAACATCACAAATGTTCTCAAATAAGCATTATGGACATTACCAACACCGACGCAGGTTATAGCGCCATTCATACCATAACCAGTGAAAGGAGATATCGCTATACAATCTATAGCTTTTCTCCAGTACACAATACGACCACTGTCGGAAACAGCGCTACCGACATCCAACCCCCGTAAATTCACCTCAGTTTCACTTATCGCCAAGTACAATAACGCCAAACCCATCGCAATCAGAATAACCGTAAGGTAACGTCTATTTAGAAGAAACGGAAGCAACAATACAATAAATACTACAGTCGCCAACCGAGAGCCAGTCATCAAAACATTAATACCCGCAAAAGCAATACAAAAAGATACTACGTTTTTTGACAGCAACCGTTCACACATGAGCACCATAGCTAAAAACGAAACAACCCACATACCCATCAAGTTAGGGTTGCTATGAAAGCCTGAAATTCTCGTATGCGTAGGAAAATTAAGTATTGAAAATACGGAGGAAACTAATAAACAAAAAAGAAAACTAGAAACGATAATACGAGTTAGATAAAATTGCGATATATGAGTCAAAAAAACTTTAAATCCGAATGGAAAAAAAACGACTGAAAAAAACAACAAACCATATCTCACAACCTCTGAACTTGTAACTACGGCCCAAATGAAAAACACTGAAAAAGCTAAGCTTAAAAAAAGATGACTTTTAGCTATGTTATTGTTACCATTTATAAAATCAATAAAGCCAACTAATGAAACAAACATTAAGAGACATGAATACAAAAAAAACGCCAACTCTGAAACAAAACCAGGAATAAAGAAGTTCTTTAGAAGCCCGGATGCTAAGTTAGGTGAATAGCCACCCAAAAAGCTTGACGAAATTAAAAACACAAAAACCAGAAAGGAATAAAACATTTTATTAAAAGTCATTTACTTACCTAGTCATCCAACAATACTTTTACAATACATATAACGGTATTTTTCAAGCGAGTTGTCCAAAACCCTGTTTTAGGCAACTGCAATATTAGGCTTTCTGAATTCAGATAATAACGGCAACACTCATGTAATGGGATAGGTCGGAAGAAGGTCAACTACCCACATGTGGTAGTCTTACTTTTCGACCAAAAAAGTGAGCTCTAACATGAGTTATCGGCAACTGACCGAGGGACGACGATACCAGATTTCTGCGCTACTCTCAGCTGCGATGCAGGCTGAGCTTGAAGAGCATCTCACTGATAAAGAGCCATCTAACCGCAAGAACGGCTCGACATCAAAAACAGTTAAAAGTCCTGCCGGCAGCTTTGAACTCGATACGCCCCGCGACAGAGCCGGCTCATTTGAGCCGCAGATGGTTAAAAAACATCAGACGCATTTAACTGATGAGCTGGAACGTAAAGTTATTGCACTGTTTTCGCTTGGAACCAGCTATCAAGACATTCGTATGCACATTGAAGACCTGTATGGCATTCATGTCTCAAACGGCACCATTAATGCCGTCACGGATAAACTCTTATCGGAGCTTCAGGCATGGCGTGAACGACCGTTAGAAGTGATTTATCCCATTGTCTGGCTCGATGCCATTCACTATAAAATCAAAGAGAATGGCCGTTTTATCAGCAAAGCGGTTTACACCATCCTTGGCCTCAATATTGACGGTAAAAAAGAGCTTCTGGGGCTCTATTTATGCGAATCAGAAGGCGCTCATCACTGGCTAAGTGTGTTGACCGAACTCCATAATCGAGGTGTTCAGAATATTCTGATTTCCTGCGTAGACGGCTTAAAAGGTTTCCTAGAAGCCATTGAAAGAATCTATCCGAAAACCGAGATACAACACTGCATTTTTCATCAAATTCGCAACTCGATGAAGTACCTGGTCAGCAAAAATCAGAAAGCCTTCATGGCCGATTTAAAATGCGTGTATAGAGCCGCGACACTGTCCGCTGCCGAAAGCGCGCTGGATGACTTAGAAGCCAAATGGGGCGATAAATATCCCATCGTTATTCAATCCTGGCGCAATAAGCGGGCGACTCTCTCAGCGTATTTTAAATATCCGGATTATGTTACAACCGTTGTTGAGGCCGTACACCGCCAGTTCCGAAAACTAACCAAAACCAAAGGCGGTTTTAGCAACGAGAGTAGCTTGCTTAAGCTGCTGTACGCGGGTATGTTAAAAGCAACTGAGCGCTGGTCGCACCCGGTGCAGAATTGGAATCTGATAATGTCTCAGCTAACCATCCACTTTGAAGGTCGGCTGGATGGCCACGTAGATTTATGAAAACTTGGCTGACACAGAATATTGAACACTCTCAACTACTTAGCCTGTTTCCAACCGCTCAGCATTCACTGCTTAAATTTAACAGCAACTTCTAAAACTTTGATACGGTTATTTGCTACACTTAGTAATCATGCCAAATCTTACACATATAAGGCAACATTTAGGCTTTAACTATTTTATCGCTTTTAATTCTGTATCGACCGCGTGTGTCAACAATTAGTTGACTAGATGAAAGAACCATATCGTAGTCAAAAGAATCGTGATCAGTTGCGATTACAACAGCATCGTAACCTGACAACATTTTTTCATCAATCTCCTGAGACTTTAGAAAGTAATCGTAACTCTGCGTGGGCCCAAATTGGTTTACATACGGATCCGAGTACTCTACTTTAGCACCTTTTCTCTTAATTAGATCCATCAATTCCACTGATGGCGACTCTCGCATATCATCAACATTTTTCTTATATGCAATTCCTAAAACAAGTACACGACAGCGACTTAGCGCCTTACCTCTTGAGTTTAACTCGTCCATAAGCTTACCAATTACAAACTCGGGCATAGAACGGTTTATCTCTCCTGAAAGTTCTATAAAACGAGTCGTTAAACCATATTCGCGAGCTTTCCATGTTAGGTAATAGGGATCAATCGGGATACAATGCCCGCCTAAACCAGGTCCCGGATAGTAAGCAGTAAAACCAAATGGCTTAGTCGCAGCAGCATCTATAACTTCAAATATGTCAATGCCCATTCTATCTGCAACAACTTTCATTTCATTAACTAAACCGATATTTACCGCTCGATGAATGTTTTCTAAAAGTTTTGTTAGTTCCGCCGCTTTAGTCGAGCTAACTGGCACCAACTGGTCTATCGCTGATTCGTATAGAGCTAACCCTACCTTTTTACAATTATCAGTATAACCGCCCACTACCTTTGGTATGGTTCGCGTTTCAAAGTTCGGATTACCAGGGTCCTCTCGCTCTGGCGAATACACTAAAAAGACTGATTCACCTACTAAAAAACCTCGCTCTTCGATTACTGGTTTAAGTACTTCTTCAGTTGTTCCAGGGTATGTGGTGCTCTCTAGCGATATTACCTGCCCAGAGCGAATAAATGGACTCATCATGTCCATCGTTTTGACTACATAGCTGATATCAGGTTCACGAAACTTATTTAACGGAGTGGGAACACATATAATTAATGCGTCACATTCTTTGACACGGGCGAAGTCGGTAGTCGCCTCGAAACCAGCGATAAGTGCCGCAGAAATTAGCGCGTCATCAATATGACTAATCCTAGTTGAGCCACTATTTAATTCGTCTACAGTTGTAGCATTTACATCAAAACCTAAAACTTTATAATTAAGTGAGCTATAGCGAAGTAGTAAAGGTTGCCCGACATAACCCAACCCCAAAATACCGATTTTCGCCGATTTATTTTGCAATTTTTCAACTAGTTGCGATGCCGCATCCAACATATTAGTATTCCCATCTTATCAATTTTTAACTAAAAACTTTACTGTTTATACCCATGCTACATTGCCAAATACCGATAACTGGTTAAGGCACATAGTTAACTTACTTATTCAAATTTTCTTACTATAATGAAACTTAACTAAAATCATAGTCTTAATTTAATCGTTAAACATTCGCTTCCTAACAAGGTAAAGCGCTACTGCCATTAGTGCGATATGATTTACTGACATAATAACAGAAAACCAAGTTATGAAGTCTAAAAATGGGAAATCAGAAGCTCCTATATACAGCGTTACTCCTACACCTAGTAGTAAAACACTAAACTGCACTTTGAAAAATACTCTCTGAAAACCATAAAAGTGGTTCAACGTCGAATAAATAGGAGAAAAAATAAATGCAGCCGAAATAGGAAAGAAGCAAATAAACGCATAGGAGCCAGCCGTCTCCCATGTAGCCCCAAAAACAATATTAAACAGCTCTTCGCCGTAGAGCCCTAAGATACAGAAGCCCATTAAACTTATAGAAAATGCAACAATTACACTTATTCCGTAAACTCTGAAGAAATTTATTTTATCCCTAGCTCTTGCAAGCTCTCCAAAACACATACTCTGTAAAGCATTTATGAAAGGGTAGATGGGCGTATTAACAACCATAAAGGCCAACCCGAGGTATCCAGCATACTCAGGCCCATAAAGTACACCAGTAATAAGAATTGGGTACCAATTCATTAATATAGTAATAACTGAACTAAAAGAAATATAAGTTGGGTAATCTCGCAACTTATATAGCTCTCTTAACATCACTTTCCGATTAAATTTAAAAAACTTTCCAAAGTAAATTGAGAAACTTTGTCGCGATAAACTATAGACTTGAATTATTTCTGTCAAAACTATAGCCCAAATTAAACTCAAACCTGATTTTGAAAGGCCGCTAAAAGTTATTTTTAAAAAGTTTGATAAAAGCGATTTAGATGCAGTATATAAAGAAATCTTATTATAATTTCTTAAATTAACAGAATAAGCCAGAAGCAATTGAAAAATAGACGAGAAAAAGCAAAATACTATAACTAAAGGAACAAAACCTATAAACCATGATAACGAAGTATCTTTAATTGAAAAGATAATAACAGGGGCTGTTAAAAATAGTATAAGAGTGGCGACAATTATATAGAAAATACCCACTCTCATATTTTTTTTAGCTCTCAGCATAGTTGAAGAGCTTTTTACCGCAAATGGAAGTGAGCCGCTTACTATCGGAACTAAAACTAAGCAGACCGTAGTGAAGAACTGATAAAATCCTAAACTTTCCGGGCTGTAAATCCTAGTAATTAATGGCATTGAAACAAAAGATATAACTTGCGCTAGGAGGCTGCCACTTACAAGCTTTGATAACGAACTAAGCAATTGCTTTCTCTACTCAGATGAAAGCGCTAAAACAGGCTACGTGACTTATAAACACTACGTACCCACCTTAAAAAACGGTAACCAAATGGTATATAACGGTATATGAAATAAAATAACCAATTCACCATATATAATTTAAAACGTATTGGGTTGCTCGCTTTCTGAACAGGTATAAACTTAATATCTTCTGGCTCAGTGATTTTTATTTTTTTATTGCTAGGTTCCATCCGCTGAAGATTTTCATCTACTCCCGACCGTAGACCACTGCCATCCAGACCGCGATTTGCAGTTAATGACTCTGGCGAACACAAGATCTTCAGCTTTTCTACTTCCATCATTAAACCGATTTCAATATCACTCGCAGAATACAGACCTTCAGCAAGAAACGGGTAAGACTTTCCGTTTGCAGAATAGCGCACTATACCTCTGAATAACTTAAAATCTTGAAGAACAATTGAGGCATAATTGTGCGAATCACAAAGGTTGCATACCCTCTCCCACTTTTTATACCAAGAGGCATATCCGTAAGCACACATTCTATTTGAAAGAAAAGTTTGTTGCCTGTACTTTTCCTCCGAAGGATCACGATACGCTCTGACGGCTACTACATCTGTCTCGTCTTTATAAATATTTAACGCGTCCTCCATGAACTCTAAGAAATATCTACCGACTACAACATCATCTTCCATATGAATAAAAGTTTTGAATCCAGATTTTTTCGCTTCGTTGTGAAGAGTCTTTAAGTTTTCCGACTCTCCAACATTATCTTTATGGTCAATCACAGTAAAGTTGTTAAAGCGATGATTAGATAACTTCTTCTCTAAATAAGATCTGACTTCGTTAATACTCTGTTGATGACCAAGGCAAGAAGCGTTATCAGATCCAATTATTATATCGAAACATTCTACACCATCAGCATTTTCAATACTTTCAATACACTGCTTTATGTGATTATATCGATCATAAACTGTAATTAGTATAACTGGCCTAAGGCTTTCTCTGTTAGACAAAATAACGTCTCCGTGAAATTAGTATGCTAAACTCTATTTAAAAACTCTTTCTCTAGAGTCAAGAAACCTTGAGCTCGCTCTTTTAAAAATTTTGCTGGAATCCCCGAATATAGACCAAACTTTTTACACGATTTATTGACTAAACTTAACGCCCCGATCGCACAGCCATCCTCGATTACAATGCCTGGAAGGATAACACTGCCGGAACCAATAATTACATGTCGACCTATTCTAACACTTTCTGAATGGACGTTTTTAAATTCGTCGGGTATAGTCGGATTAGTCATCGAAGCTCCGGAATAGTCGTCACTACTGCTATAAATAGCAACTCTAGAAGAAATATTAGAAAAATCTCCTAATGTTATTTTTTCTGCACCTATTAAACTAGAGAATACAGCGACATGAACATTTCTACCTATCTTAATGCCTTCGTTACCCGCTGAGAGCACACAAAAATCGTCAATTCTAACATTGTCACCTATAGATATTCGCTCAGCATTGTATATCGACGCCTTGGAAGATATAAATACGTTTTGACCTAGTTCTTTGAAGCCAATTTCCTTTAGTTCATTTTTGTTAAGAAATCCCATTATAGATCCCTTTTTAAACTAATTTTTATTTTATCTTGACCTATATTCGTAGTCATATCCGTATCCATAATATTGACTTGCTTTACGTTCGACCTTATTCAGCACCGTTCCCTTTATTAGTACGCCATTTTGACCGAATCGACTAATGGTCGCCTCCACCTCTTTAACTGGGTTTTGCGCAAAGCCGGTTACTAACAGGTTTGTACCCGTGTAACGACCAACAATGGCGGCATCGGTGACTGCCAGTATGGGTGGCGTATCACAGAGTACATAGTCATACTGGGCATTCAGTTCATCCAACAAGTTTTTAAACCGCTCATGCATAAGTAACTCAGAAGGGTTCGGGGGCGCTGTACCACGGTTTATGGCATCCAGTCCCTCTACCTCAGTTCCTTTAATAAGCTGTTCGGTAGTGATTTCACCGGCTAAATAGTCAGAAAGCCCGTTTTCATTATCTGCGTGTAATAGCGCATGGAGATACCCGCGACGTAAGTCAACATCGAGCACCACCACTTTTTTACCGGACTGTGCCAATACCACGGCAAGGTTCGCGGTAATAAACGATTTACCTACCCCAGGGCTCGGACCCGAGATCATTAAAATGTTGTTCTTCGCCTCGAGCATGGCAAAGTGCAAGCTGGTACGTAAGCCACGTAAAGCTTCAACCGCCAAATCCGTCGGCTCGGCGATTGCCAGCAATGGCACATAACTGGGTACCGATTTGCTACTGCGGCCTTTGCGTTGTTTAGCAATTTGTTCCTCGAGTTTTAGTTGCACATCCGATTTAGGTACGCTGGCATACACATTAATACCGACTTCTTCGAGCTGCTCGGCATTTTCTACGCCTCGGTTAAACAACGCTTGAACAAACACAAAGCCAACCGACAACATTCCGCCTAATAAAGTCGCAATGACCACAATAATAGACTTTTTCGGAGCAATAGGTTCAGGCTGCACGACCGCCTCATCCAGTATCCGCACATTGCCCACCGTGCCCGCTTTCATGACATTCAGTTCTTGCATGCGGTTCAGCAGTTGCAGGTAAATTTGTTGGTTCACCTCTACATCGCGGGTTAGGCGCAATACCTCTTGTTGCGTTTCGGGTAGCTCGTTAATTTGTTCGGTGAGTGCCTTCTTCTCGTTTTGTAGGCGCTCTTTTTGTTCTAACAGCGCTTGGTACTGCGGGTGTTGCTCGGTGTATAAGCGGGCGAGCTCTGCCTCTTTAAAGCTGAGCTCATTAAGGCGCTTCTCATATTCAATCACCTGCTTAAGCATGCCCTCGGTTTCTAGGCTTAAATCGACCGACTCGTTACTTAAGCGATATTGGTTGAGCTTTTCTTCCGCCGCAGTCAATTCTGCTTTAAGCTCTGGCAGTTGCTCTTGCACAAAATCCAAGCTTTTTTGTGCCTCGGCGGCGTTACGGCGAATATTTTGCAACATATACTCGTTGGTAATCGCATCTAACACCTGCGTCGCTTGCTCGCCATCATGGTAGGTGATGCTTGCCGTTAAAATCCCCGTCTGTTTACCTTTCTCCCCCACGGCTAAACGCGCTTTCCAGTTGTTTATGGCTTGCAAACGGCTGAGCTTGGTTAAGTTAAAGGTTTGCGTATTATTCGCTTGCGCGCGCGCAACCTCAAGTTGCCAGTCGCCTTGCTCGGCGAGTTCGCCTATTTTACCTTTTAGGACCACCTCATCCTCAAAGGTAAGCTCATAGCGGTTGGCATCGAGTAATGTCAGCTGCGTGCCCTTACCTACCGCATATTGTGGCACCTTAAAGGTATTGATGGTGAGCTCATCGTTACCCTCACTACGGCGGGCTAAAAACTCACCCACAATCGGCATATAGTCCGGTTGGCTGACGGTGGTTAAGTCGAGTTGGTCCACCACGGCGCCAATCACCATCCGCGAGGTCATAATTTGTATCTCGGTATCCGCCTCACTTTCTTGCGAGAACATGTCGGCCATATTCTCTGACAATGCCGGCATGCCCGAGGACTTTTTCTCCACCTGCAGCAGTGCATCGGCTTTATATATTGGGGTCGCTAGCAAGGCATACGCTACGCCGCCCAACATAAATATAAAAGTAATACCAATGATTAACCATTTGGCATCTAACAGCACACCGACTAGTCGGCGTAGATCAATCTCATCTTCGTTGTTGTTATGTGATGTATTAGAAGGTGGATTACGCTCACTCATTCAACTGTCCTACCGCGGGTTAATTTAATTTTTGAGTCCAGCTTGCGCTGGCTTGCTTGAGTTCATTAAATACTTGCTGATGGCTTTCTAAGCTCTTTTTATAGGGGTCGGCAATATCTTTACCGGTGCCGCCCTCTGGGCGTGCTAACCATTCGCCATAACGCATGAGTTTGCCCCGTGCTTGTGGGTAGCGCTCACTAATGATCTCTTTATGTCGCTGTTCCATCACCAGAATCAAGTCGTGGTTATTGACCAACTCGCTGGTGAGTTGTTGCGCTTGGTGGGGCACTAGGCTCATGCCACTGTCACGTGCCACCTGCGCCGCATCGTTATCAATGTCGTGGCCAGTTAAGCCCGAACGTTCCGTCGCTACCCCGGCACTGGCAATGTGTTTGTGCGGCAGCGCTTGCTGTAGCAATTGTTCGCCAATGGGGCTGCGACAAATATTGCCGGTACATACCACTAAAATTCGATCAAACATAGTCGTCTCGTCGGGCTCGTATTATTCTTGTAAGTCACTGCGCGCGCGCGTAATGCTGTAAATTCCCGTCAATGACGGCAAGATCTGTCCAATCACACGGTTCCAACGCGTGACTGGCGCGGCGGTCACAAACACGATATCCCGAGGCTGCATCTCAAACTGCTCCGCCATCACCAATGCGGTGGCGTTGCTAGCATCGAGTTGGAACACCTGTGCCAATTTATTGCTATCCGGCTCAGGTTGGCGGATTACAAAAATGCCTGAGGCATCGGCGGTGGTATTGTATAGACCCCCGGCATCGCTCAGCGCCTCGGCAAGGCTCATACCGTAGCGTCCCATCGGGTAGCTTTGGGGTTTACCCACCTCACCCAAGACAAACACTTTACGAAAGTCGTTGCGGGCAATGTTAACGATATCGCCCGCCTGCAGGATTACGTTCTCCTGGGTGTTGCCCTGTTGATAGAGTTCGCGCAGTGAGTACTGCATCTCATCATCGCCGCGTTTAAGGGTAACATCGGTCCAATCCGCCATTTCGGTCAGACCACCACTTTGCGAGACTGCTTCAATCAGCGTGAGAGGTACATTGCTAATCGGTAAGGTGCCCGGCTTTTTCACTTCACCGGTCACATAAACCCGCTGGCTGCGGAATGCGGCTACGGTGACATCCACTTGTGGCTTTTCAATGTAGGTTGAGAGGCGTTCGGTGATCATATCGCGAATTTGTGTTACGCGTTTACCGGCAACTTGCAGCTTACCGACGTAAGGATAAAAAATGGTGCCGTCGTTATGTACCCAGTTGCCCGCCTCAGCCGGACCGCGCATGGAGCCTGCCGGAATAGTGAGCTCGGGATGATCCCATACGGTAATGTTTAAAATATCGCCGCGGCCCACGACGTAATCGTAATCTTGTCGTTGTTCCTCAAGCTGCGGGTTGGGGAGTAATTCGGTGCGAGGTTGTTGCTGTTGGAGTCGGCTTAGCAATTGCGGGGTGATGGGGTAAATATCCACGCGCTGGTTCAGCTCCTCTTGCGAGAGCGGTTGGCCGCTGGCGTAGTCTTCATCACTGTCTAGGTGCGCGCCTGGCGCCCATGCACAACTCGATACCAATAAGGTGGTTGCAAAAATGGCTAGTAAACGTCTCATTTAGATTCCAACAGGTTATTTTGTTGTGATTTTAATCGCTCAGTGGCGCAAAGTTTATCACAGACTGACACAATATTAAGCACTGGTTTAGATGGTCCGACGATTGGACACGCTACCGCCCATGAGTTGCGGTCCCCAATCACCGGTGCAGTTATGTGTTCAGCTACGAATTTTAACACGCCGTGAAAAGGACATGCGTCGACACGACTTTACGTCGCGACAGTACAGTATAGTTAGGTTATGTCCTACAAGGAAGAGCGGTATTAGACCAAACGCCGAATCTTTACGCAACAACAAATTTGTTACATTTACACTGTTTGAATATAAAATAACCGCTCTGCAAATATGAAGATAGTCATACGGTACGTTTTACGCATTTTTTACAAGAATAGGCTATTCCGTGTGCGCCAACCCTTCTTTGTATGTCGGGTACATTAACGTGTAGCCGGTGCTGCGTAATAACCGGTTACTGCAACGTTTTGACCCACGCGGTCCTGGTCCTGGCTGCACCGGTTCGCTCAGTGTGATACCGGCTTGTTCAGCCAGGTATTGGTAGACTTGATACTGCTTTGAGGGCTGATCGTCCGACACGAGAAACAGGCGATGCCGATGCTGCGGAAAGCGCACCAAGTGATAAATAAAGCTCGCCACGTCATCCTGATGAATGCGGTTGGTCCAGCTGTCACGCAAGGTGGCTTTGCCCGCTTGCAGCTGTTTGCGCATAAAGTCACGTCCTTCGCCGTAAATACCACTACACCGCAATATCGTCGAGGGTACGGGTAAGTCACGAATTAAGTACTCGGCTTGCAACAGCATTTTACCGGAGTCGGAGTCGGGGGCGGTGGGTGAGGATTCATCTACCCATTCACCTTCGTGCTGGCCGTACACGCCGGTACTGGACACATAAATCACGTAGGGTGAGTAATCGAGTTCACTGATGATCTGTTGTAAGTGTCGACACGGCACGACATAGCCTTGACGATACCCTTCTTTGGAGTATTCGCTGGGTGTTAATGTCACGACAACGAGATCGATTTTACCGTGTGTATTAAACAAACCGCGAAGATCTTGCTCGTTGCTGGCATCGGCGCTGACGGTCTCAACACCGGGGATCAGTGGTTTGTCGTCGGGATGTCGGCACGCGCCAATCACATGGTGCTGTTCGGCGACCATGAGACGGGCACTGCGTTGGGCGATATCGCCATAACCTAATAAGAGTATATTCATGGGGTTCATCTTAAAGATTATCTGCGGTGCTGTCCAAATAATCGAGAATACCTTCTGCCGCGGTACGGCCCTCGGCTATCGCTGTGACCACCAGGTCCGCACCGCGTACCATATCCCCCCCGGAAAAAATCTTGGGATTACTGGTTTGCATGGCAAAACGGCCCATGGCATCGGGCGTTGCGGTGGCAAGCACGGTACCCCACTCGCTCAACTCGACCTGGTGTGCGTCGAGCCACGCCGGTGGATTCGGTTGATAGCCAAAGGCAATCAGCACAGCGGTTGCAGGCATGACAAATTCTGAATCGGGTACGGGTTGCGGACGCCGACGCCCTTGCTCATCGGGCTGACCCAGTTCAGTTTTGACCATTTTTACACCCGCGACGTGCCCCGCATCGTCCGCGACAATCGCTAACGGCTGTAAATTAAATTCAAATTGTACGCCTTCCTCACGTGCATTTTGCACTTCGCGGCGCGAGCCGGGCATGTTGTGTTCATCGCGCCGATAGGCACAAACCACCGACGCGGCGCCCTGTCGAATGGAGGTACGCACGCAGTCCATTGCGGTATCGCCGCCGCCTAACACCACCACCTGCTCATCTTTGACGTCAATGAACGGGTAATTGGGCATGGAGGTGTCGAGGAGCCGTTGGGTATTGCCAATCAAAAACGGTAATGCCGGATAAACACCGGGGGTGTCCAAACCTTCAAGTCGCCCATCAAGGGCTTTATAGGTGCCTAAGCCTAAAAACACGGCGTCATTTTGTGTCATGATGTCGTCAAAGTTGACGTCCTTTCCAACATCAACACCGAGTTTAAAGTCGATACCCATGTCACTGAAGATCTCGCGCCGTAGTTTCAGTACGTTTTTATCGAGCTTAAACGGCGGAATGCCATAAGTGAGTAGGCCACCGATTTCGGGATAACGGTCATACACCACGGGTTTGATGCCGTTACGCACCAGCACATCGGCGCACGCAAGCCCGGCTGGACCGGCACCAATAATGGCGACTTTTTCCGGCCGTGCTTCCACTGCACTTAAATTGGGGCGCCAACCTTGGGCAAAGGCTTGGTCGACCATTTGCTTCTCGATACTGCCGATGGTGACCGCGCCGAAGTCATCGTTGAGTGTACAAGCGCCCTCACACAGCCTATCTTGCGGACACACGCGTCCGCAGACCTCGGGTAAGCTATTGGTTTTGTGCATCAGCTCGGCGGCCTCAAATACACGCCCCTCGTTCGCCAACTGCAACCACTGCGGAATGTAATTATGCACTGGACACTTCCATTCACAATAGGGGTTGCCACAATCCAGACAACGGTCGGCCTGACCTTGCAGTTGCACATCGGTCATGGGTTCATAGATTTCTTTAAATTCGATACGGCGCGACGCCACCGGTTGCTTGGGTGGGTCGATGCGCTGTACGTCTAAAAATTGATATACGTTTTTATTCATTACATCACCTGCACACGTAATTCGGCGGTCGAGCGGGCGCGATGCCCTAAGATCGACGCCATATCGGCGGACTTGGGTTTTACGATAACGAACTCGTTGACCCGAGTATCGAACTCGGTCAACAGCATACGTGAGTACTCACTCTGCGTTGCTTCGTGATGTTCGTTGATGAGTCCGCGCAGATGTTCTTTAATGATAGGTTTATCCACGGCAACGGCTTCGACCAGCTCGGTGTTTAGACGGCGATGCAGATCGCCGTGTTTGTCACGCAAATATGCAAAGCCGCCGGTCATGCCCGCACCAAAGTTAATCCCGCATTCACTTAGCACAACCACGATACCGCCGGTCATGTATTCGCAACCATGATCACCAATACCCTCAACCACGGCTGTCGCGCCTGAGTTACGTACCGCAAAACGTTCACCGGCACAGCCCGCCGCATAGAGTTGTCCGCCAGTCGCACCGTATAGGCAGGTGTTACCCATAATGGTGGCGTCGTGACTGGCAAACGTGACACCGGGGCGCGGTCGAATGACAATGCGTCCACCCGCCATGCCTTTACCAACATAGTCGTTGGCATCGCCGGTGAGCTTGAGCTTAAGGCCGCCGGCGTTAAAGGCGCCAAAGCTTTGTCCCGCGGTCCCTAAAAAGTCGAGTTGGATAGGATGGCTTGCCATACCTTGGTTGCCGTAGCGCTTGGCGATATAGCCGCTCAGAGTAGCGCCGACGGAGCGATCGTCGTTACGGATCGGCATAGACCAGTTGCCGCCCTGCCGCTCATCGATCGCGTTTTGGGTGAGTGCCATCAAACGTTGGTTGAGTTCGCCTTTATCATAGGGTGGATTGTTCTCAACACAGTATTTGGGGTGCTCCGAACGACTTCCTGCGGCTGCGAGCAGCGGTTCGAGGTCAATATGCTGTTGCCGTTGGGTGTCACCGGGCAAGCGCTCGAGTAAATCCACGCGGCCAATCGCATCGGTGATGCGGTTTAGCCCGAGCTCGGCCAACCATTCGCGAACCTCTTCGGCGATAAACTCAAACAACGTGACCACGCGTTCGGGTAAGCCCCGGAAGAATTCTTTACGCAAGGTTTCGTCTTGCGTCGCGACACCGGTGGCGCAGTTATTTAGGTGACAGATACGTAAGTACTTACACCCTAGCGCCACCATCGGGGCGGTCCCAAAACCAAAGCTTTCAGCACCGAGAATCGCGGCTTTAACCACGTCGAGGCCAGTTTTTAAACCGCCATCGACTTGCAGACGAATTTTATGCCGTAGGTTATTTTCTACCAGCGCTTGATGCACTTCAGCTAGCCCCAGCTCCCACGGTGAACCGGCGTATTTGACCGAGGTGAGTGGGCTCGCGCCGGTGCCACCGTCATAACCCGATACGGTAATGAGGTCGGCGTAGGCTTTGGCAACGCCGGTGGCGATGGTGCCAATACCCGGCGTGGACACGAGTTTAACCGACACCAAAGCGTTTGGATTGACTTGCTTAAGATCGAAGATCAGCTGTGCCAGATCTTCAATGGAATAGATATCGTGGTGCGGTGGCGGTGAAATCAGTGTGGTGCCGGGCACTGCAAAGCGTAGTTGAGCAATTTCGGCGGTCACTTTTTCGCCCGGCAACTGCCCGCCCTCACCGGGCTTGGCACCTTGCGCGACTTTTATTTGGATAACGTCGGCGTTGACCAGATAGTGCGGTGTCACGCCAAATCGGCCCGATGCCACTTGTTTGATGCGTGAATTTTTGGGGCTGTTGAAGCGTTTCGGATCTTCACCACCTTCGCCCGAGTTGGAGTGTCCGCCAATTTGGTTCATCGCTTCGGCAAGTGCCTCATGCGCTTCGGCACTGAGTGCGCCGATTGACATCGCTGCGGTATCAAATCGTGGGAACAACGCTTCTTTAGGCTCAACCTGCTCGAGCGCAATGGGTTTTGCGGCGTTCGGGTTAAGCTTTAGTAGGTCACGAATATGCGCGACCGGACGTTCATTAACGTAGCGTTGATAGACCGCGTAGTCTTCGCGCTTGCCGCTTTTAACCGCCGCTTGCAGGGATGTCACCACATCCGGGTTGTAGGCGTGATACTCACCGCCATGCACGTATTTCAGTAGACCGCCATGCGACAGTGGTTTGCGATGTAACCACGCATGTTGGGCGGTGCGTTGCAAATCGGTTTGAATGTCTTCAAAGCCGCTGCCATTGATACGCGCGGGAGCATTGGCGAAGCATGCATCAAGCACGTCTTGGTTAAGACCGACCGCTTCGAATAATGATGAGCCGCGGTAACCCGCTATGCTGGCGATGCCCATTTTTGAAAGAATTTTTAACAGGCCTTTGTTAAGACCTTGGCGGTAGTTCATCACTGCTTGCTTCACATCCATGCTGAGCTTGCCTTGCTGCACCAGTTGCTCAACGCTCTCATAGGCAAGGAACGGGTAGACCGCGGTTGCCCCCAACCCCAGTAGCACCGCCATGTGGTGTGGGTCACGGGCAGAGCCTGTCTCGACAATAATATTGGAGTCACAACGTAACTGGGCTTTTACCAGGGCTTGTTGCACTGCCCCTACCGCCATCGGCGCGGGGATCACTAACTGGTCCTTGGTGAACTCCCGATCGCTGAGTATCACCATCACGCGCTGTTGGTTTTTCACCCCATCAATGGCTGCTTCGACCAGCTTGTGTAATGCGGTTTGCAAACTGGTTTCAGTGGGTTTAAATGCCAAACTTAAGGTGGCATGACCGTAGTGCTTATCATCTAACTCGCGCAATTGTTTTAAATCGGTGTACATTAAAATCGGTGATTCAAAGACCACACGGTCGGCATCGCCCGAGGCTTCACTAAATACGTTGTGCTCGCGCCCAATGATGGTCTCTAGCGACATGACATGGCGCTCTCGGATAGGGTCGATAGCGGGATTCGTCACCTGTGCAAATTGCTGACGAAAATAGTCGTACAACAAACGCGGCTGTTGCGATAATACCGCGGTTGGGGTGTCGTCGCCCATAGAGCCAACGGCTTCTTGTCCGTCTTTAGCCAGCACCGCCACGACTTGCTGAAGCTCCTCTCGGGTGTATAAAAAGGTTTTGTGGAACACTTGCATGGTGCGGTCATCGTACAGCCGCTGACCAATTTTATCGGCACTGCATCGGTCAAAGGGTACCAAGCGACGTCGGTGCTCAGTCAGCCATTGACGATACGGCTGGCGGCTCTTTAAATCATCTTCGATTTCGCCGTTATGCCAAATACGGCCGGTGTAGGTATCTACCGCCATCATTTGGCCGGGACCGAGGCGCCCTTTTTCTTGTACGTCCTGTTCGTCGTAATCCCAAATCCCGACTTCTGAGGCGATAGTGAGAATCCCGTGCTTCGTCAGTACGTATCGCGCGGGGCGCAAACCGTTACGATCGAGGCTACAGGCAACGTGACGTCCGTTACTCATGACCACACCTGCCGGACCATCCCACGGCTCCATGTGCAACGCATTAAATTCATAAAAGGCGCGCATATCGTCACTCATGGTGCTATCGCCCTGCCATGCCGGTGGGATCAGCAGCCGCATGGCGCGAAATAGATCCATGCCGCCAGCAAGCAACAGCTCTAGCATGTTATCGAGGGATGCGCTGTCGGAGCCACTTTGACCCACCAAGGGTGCCGCTTGCTGTAGGTCGGGCAGTAACGGGCTGTGAAATTTGTATAGGCGCGCTTGTGCCCACTGGCGATTGCCGCGAATGGTATTAATCTCGCCGTTATGGGCAAGAAAACGAAACGGTTGTGCTAAACGCCAACGCGGTTGCGTATTGGTGGAGAAGCGTTGATGGAATACGCAAATAGCGGTTTTTAATGCGGGGTTGGCGAGATCGGGATAATAGCGCGGTAAATCACCCGCCATCATCAAACCTTTGTAGACCAATAACAGACTCGACATTGAGCAGATATAGAGTTCATCGGCGCTGAATACGCCTTGCTCTACTTTTTGCTCGACCCGTCGACGTGCCATGTAGAGGCGTCGTTCAATGTCTTTTTTCCGCCAACCGGTCGGCGCGCTGATGAGCACTTGTTCGATTTTGGGTTCGGCGGCTTTGGCAGCGTCACCCAATACGCTGTCATCTATTGGGACTTTACGCCAACCGACGATACTTAACGTCTCTTTTTGTAGTTCTTGCTCTATTAAATGACGGGCGGCTTCGCGTTTGTCCGAGTTGCGTGAGAAAAATACCATGCCCACAGCGAACTTTTTGCCAAGATTCCACCCTTGTTGTTCGGCGTACTCACGAAAGAACTGTTCTGGGATTTGTAGCAGCAAGCCACAGCCGTCTCCGGTCTTGCCGTCGGCACCGATACCGCCGCGGTGCTGCATTCGGTCAAGCCCTTGTACAGCGGTGCTGATGAGATCATGGCGAGCATCACCTTCGATGCTCGCGATTAGGCCGAATCCGCAATTATCACGGACGTCATCGGCGTGATACAGACGCATGACATCTCCACGAATAGTTATTCAGTGGAACTACATTATCATGCAGATTTTAACTTGTATATTCGCTTTTTATGCTACTTCTTGAATGCGAGCATTCTATCAAGCGGGATCATCGCCTCTTTCGCGAGCTGCGGATCGACATGAATTTCATGCTGTTCGCCGCCGTGTTCAAGGGCTTCGGCAATTGCGACTAAGCCGTTCATTGCCATCCACGGACAGTGGGCACAACTACGACAAGTCGCACCGTTACCCGCGGTAGGTGCTTCTAAAAATGTCTTGTTTGGTTGCAACTGCTGCATTTTGTAGAAGATGCCGCGGTCGGTTGCCACGATAAAGGTCTCGTTTGGCAAGGTTTGGCTGGCTTTAATCAACTGTGAGGTTGAGCCAACGGCGTCCGCCATCTCAACAATGTTCTGCGGTGATTCGGGGTGAACCAAGATCGCAGCTTCTGGATGAAGCTTTTTCATGTCGCGCAGTGCTTTGGCTTTAAATTCGTCATGCACTACACAGGCGCCCTGCCACATCACCATATCGGCACCGGTTTGCTTTTGGATATAGCTACCAAGGTGGCGGTCCGGTCCCCACAGGATTTTCTCGCCTTGGCTATCGAGGTGCTCGACTAACTCAAGTGCCATACTTGAGGTGACGACCCAATCGGCGCGTGCTTTAACCGCCGCAGACGTGTTGGCGTACACCACTACGGTGCGGTCTGGGTGCTGGTCACAGAACTCGGCGAATTTATCCGGCGGACAGCCTAAGTCAAGTGAACACTCGGCTTTGAGTGTGGGCATTAGGACGGTTTTGTGGGGTGTGAGAATTTTTGCTGTTTCACCCATGAAACGTACACCGGCAACAATCAAGGTGTCGGCATCGTGGTCACGACCAAAGCGCGCCATTTCTAAAGAATCCGCGACACACCCGCCCGTCTCCTCGGCAAGCGCCTGGATTTCGGGATCGGTGTAATAATGCGCGACGAGTACTGCGTTGTTGTCTTGCAGTAATTGTTTTATGCGCGCTTTGTATTCCGCCTTTTGCTCATCCGTTAAGGGTTTGGGCTTAGGTGGAAATGCGTAATCTAAGTTATCGACGGTTTGAATAGCTGACATGATGTTACTTCGTTTGGATGTTCGTTTTATATACGTATGTGTGATTATATCGGATTTCAAGGGTGGCGGCTAATATGTTGGGTGTTCTGGGGTATCGGGGATGATCTTTTCTTGCGCAGGATGCGCAAGTTACGTCGGTGTGGCGAAAGCGCAAGGTGCGCCGGTGCGGCGAAAGCGCAAGGTGCGTCGGTGCGGCGAAAGCGCATGGTGCGTCGGTGTGGCGAAAGCGCATGGTGCGTCGGTGCGGCGAAAGCGCATGGTGCGTACGACCCGTCATGTGCTTGCGCAGGATGCGCAAGGTACGTCGGCGCCGAGGGCGCGAGGCAAAAGAGGTGGTGGGTTGTGCAGGATTCGAACCTGCGACCAATTGATTAAAAGTCAACTGCTCTACCAACTGAGCTAACAACCCATTTCTTTCTTGCGCAGAATGCGCAAGTTACAACAGAATGCGCAAGGTACATCAGAATGCGCAAGGTACGTCGGTGCACCAAAAGCGCAAGGTACGTCGGTGCGAAAAAAGCGCCGAAGGCGCGAGGCAGAAGAAGTGGTGGGTTGTGCAGGATTCGAACCTGCGACCAATTGATTAAAAGTCAACTGCTCTACCAACTGAGCTAACAACCCACTTTCTGGTACTGCCTTCCGCTGCCATTTGTCCTTGGCAACGGCGGCATAGTTTACTTAAATAACGCTGTGATGCAACTGATAATTTCAGTTTTTTGTCTGACTGCTTACAATTCGATCAGTTGTTGGACCGATGTTACAGGTTAGACAGGCGTTGCTTCGCCAAATTCGCTTCGGTACTGTCCGAGTATTCGGTCAATACTTGTTGGTAGAACGTCTTGGCATCGGCGGTTTTGCCTTGCTCTGCTGCGATAACACCAAGCTTTAACAAGCAGTCTGCGCGCTTGTTGCTGTCGGGGTAGTTATCCACCACTTGTTTAAAGTGGTCGTGCGCTTTTTGGTATTCTTGCTGCGCGTACAGTAGCTGACCTAACCAATAGTGTGCGTTGGGCACGTATGTTGAATTAGGAAAGTTTTGCAAGAACGACTCGAATGCGGGTATAGCGGCATCGTAGCGTTTATCCTCAAGCACGAGTGCGATGGCTTTATCATACGCATCATTTTCGCTCATATTGGCGCTGTAGCCGTTATTTCCGCTACTTGATGCGTTACTTGCACCTTCGTTAGAGGTCGGCACGGTTTGCATATCATTCATGCTGTACGATGCTCCGCCCCCTTGTTGCTTAAACTGACTAAAGCGACGGTCGATCTCTTGATAGATTTCCCGCTGACGCTCAAGTAGTTGCTCGAGGCGATACTCATGCTCTTCGGTAATCCCCCGTAGCTCTGCAACGTCTTGTTGCAAAGATGAAAGGGTGTTGAGCATTTCGAGCTGGGCGCCTTGACGTGCATCAAGCATGCGCTCGATGGTGGCTAGACGTTGCTCAAGTGAACTGGCTGATTGATTTAGGCTGGACACTGGTGCCTGCGCCATAGCGGCGGCAGGCATCAGTAGACAGATAGCCAACAATGATTTTTTCATGAACTATCCGTTATTTAGTTAAACGTCGAGTGGCGATTAGTAAACCAATACTGCGCGACGGTTTTTAGCGTACGCACGTTCGTTCGAAGCGTTAACTAACGGCTTCTCTTCGCCATAAGAAACAGTTGAGATTTGTGAATCTTGAACACCTAAGTTCACAAGGTAGTCTTCAACCGCTTTAGCACGACGCTCGCCCAAAGCGATGTTGTACTCTGGCGTACCGCGCTCGTCGGCGTGACCTTCGATAACGATAGTAACGTTCGGATTCTTGACTAAGTAGTCAGCATGAGCGGCTAGCAACTCTGCGTACTCAGACTGAACGCTTGAACGGTCAAATGCAAAGTAGATAATGTGCTCTTTGCGCAGCGCTTCCATTTGCTCTTCACGCACTTCTTCAGGAGTTTTAGCACGGTCAGCAGCACCGACTTGAACGCCTGATTGAGAACCTGATTCAGTGGTTTGGCCGGTTTCTTGGCCTGAACCCATGCCTGAGTCAGTTGTTGATGTAGAGCTACATGCGGCTAAAGTTGCCATTGGAACGGCAATCGCCAGAGCTTTTAATAATTTATTGAGCTGCATCCTAATGATCCTTATCGTTATCCAGTTGATCAAACCGTTCGGTTTACTAAACTTTTTGGTTAAAACGTTTTTGATTAATACGTTGTCTTATTGAAAATTGCACAATTTTGCGCACCTTTTCATAACTTATATAGCACTTTTACAAGCACTTACATAAATGGCGACCACGATGGCGACTTCACTTCGCCGCTACTTGCCGGTAAACGCGCTTTAAAACGCCCGTCTGTCGACACTAACGCTAACACTTGTTTGTTATTGTGGGTAGTGCTGTAAATCACCATACTGCCATTTGGCGCCACGCTAGGCGACTCATCCAATGCGGTGCGAGTTAACACTTGCATTGTACCCCGCGGAAACTCCTGCCGCGCGATGTGATAGTTACCGTTGGTACGGTTCACTAAAATCATCGAATCACCCGATGGCATGACCGTGCCACCTAGGTTTTGCTCACCCTCAAAGGTTAAGCGGCGCACGTCACCTGACGATAAATTTACGCTATATAACTGCGGTCTTCCACCTCTTTCTGAAGTGAAGACAATAGAGCGACCATCAGGTGTCCAACTTGGCTCAGTGTCAATCGTACGATTACGCGTCAAACGTTGCAAGTTTTTGGTCTTAAGATCCATGACATACAACTCAGGATTGCCATCTTTTGACAACACCATGGCCATTTTGTCGCCTTTTGGAGAAAAAACCGGACTGCCGTTGATACCAGGGAACGAGGTGACTTTCTCGCGCCGCGTGGTGTAGATATCTTGCACAAAGATTTCGGGTCGTTTGTTCTCGAAGCTTACGTACGCCAACTTATTACCGTCCGGTGACCACGAAGGTGACATGAGCGGCTCAGGACTACGCAGTAATACTTTCTCGTTCGCACCATCGTAGTCGGCGACTAACAGTTTGTAGGGATATTGGTCGTCTTGATTCACGGTGACATAGGCAATACGTGTCATGAAGGCGCCTTTCTCACCCGTTAATGCTTCATACACCACATCCGAAATGCGATGCGAGTACTGACGGAATTGATTGCCATCGATCACGGAACTGCGCGCATCGAGGATATGGTCATTGCTTTGCACTAACTGACCATTTTTAAGCATTTGCGCGTTACCGCCGGTGATTTGACCTCGCAGTACGTCAACCAGCTGGAACTTCACCATATAGCGGTCGACCGAATAAGGTTCAACAGTCCCCATCAGCACCGCTTCGACGCCCATTTTCGCCCAAGCTGCGTAATCGAGATCTTCATCACTCGCCGGATACTGCGGCATCGCCGACTGTGGGATCGGGTTAAATTTACCGCTACGGGTTAAATCGGCCGCAATCACTTCGGTAAGGTTGCCGGGCGCTTCGCCTTCGCCCAACCATTTAAAGGGCACAACGCCAATCGGGCGCGCACTGTCGATACCTTCGGTAATGACAATTTCTAACACCCCGGCTCGAGCGGTCGACGTGACTGCCATAACTAAGATACATATATTTAATAACAGCTTTTTCATGGTTCACCTTACGTTTATAACTGCGGTTTAACCGTTAGTTTAATGGTACTCATTTGTTGGTAGACTTCGGGATCCTCTGATACCGGTAACGTGGTCGCTTTTAGTACCGCATTTTCGGCTGAGCGACAAACGGCGGGATCGCCCGCACCGGTGGTGACGGATTTAACAAAGCCACTGGGCGCCAAACTAATGGTCAGCTCGCACGACTTGCCCGACATCGAATCGTCTACGTTCCAATTGCGCTGGATGGTCTGTTGGATCAGCGCTTGGTATTTTTCTAGCTCGCTCAATACTTGGCGGCGACGAGCCGCTGAACGACGTTGACGCTCTTCTTCCATTTCTTTTTGCAACTGAGCTTCACGTTCTGCTGCCAAACGACGCTGACGCTCTTCTTCTTCGCGCCGCTTACGTTCTTCCTCGGCTTTACGCGCCGCCTCTTCTGCTGCCGCCTTTTTGCGTGCGGCTTCTTCTGCCTCACGTTCCGCTTGCGCGCGACGCTCTGCGGCTTGCTTAGCGGCTTGTTCTTCTTTGCGACGTTGCTCCGCCAATTGCTCCGCTTCTTTCTTGGCTTGTTGCGCACGCTTACGCGCCTCAGCCGCTTGTTGCTCTTCTTGCTTTTGCTGTTCAGCAATTTGCTCTAAGCGCTGTTGCTCACGTTCGCGCGCTTTGCGTGCTTCTGCTGCTTTACGCTCCAGTTCTTGGATGCGCTGTTGTTCGGCGCGCTGCTCAGCGGCCTTCTGATCCTTAATCCGCTGCACCTGACGTTCGACCGCTGCCTTATCGACCGAAACGGCATTCACAATTTCCTCGGGCTTGGGGTTCATCTCGCTCTGCTCGAGATTCACTTCCATCGGCGTTGGTGTGGGCGAGGAAAACTCAAAGCTCACCAGCAATACCACCGCTATCGCGACGTGAATGCCTATTGAGTAGATTAACGGTAACTTAAAACTCTCTGCTGATTTTGCCACAACTATTTATCCGCTGAATCTGTCATAAGCCCAACTGAGGGTACGCCGGCACGTTGCAGCAATACCATCAATTGCACAATTTGATTATAAGACACCGCCCCATCGCCGTTCACCATCACCGGTGTTTCGGGCTCGACCTGTAAATGCGCAGCGACCAAGGTGGCGACTTCATCGGCGCTGATCGGCACATCCGGATCGGTGCCTTGATTCAAGTAGTAATTGCCTTCGGCATCGACCGAAGCGACCAACGGTGGGTTGGTATCTTTCGCTAATGGTTCGGCGGTTGCTTTAGGTAATTCAACCTTAACCCCTTGGGTAATCAGTGGTGCCGTCACCATAAAAATGATCAGCAACACCAACATCACGTCGATGTACGGCACCACGTTGATTTCTGCGACCGGCTTGCGGCGCTTACGTGGCATCACCATCATAGTGCGTCACCTTTTACAGTTTTACCGTTAGACAAGCTCTGGCGTTGTAAAATTGCGACAAACTCATCGATAAAGTTCATGTACTGGTTATCGACTTTCTCAACACGATTGGTAAACCGGTTATAAGCAATTACCGCTGGGATGGCGGCAAATAGACCCATTGCTGTTGCGATAAGCGCTTCGGCGATACCCGGCGCAACCATCGCGAGGGTCGCTTGTTTGACGGCACCGAGTGCGATAAACGCGTTCATAATACCCCATACGGTACCGAACAAGCCGATATACGGACTGATAGAACCAATCGTTGCGAGGATACCGAGGTTAGCGTCGAGTTTTTCCAACTCACGGGCGTGGGCAACGCGCATGGCACGGAAAGCGCCTTCGACGCGTGTTTGTGAGTCGGCATTGTCGTGATTACTGAGCCGCGCGAATTCTTTAAAACCGGCATGAAACAGCAGCTCCATGCCACGACTGTTCTTCGCACGAGCAGAAATTTCCTGATACAAGCGAGCGAGGTCGACACCCGACCAAAAGCGATCTTCAAATTTGAGCGCATCGCTGTGTGCTTGCCCGATGACTTTCTTGCGCTGAAAAATCAGTACCCAGCCCCATACGGACATTGCTAACAGCATCAGCATGACCAACTTAACTAATAAACTGGCCTGCAAAAACAAATCAATAAAGGACAATTCTGCTTCCACGCTAACTCACCTCTGCTTTTATCGCTTGTAAGATACTATCGGGTATTGCGACAGCTTTCATCGCGTCTTTGTCGACACATGCGGCTTTCACTCGCGCCTGACAATGTAATGTGCCATCGGCGCCCACTACTTGCTGAGTAAACACCAACGATGCTTTCTTGACCTGTTCGACCACGACCGTGACCGTCAGTTCAGCATTAAAACGCGCTGCTGCTTGCAAGTCGAGATCGACATGCCGCACTACGAAGGCTCTATTGTGATCTAACCAGCTATCCTGTTCAATCCCTAACGACCTTAACCATTCTGTCCTTGCTCGCTCAATAAACTTGAGATAGTTGGCATAATAAACGATACCACCTGCATCGGTATCTTCGTAGTAAACCCGTATAGGCCAACTAAAATAGTTCTTTTGCATAAAAATTCCTTGAGAAATAACCGTTTCGTCCCAATACTCTGTAAAAGTATGAAAAAGTAGCGCTGATTAATTTATCAACAGACTTTTATTTATGACAAATTTGAAACATTAAAAAATCAAACTATTGTTTTGTATACAATTTTTTGTTTTGTTGCTTTTTTGTTGTGCTAATTTCGAACAATCTACAATTCTTTCATATTAGTTTTTCTAATCTGACGTTGTAATTTTTCTAGCTTGATGAGAACGCATTCAAGCGTATAATACCTACTAAATCGAGTTGAAGAGATTGGTTGTCACTTCTTCTTAGATTGTGACTTACTTTTTTTGATTACTTAAAGTAGGTTCCCTGGATTTTTAACTTCCTTCTTGTTGTTCTGTTTGCCCGTTCCGTTTGGTTCGGGCTTTTTTTTACTCAAAATTTACCCTTTACGGCATTATCGTTACGACTCACTGTCAGGCTTAAGCCCAAAATGCTGATAGGCACGCGGTGTTGCAATACGTCCGCGCGGTGTGCGCTGTAAGAATCCCTGCTGAATAAGATAGGGTTCCAGTACATCCTCGATGGTGTCCTTCTCTTCGCCTATCGCTGCTGCGAGGTTATCGAGCCCCACCGGTCCACCTAGAAACTTTTCCATAATCGCCAACAACAGCTTTCTATCCATGTAATCAAAGCCCGCTTGGTCGACATCCACCATGGTCAGTGCGGCACTGGCAACATCTTGGTTGACCTTACCGTCGGCTTTGACTTCGGCGTAGTCGCGTACCCGGCGTAACAAGCGGTTGGCAATACGAGGCGTGCCGCGTGAGCGACGGGCGATTTCTTGTGCGCCGCCGACATCCATATTGACGTTCATATAGTGCGCTGAGCGCTTGATGATTTCGGTGAGCTCTTCAACTTGGTAAAACTCCAAGCGCTGCACGATGCCAAAACGATCGCGTAGCGGCGATGTCAGCGCTCCCGCCCGAGTCGTTGCCCCGATGAGTGTGAACGGCGGCAAATCAAGCTTGATAGAGCGAGCGGCGGGCCCTTCGCCAATCATAATATCGAGCTGATAGTCTTCCATGGCCGGATAAAGGATCTCTTCGACCACCGGACTGAGTCGATGGATCTCATCGATAAACAACACATCATGGGCGTCGAGATTGGTCAGCAACGCGGCGAGATCACCGGCTTTCTCGAGCACCGGTCCCGAGGTGGTTTTGATGTTCACATCCAGCTCGTTCGCGACGATATTTGCCAACGTGGTTTTACCCAAACCTGGAGGGCCAAAAATCAACAAATGGTCCAGCGCCTCTTCGCGCTTGCGCGCCGCCTCGATAAAAATTTCCATTTGTTCGACGACGTGCTTTTGCCCCGTGTAATCGGCAAGCTTTTTCGGCCGAATGGCACGGTCAATCGCTTCATCATCGCCTTGCACATCGGCTTCTATAATGCGGTGACTGGGGATGTGATCTGCTTCAATCATAACCTGTTCCAAAGGGCCTTTGGCCTATTAAGATAACTGTTTCAACGCACTACGAATAAGCGTTTCGCTGCTTTCGCCAGACTGATACACGGCTTTAAGTGCTTTTTCTGCGTGTGCCGGCTTGTAACCGAGCGCCAGCAAAGCACTGAGCGCATCAGCACGAGCATCTGCCGGATGTACAATGGTATCGCCACTGATATTATCGAGCGGTGCGGCATCGGTCGCTGGCGTGCTCGAGCCTTGCCAATCTTTTAAGCGATCACGCATTTCGATGACGAGGCGCTCGGCTGTCTTTTTACCCACGCCGGGCAGTTTGACCAAACGACTGACATCATTCTGATTCACCGCCCAGACAAACTCATCGGCGTTCATACCGGATAATATCGCTAGCGCCAATTTCGGCCCGACGCCCTGAGTCTTTATTAAGAGTCTAAATAAACTCCGTTCGGCAAGCGAATTAAAGCCATACAGCAATTGAGCATCTTCGCGTACTACAAAATGAGTTACCAAAGTGACGGGCTCGCCCGTGGCGGGTAGTTGATAAAAACACGTCATTGGCAATTGGATCTCATAGCCGACCCCTTGCACATCCACTAACACCTCGGGGGGTTGCTTGCTGACTAGTGTGCCACGAATTTGTCCGATCACAGAATGTCCTCTTTATTATTCTACTGTATGCCGGTGTTAACGGCGTAAACGCCCACGCACGATTTTACGTGCTGCACCTGACATTTTTATTAAACTTTGAGCGCTGTGCGCATGGCACAAAGCGACGGCTAAGGCGTCCGCCGCGTCTGCTTGCGGCGATTTGCTCAAGTTCAGTAACGCCATGACCATGTGCTGCACTTGTGTTTTATCAGCACCGCCATTACCCACCACCGCCTGTTTTATCTGTCGAGCGCTGTATTCCGCGACGGGCAAGTCGGCACAGGCAGCGGCTACAATAGCGGCACCGCGCGCTTGCCCTAACTTTAACGCAGAATCTGGGTTACGTGCCATGAATACTTGTTCGATAGCAAATTCATCGGGTTGGTACTGCGTAATCAGCTCGACCACACTGTTGTGGATCCGCTTGAGCTTCTCAGCAAGGCTGAGCGGTTGTGCGGTGGTACCCGTGACGCGAATGCAGCCACTGGCAATATACGATAAGTGTCGACCTTGTTGCTGGATGATGCCGAAGCCCGTTAAGCGTGAGCCTGGATCGATACCGAGGATCACGCTCATCGGAGGTTACTCATCCAAGCTTGCCAACACGTCATCCGAAATATCGGCGTTATGGTAAGCGTTTTGCACATCGTCTAAATCCTCGAGTGCGTCGAGCAATTTGAGGAAAGTGCGCGCGCCATCTTCATCTAAATCCACTTTGGTATCCGGTACCATGGTGACTTCCGCGTTGGTCGACTCAGCGCCAGTCGCATCTAACGCGTCTTTGACCGCACCAAAGACCTCTGGGCTGGTAAACACATCGATATGACCATCACCATGATTCAGTACATCATCGGCACCCGCTTCAATCGCCGGTTCAAGAATGGTTTCTTCGCTGGTTTCGCTACCGTAACTGATGACGCCGCGCTTATTAAATAAGTAAGCGACCGAGCCATCGGTACCTAAATTACCGTTAAATTTATTAAACGCGTGACGCACTTCAGACACCGTGCGATTGCGGTTATCGGTCATGCATTCAAGTAAAATGGCGACGCCACTGGGACCGTAGCCTTCGTAGGTCAACTCCTCGACATTTTCACCTTCGAGCTCACCCGAGCCGCGCTTGACAGCGGTATCGATGGTATCGCGCTTCATATTGTTAGAAAGCGCTTTATCAATCGCCGCGCGTAAGCGCGGGTTCGTCTCGGGATCACCGCCGCCCTGACGTGCAGAGACGGTGATTTCTCGAATAAGTTTGGTAAAAATCTTGCCGCGCTTTGCATCTTGCGCGGCTTTACGATGTTTAATGTTGGCCCATTTGGAATGACCTGCCATGTCTCACTCCATTGTGTTGCTATTCGTCTTTGTCTTCCACCGTACTCTTAACGCCCAATTCTTGCAATGCATCGGGGTTCGCTAGCCCAGGTGCATCGGTCAATACACAGGCTGCGGTGGTGGTTTTCGGGAACGCGATCACATCACGGATTGAGCTTGCGCCCACCATCAGCATCACTAAGCGGTCAAGACCAAAGGCTAAACCGGCGTGTGGTGGCGTACCGTACTTCAACGCTTCGAGTAAGAAACCAAATTTTTCTTTGGCTTCTTCTGCGCCAATGCCGAGTACCTCGAACGCAGCTTGTTGCATGGCGTTATCGTGAATACGAACTGAGCCGCCCCCCACTTCAACGCCGTTTAGTACCATGTCATAGGCATTGGACAGTGCTTGCGCAGGGTCTGCTTTAAGCTCTTCTGGCGTGACGTTAACCGGGGCGGTAAACGGATGGTGCATTGCTGCTAAGCGACCATCGTCGTCTTCTTCGAACATTGGGAAGTCAACCACCCACAGCGGACGCCATTCGTCGCTAACCAATTCAAAGGTTTCACCTAACTTAAGACGTAACGCGCCCATTGCTTCGGCAACCACGTTGGCTTTGTCTGAACCAAAGAACAGAATATCGCCCGTTGCCGCTTCGGTGCGCTCGAGAATGGCGTTAAGTGCTTCATCCGGCAAGAATTTTAAGATGGGCGATTGCAAGCCTTCGCGACCTTGACTGAGGTCGTTGACTTTAATCCACGCCAAGCCTTTAGCGCCGTAAATACCGACAAATTGCGTGTACTCGTCGATCATTTTGCGCGATACGTTGTCTGCCTGACCCGGCAAGCGAATCACGGCGACACGCCCTTTTTCATCGTTTGCAGGACCGGAGAAGACTTTAAACTCAACGTCTTTTAACAGGTCTGCGACATCGACAAGTTCCAAAGGATTACGTAAATCGGGCTTGTCAGAACCAAAACGACGCATGGCTTCGTGCCAAGTCATGGTCGGGAACTTGCCTAAATCGATATCGAGCAACTGTTGGAACAACTGACGCGTCATGGTTTCGGTAACTTCCATCACCTGCTCTGCACTCATGAACGAGGTTTCGATATCAATCTGAGTGAATTCAGGCTGACGGTCGGCACGTAAGTCTTCATCACGGAAGCACTTCACGATTTGATAATAACGATCAAAGCCCGACATCATCAGTAATTGTTTAAATAACTGTGGACTCTGCGGCAATGCAAAGAAGCGCCCTTTATGGGTGCGGCTTGGCACTAAGTAGTCGCGCGCGCCTTCGGGCGTAGCACGGGTCAACATCGGTGTTTCGATGTCCAAAAAGCCATTGTCATCTAAGAAACGACGGACCGCACTTGCCACCTTGGCACGGAACTGCAAGTTCTCATTCATTTGCGGACGGCGCAAATCGAGGTAACGATAACGCAAGCGGGCTTCTTCGCTCACTTGCGAGTTAAAATCGATAGGTAGCGGTTCGGAGCGGCTCAAGATAGTCAGCTCTTTGGCTAAGATCTCAACTTCGCCGGTTTTCATGTTGGCGTTGACTTGACTATCTGGACGACGATTTACTTTACCGCGGATTTGTACGCAGAACTCTTGGCGCAGGCGGTTTGCCTGCTCGAACAACGCGTTTTCGTCGGGGTCAAAGACCACTTGAACCAAGCCTTCGCGGTCACGCAGATCGATAAAGATCAAACCACCTAAATCGCGACGTTTGTTGACCCAACCACATAAAGTGACTTCTTGTTCGGCTAGTTCGGCAGTTACCTGCCCACAGTAATGCGTTCGCATGCGCCCTTCACACCTTTTATTCTGCTGAATGATTTAAAGCGCATATTATAGCGAACTGGGCGCTAATGTCATCCGAGTTAAGGTGCCGCTAAGCGCACATCGTTTTTACCGGCATCTTTCGCCGCATACATGGCTTTATCCGCGGCCCGCAATAAGGCATTTTCATCACTGCCGTGCTGTGGGAATAGACTCACACCGATACTGGTACTGACTTCGAGCATGTGTGTACCAATTTGATAAGGTCGCGCTATGTGTACCACCAATTTACGTGCCACCGCCAGAGCGGCACTGGTGGTCGGTGTGGTGGGTAAGAGTATGACGAATTCGTCACCGCCATAGCGACACACGGTATCCGAACGGCGTAACATACTTTGCATGCGTTGCGACGCGTGAATGAGTAATTCATCGCCGACTTCGTGTCCGTATTTATCGTTGATTTGTTTAAAGCCATCTAAGTCTAAAAACATGATCGCGAAGGCTTTATTTGAACGTTCTGCCTGTAACATCGCTTGTTCGAGACGGTCCGACAGTAGTTTTCGGTTAGGCAAGCCGGTCAACTCATCATGGGTGGCGACATAGCGGATACGTTTCTCGGCATCCTTACGTAATTTGACTTCGCGGCGTAAACGACTGTTTCTGAAGGCGATAAACAAAAAGACTAACACGACACCCGAACCGACCTTCAACGCGACTTGAATCAGTTCTTCATCGCTCCAGCCGGTCTGCAACTCATAACCATACCATTTATTGCGTAACTGGTTTTGCTGACTCTGCGTGATATTATCGATGCCTCGATTAAGCGTTACCACTAACGGTTGCCAATCACTCCGAACACCAAAAAACAGATCTTGGCCTGGCGCATCATCTAACACCTCGAGATTGGCATGAGTGATAGGGTGATTTTGTAGTTCGTACACTAAAATAGGCAGGCTATCGACATAGACATTAATTTGGTTTTCTTTGAGCGCTTTGGTGGCTTGCTCGATATTGTCATACTCAATCACTTCAGTTCCGCGCTGATTACGAAGCAGCGATACAACACTGTAATCTTGGATAATCCCTAAGCGTTGGCCTCGCAAATCACCCACGTTGACACTGCCACGCGCGTTTAAGGTCTCTTTGTTGCGGTACAACACCGCCCACGGCATGGACCAGTAGCGTTGTGTAAAACTGGTGTAGCGCGAGCGGTCTTCGGAGTACGACATACTCGGTAAAATATCGATCTCACGTTGCTCGAGTGCTTTGAGGCAACGACTCCAAGAGCCGCAGTCTTGCCATTTAATGGTGAGCGGTAACTTTTGTGTGATGAGGCGCAACATATCGGCATCAAAACCAATGCCGTCGCCGCTCTCGATGCCTATCAGTGGCATCAGGTTAGTCGGCACCCCCACTCTAACCGTGTTGTGCTGTGCTAACCACTCATCCGTATCCAGTGTCGCCGCATGCACTAGCGATAACCAAAAGCAGGCGATGGTCGACAACCAGAATTTAACGTTTTTCATTGATTTAGATGCTTCCCTGCTCACGAGTTGCTAAAAGGCATTTTTTCTCGCCTATGTTTTGGTTAACCCTATGCGATATGCTTTTATTCGCGTTTAAATCTGTGCCTTACGGCGAATTAACGTTAAACTAGCATCATGTTTTAAACTGCATTGATAGTTATTGATCATGAGTCAACAAGACACCATTTATTCTAAAGCGTTACCGAGCGTTGGCGACTTCCGTTTTGATGAACACGTGGTAGAAGTTTTCCCAGATATGATAAACCGCTCAGTTCCGGGCTACGCTACGATCATACAAACATTACCACAACTAGCCGAACGTTATAGTCAAGATAATACAAATGTGTACGATCTGGGCTGCTCGCTCGGCGCCGCGACACTCGCCTTACGCAAAGGCTGCGAGAAACATCGGGGTAATCACATTATTGCGGTGGATAATTCGCAACCAATGATCGACCGCGCACAGCTTCACCTTAACGGCTTCAAGAGTGACATTGCCGTTGAGTTCAATTGCCAAGACGTGCAACAAACGCCTATCGATAACGCTTCTATTGTTGTACTTAATTTTACACTCCAATTTGTGCCAAAAGAAGACAGAAATGCGCTCATCGATAAAATTTACTCAGGATTAAACCCAGGTGGTGTTTTATTAATCGCCGAGAAGGTGGCGCACCCTGATGCACACATCCACGATACGCTAGTCGATCTGCATCATGATTTTAAACGCGCTAACGGCTACAGTGAACTCGAGATTAGCCAAAAACGTGCCGCTATCGAAAATGTCATGAAAATTGACACCCTCGATACACATTTCGCGCGTTTCAAACAATCTGGCTTCGCTCATGCAGGGGTGTGGCTGCAGTGTTTTAATTTTGCCGCCATGCTCGCGGTAAAAGGAGAATAATGCATGAATATGTTCGCTCAGGATCTCAGTGCGCTTGCGCAAAGCCCCCATCACCCATGGCTTACCACTTTACCCCAGCAACTCAGTGACTTTTTGCAGTCGCCCCATGGCGAGTTTAAAAAGTGGCAACGGGTGCTTAAACAACTGCCTTCGTTGGCGACTGATCATGTTTCGCTGGGTGACACCGTGCAAGTGGGCTTGCCCGAGCAAGCCAGCGACTCCGATAGAGCCCGTATGAACGGTCTACTGAAGCAATTACAGCCTTGGCGTAAGGGACCTTTCGATTTATTTGGATTGTCGATTGACACCGAATGGCGCTCAGATTGGAAGTGGCAGCGCGTACAACCGCATTTAAATAATTTAAAAGGTCATCAGGTTTTAGACGTTGGTTGTGGCAGTGGCTATCACCTATGGCGAATGTTAGAGGCAGGCGCAGCAGAGGTTTGGGGGATTGACCCAGGCGAACTATTTATGACTCAATTTCAAGCCATTAAGCAAATGATGCCGAGCGCTATTGCCGAGCGCGCGCACTTCTTTCCGGTCGGAATCGAGCATATGCCCTCACTTCAAAGTTTTAATACGGTTTTTAGCATGGGAGTATTGTATCATCGCCGTTCACCACTTGAGTTTTTACAACAACTTAAAAACTTATTAAAACCAGGTGGACAGTTGATATTGGAGACAATCGTCGTTGAGGGTGACGAACAGACCGTGATGATGCCCGGTGAACGTTATGCCCAAATGCGCAATGTTTGGTTTTTACCCAGCGCCAAAGCGCTGTGTGTTTGGCTCGAACGATTAGGTTTTAAACAGACTGAAATTGTTGATCATAACCCCACCTCTCTTGACGAACAGCGATCAACTGAATGGATGACCGGTGAATCTTTGAAAGATTTTCTTGATCCAAAAGACCCAGAAAAGACTATTGAGGGGTATAAAGCACCCATCCGTGCGATTGTTAAAGCGACAATTTAATCGTCAGACAAGAGGTTAGACAATTATCCTATGCCACACTACAGAGCTAAGTCCACTTTGGAACAATGGCGCATTTTACAGGCGGTTGTAGACTGTGGTGGTTACGCACATGCAGCAGAGAAACTTAACAAAAGCCAATCTTCATTAAACCATGCGGTTTCTAAGCTTCAGCAGGTGTTAGGCGTCCAGCTTTTAGAAATAAAGGGACGTAAGGCCGAATTAACGCATGTCGGTGAGGTCATGCTGCGACGCTCGCGACAACTGACTCAAACCGTGTATGAGCTGGAGCAGCTCGCTTGCAACATGGAGCAAGGCTGGGAGCCAGAAATCAAACTCGCACTCGAAATGGTATTTGACCGCGATGACCTGATCCCGGCATTAAAAGACTTTCAAGAACATGGCCGGGGTTCGCGTCTCACCATTGAAGATACGGTCCTGACCGGAACGCTCGAGCATATTCGTAATGAATCCGCCGATTTAGTCGTGACGCATCAGCTTCCGAAAGGCTTTTTGGGAGAGCCTATCCACGACTATTATATGGATTTGGTTTGCCATCCTTCACACCCGCTCGCGCAACAAGATTCCCCTATTTCTCAAGATGAACTTGCTCAACATTTGCAAATCGTGATCCGCGATACAGCCACGCAACCTGCCGAAGAAGGCGGATGGTTAAAGGCTGAGCAACGTTGGACGGTCAGTCATTTTGACGAAGCATTGCGCTTAGTGCGCTCAGGCTTAGGCTTTTGCTGGTTGCCGCCCTATATTGCGCAACGCGCTATGCAGAAAGGTTCGTTACGTAAGCTTGAACTAAAAGGCAGTACGTGCCGCAAAGGCTCACTTTACTTAGTGTTACCCAAAGGAGATAAAACAGGGCCTTGCTCGCGTTTACTCGCCGACCTGATCCTGCGACACGCCCCAAAGCGCCAAACGGATGATATGGAAGCCAGCGCTGGCTAGCGCTGGCCTCAAGCTTTACGTTTGCTTAACGAGCTGACTCGTTACGCTTGCAATTGCTTGATGTACTTTTTCATATCATCCGCTAATGCAGGATGACGCATTGCGTGCTCGATGAACGCCTGCGCATAACCCAATTTATTGCCGCAATCGTGGCTTTTACCTTTCATGTAGTAGGCGTTGACTGGGGATTGTTCGAGTAACATCGCCATCGCATCGGTCAGTTGGATTTCGTTGCCTGCGCCAATGGGCGTCTTAGCAAGCAGCGGCCATAAGGTTTCCGGGAACACATAGCGTCCTACCACGGCAAGATCCGAGGGAGCCTTGCTCACTTCGGGTTTTTCTACCAATTGTTTAATAGGCGCTTGCTCGCCCTCGGCGAGATCAACGCCGTTGATATCAGCAATACCATAGCTACTGACTTGCTCATGGGGAACCTTCTCGACCATTACCTGTGTCGCGCCGGTTTCCTTAAAGTTGCGCACCATCTCAGCCATATTATCTTGACGTAAATCGCAGCTCGCCGAATCGACGAGTACATCAGGCAGGACCACTGCAAAGGGCTCATCGCCGACCAACGGACGCGCGCACAGCACCGCATGACCTAGGCCTTTCGCCTCGCCTTGACGCACGTGCATGATGGTGGTGCCTTTAGGACAAATGGCTTGTACTTCTTCAAGCAACTGACGTTTTACCCGGCGCTCTAGCGTGGTTTCGAGCTCGAAACTGGTGTCAAAGTGGTTCTCGATGGAGTTCTTACTGGAATGGGTTACCAAAATTACATCGGTTAAACCCGCTGCGGAGCATTCTTCAACAATGTATTGAATTAATGGACGATCAACCAACGGCAACATCTCTTTTGGGATTGCCTTGGTCGCCGGTAGCATTCGTGTGCCAAGCCCAGCCACTGGGATAACAACTTTTTTTACCCGTTTCGTGCTCATGAATTCTTCCTTTTTTCGAACATTTTTTTATTGGGGCACGTTTATACCTTGCCGAACTGTTATAATGCAAATCCAATTTATTTGCTAACAACGGTCTAGGTAGGGTGCCATGGGATTTTATTTAACCTCACGACAGGTTCCGCAACTCAAATCATATCCGTTTACAGAACGCGCGCTTATTTTAACAATGGCGCAACAAGCGATGCCGGTCCCTCGTCGTATGATATGTAACCTAGCTAAATTAGTACCTATTTGCATTATCTTTTTTGCCATTGTCGATCTGCCGGGCTGGTGGAAAGCGCTTGGTCTACTCGCCGCGGGTATTGGCTATCCTTTATTTACTCAACCTATCACCCTCAATATGTCACTACCTTATATGGATAAGGCAGTGCGTCAGTTTGAAGCGCAACGCGCAGATCATTCAGAGGATGAGGATGAGGATGAGGACGACTGACGCTCAATACTTAAAATCGCCTCGGGCAACTGGCAATGAACGCGTTTGAGCTTGGTTTGAATATAATTGTGGAAACTTGCATGACGCCAAATACCCAACGCTAAATCGGGTTTTGCTTGGGGTTGCATACGCAGCCGATCACCAACTTGGGTCCAACGAAATGCGTGCTGCTCGGTGTCGAGCACAGCAAAAACACCATCAAATGCCGTACGTACGCGTGAATGGCACAACTCAAAGTTAATGTGTTGCACTAAGCTGCGCGGATCCAAAATGGTATCGTCACTGCCCGCTAAGTGTTGACGAATCAAAGGATCAATCAGCGTTTTAAGTACCAGTAACGGGATTAAGTTCTGCTCGGTTTGACTGTGCGCCGTTGCCATGACAATGAGCACGCGCCCCTCTGTTAAGGGTCGATAGTCGATCCAGATATTCGCCTCTGCTCCCGCCGCCACTTGGCTTTCGATGTGATAGTCACCAACGTTTAAGGGTTGTTTGGCAAGCAGATCGTTGGCTAAGCGTGCGACGATATGGTCGTCTTGATAGAGTTGGTTAATGTGGCTATCGAGTTCCCAGATATCGCTCACATAAGTTTCTTCGAGACGATGCCGCTGTAGGCAATGTTCGATCGCCTGCGTAATGGTATCTAGCCTGTCGATAGGCTTGACCAAGTAATCCCACGCACCTAATCGCACCGCTTCACGAATATCACCCATGTCGTCGCTGGCAGAAATAACAATCACCGGCAAATGAGGCGCAAGGCTGAGTAGCCGCTCAATAACCTCTAGGCCGTTAATATCCGGTAACATGAGATCACACAGAACGATATCCGGCGTATTTTGCTGACACCAGGATACGCCTTGCTCACCATATTCTACGCAGTGTACTGCATAATTTTGCTGGATGAGAAACTGCTCAACCACTGATTGAAACACACGATCATCTTCAATCAGTAAGACATGTTTTTGACTCATTCAGGTATACCTATCCTCGGACGATTCATTTAAGCATCGTCCAAGGAAGTACCTGCGTCAATACGAGGTTTTCGATAGATAACGAGAAGCTAGGGTTGCTCAGTGAACTCAGCCTCGTCTGCTTCGACGTCTGGCGGCGGATTACCGTCGTAAACTTCGTAGTTCCAGTTTTGGTAATAGGCTTCTTTTACGAAGGTGTAGGGATCAAGCGAGTTCTCTAACACTTGCTCTTGGTCGCGTAATCGCAAACGTAACGACAAGCCTTTTACTGTATAACGCGGGATATCCCAGTCATCGCTGATCTCGGTATATGGAAAGTAGTTACTATCCACCCAGTCAGTGCCTCGGTCGATGACCACCGTTGGACCTAACACGGGTAGCATTAGGAACGGACCATTGGGCACGCCCCATACAGCAAGGGTTTGACCCAAGCTTTCTTCGCGTTTGGTTAATCCCATTTCGGTAGCGGGATCGAGTAACCCGAGCAGGCCGATCGTGCTGTTAAAGAAGAAGCGCCCTGCCGTGACACCGGCGTCGGTAAACTGGCCTTGCAGCAGATTATTGACGAATGACCAAGGCTCTTGCAGGTTCTCAAGCGCACGATAAAGTGAATTACGCACCGGTTCAGGCACATTTTCATACACTTCTGCGGCCGGCTTGATAACCGCTTTATCTAACTCACGGTTAAAGTCCCACACTGCGCGGTTGGTATCCTCAAACGGGTCACGCGGGTCGGCGTACGGGTCGTCTGGTTGTGAGGAACATGCACCCAAAGCCAATGTACTGGCGGGCAAGGCCCACTTAGGTGCGGTTTTAAGCCAATTAGTCATTCGCTACTTCCGTTACTTTTTGATTAAGAGTCAGCGCTACTTCTACCGAACGCTGTGCATTTATAGTCATTGGCTCGGCAAAGAGATCACCGGCTTCACGGTCAATTTTATCGTCCTGCGATACCATCGCCTTCACTTGCCATTGATCTAACCCGCTCAAGCGATAATCGGGCAACATCGAGTCAGCATCGGTCAAGGTGACCGTCACCGGCCAATCATTAACGGCGAGACGTTTAACCGCCGCAGGCATGGGGGGGCCTTGCGTTGCCGTGACGTAAATAAATAAGGTGCCTTGTTGCGGTAATTGGTCACGCATTTGTTCGCCTAAGGAAACGGTGACCGTGACACTGCGATCGGCGGCTTGCAGTTTTTGCTGCGCGTCGGCGATCGCCTGCTGAACCGCATTGCTACGCTGAGACTCGTTATCGAGCAATGGCATTAGTTGCTGCCATGCCGCAATAGCTTGTTTCCAGTCGCCTCGCTCATAGGCGACAAAACCGGTCAATGACAATGCCTCGATGTGCGTCGGTTGCTGCTGTAATACGCGCGCCAACATACCGGCGGCTTTACGCAGACGTTCTTCGGTCGGCGATGACATTAAAAAGCGCGCGTAGCTAATTAAAGTGCCGGTGCGGTTCGGTGCCAGTGCCAGTGACTTTTCAAACGCCTGTTGGGCTTGGTCAAATTGACGTAAGTCTGACATGATCCCCGCGTATAACCACCATGCCATCGGGTCATCGGGTTTTGCAGCGAGCTTTTGACGCATGCCTAGGGCAAATGTCTGCATGGACTCAACATCGGCCTGTTGTTGCTCCTGCAATAACCGTTGACCCAGCTCAGGCAACTGCGCAAGCGCATCATCCGCTTGTTTTTGCAAAGACCAACTTCCAAACATCGCGTAAAAGCCAACCGCTATCGCTAAAATAATCGCGATAGGAATAAATGGATTGGCGCGTTTCCACGTGACTTCGCCTTCGATATCACGACTGTCACTAATGAAGGTTTTATCGAGCTCCAGCTTCGCTTCTTCGAACGTTTCTTGCGAGATACGTTGCTTGTTTTTATCTTGTTCTAGCTCGGCAAGACGTTGTTCGTACCAATCACGGTTTTCACTCTCGCGGTCAACACTTTGTCGACGCTGTCGAAGCCCCGCTAGTAAAACAATGATAACTGCGATTATTAACAATACCGCCATCGCCAAATACAACTTAATCATGGTCTGGCTTCCTTAACTGTTCGAGTCGCTCTTGCTCTTCGGCCGAGAGCTCAAGCGGCTGCTTGCGTTTGCGAGACATTACCCACGCCACGCCAATGCCTATCGCGATAATCAGCAACGGTCCCCACCAGAGGATACTGGTGTACCAATTAAACGGCGGACGATAATGCACGAAATTGCCGTAACGAGCGACCATGTAGTCAATGATTTCTTCTCGACTCTTACCTTCCATGATCATGGTGTAAGTGCGGTCGCGCATATCAGCTGAAAGCGGCGCGTTTGAATCGGCAATGTTTTGGTTTTGGCACTTAGGGCATCGGAGTTCTTGCGTGAGCGTTTGATACAACTGGCGTTGTGCTTCAGTCTCAAACTCATGCTCACGAATCGATGCTTGCGCGGTGGCATACAGGCTAAATAACATCGCCACTAGTGCTAACGCGCCGATGACGCTGCTGGTTAAGGTTCGCATTACTGTTTCGCCTCCTGCACCATCTGCTGATAAATCGCTTTTAGCTGGTTCTCCCAGTTGCGGGGATTCACATCACCCACATGGCGATAGCGGACACGTCCGTCGGCATCGATAAAATAAGTTTCTGGTGCTCCATAGACGCCGAATTCGAAGGCGACCTTACCTTCTGGATCGTACAGGTTGACGATGTAAGGGTCGCCTAGTGTATTGAGCCAGTCCATTGCCTTCCCGCGTGAGTCGTCTTTGTAGTTTAACCCGACAATAGGTATGCCCTGCGCTGCAAGTTCGTTAAGAAACTCATGCTCAGCGCGACAAGTGGGGCACCAAGTCGCCCAAACGTTAAACAGTAAGGGTCCCTTTTTGAGTACCTGTTCACTGTGTTGCGTCGTGGGATCAAACAAATCCTCTGCACTGAACTCGGGCACCGGTTTATTAATCAACACCGACTCAAGATGCGTGGGATCTTTACCGAGACCCTTGAGCAGAAATACCACCAAAACAATAAACAGAATCAACGGCACAAACAGCACGATCCACTTTTTACTTGCGCTATGCGTCTCTTGTGTATTCATGCCTGAACTCCCTGCTTACGCTTGCGATATCGCTTATCGGCCATCGCGATAAGCCCCCCCGTTGCCATAATTAACGCGCCTAACCAGATCCACCGCACGAAGGGCTTGGTGTAAAAACGCACCGCCCACTTGGTTTGGTTTCCTTGGCCTTGTTCTAACGGCTCGCCCATTGCGACATAGAGATCACGCAGAAGACCCGAATCAAGACCAACTTCGGTCATACTCATGCGTTGCACACGATAAAAGCGTTTTTCACTCACCACCTGGGTGACCCGCTCACCGTCTTCGCTCACGGTAAACACACCGTGATCGGAATCGTAGTTGGGGCCTTCTCTGTGTTTTAAATGCTCAAAGGTCAGGTCATACTCACCGACATTCACGGTTTGTCCTGGCTCAATCGAAATATCACGCTCGGTTTCATAGTGTGATACCAGCGCCACACCCACCAAGGTGACCGCAAAGCCAATATGACCTAGCACCATGCCCCACTGGCTGGCGGGAATCCGGCGCAAGGCACTGACATCGCCACCCCGTTGTTGCACACTTTGCAGTACGTCGGTGACGGTTGCTAAAGCGACCCAAAGCGCGAGGAACAAACCCAGCACCGCCCAAAGATGCATCTGATTTGCCCAAATTTTGGGGAGCACGACGGCTAATAGCGCCGCCAGCGTTAAACACAGCAACAATGGCTTTAATAGCGGCGCTAAGGGTTGTCGACGCCAGCGCATCCAGGGTCCGACGCCAAGCATCAATGCGAAAGGTACAATAAGGTAGCTATACAGTTCGTTAAAGAACGGTTCGCCAATTGAGATTGAGCCTAACCCGAGTTGCTTATAAACAAGCGGCAGCAAGGTACCTAACAGCACCACCACCATAGCCGCCATCAATAAGACATTATTGGCTAATAAGAATACTTCACGCGAGGCGGCTTCATAGCGACTGTAACCTTGCATTTGCGAAGCGCGCCAGCCATAGAGTGCCAATGAGCCACCAATCACGATCGCCAACAACACCAGTATAAATAAGCCGCGCGTTGGATCGGAGGCAAAAGCGTGCACCGACACCAAAACGCCCGATCGTACTAAGAAGGTGCCGAGCAGGCTTAAGCTGAATGCGGCTATCGCCAGTAATACGGTCCAGGATTTAAAGCTGCCGCGTTTTTCGGTTACGGCTAAGGAGTGGATCAGTGCCGTACCTACCAGCCATGGCATAAAGCTCGCGTTTTCAACGGGATCCCAGAACCACCAGCCACCCCAGCCGAGTTCGTAATACGCCCACCAACTACCCACGGCAATTCCCACCGTGAGGAACATCCACGCGGCGAGCGTCCAAGGGCGCGACCAACGCGCCCACGCCGCATCTAATTTGCCGGACATCAATGCCGCGATAGCAAAGGCGAACGCCACTGAGAAACCGACATAGCCCATATACAACAAGGGCGGATGAATAATCATGCCGGGGTCTTGCAACAATGGGTTGAGGTCATTGCCGTCGACCGGAATGATCGGCAAACTGCGGTCGAACGGATTCGACACTGTCAGCATAAACAAATAAAACCCGATGCTGATAAGACCCAAAATACCCAGCACGCGCGCGACCATGGGTAATGGCATTGAACGCGAGAATAAAGCAACCGCTGCAATCCAGCCCGCCTGCATCAGCATCCAGAGGAGGAAAGAGCCTTCATGCGAGCCCCACACTGCGGTGATGCGGTAAAACCATGGGAGTTGGGTATTGGAGTTGGCTGCAACATAGGCAATGCTAAAATCATTTTGTACGAAGGCAGTGACTAACAAGGTGAACGCGATTGCAGTAAATACAAACTGCCCTATCGCCAGCGGTCGTGACAGGCTCATCATGCCGCCGTGACCACGTTGTGCACCTATCAGTGCATAGCCTGCCAACAAGGCGGAAAAAGCTAAAGCGATAGCAATACTTAGATGACCAAGCTCAGCAATCATGGGGTCTCCTTTTGCTCAGCTGGTTGATTCGGATTAACATGCTTAATGCCTTTCATTTTTTCGGCGAGGTCGGGCGGCATGTACTCTTCGTCATGCTTTGCCAGTACTTCACTCGCCTGCAACGTGCGCGGTGCGATAAGCTCGCCCTGAGCAACGATACCTTGTCCCTCGCGGAATAAGTCCGGCAAAATACCTTGGTAAAGAATGGTCACTTCGGGCCCGGTATCGGTGACTTTAAAGCTCACCTCGAGTGTTTCTGGATCACGATTGACCGAGCCTTCTACGACCATACCGCCAATCCGCATACGTTGACCGACTTCGGGCGGTTGCTTGCCCGCCTCGACCTGTTCAAAGTCACTCGGTGTATAGAATAAATTGATACTGTGGCTCATGGCATACAGCATTAAACCTAAGGCTGTGCCAACACCAATAATTAGCACTACTACCCAAGTTAACCGTTTTTTACGACGCGGGTTCATACCTCTACTCCTCAGCACTCGCTTGTAGCGAACGACGCGCAAGACGCTGTTTACGACGTTGAACTTTTAAGCTTTCCTTCTGCAAACGTCGCCGCTGTACACTGGTTTCTAAGGCAACACCTGCAATCACTAAAAAAGTCAGAAAAAAAGACGACCACACATACAGTCCGTAGCCCCCCATGTGTACAAATTCGCTAAAACTAGAAAATGCCATTAGCGTTCCTCCTCGACGACTGCGCTGCTGTCTTGTGCGAGCTCTGCTTGTGCCCACGGACGATTGAGCTCGTGCTTAAGTAACTGATTTTTGTAACGCATCAGCACTAAGGTCGCGGTCAGTAACATAAAACCTAATAAACTAATAAGCAGCGGCCACAACATGCTTGTAGCGATCGACGGACGCTCTAATTTGGTAATCGTGGCACCTTGATGCAAGGTGTTCCACCACTCGACCGAGTAATGGATAATGGGCAGATTGACGACCCCGACAATCGCGAGAATCGAAGCGGCTTTTGCTCCTGTTCTGGCATCATCAAAAGCGGCATACAGCGCCATGACGCCGACATATAAAAACAGCAAAATAAGTTCGGATGTTAGTCGCGCATCCCACACCCACCAAGTGCCCCACATGGGTTTGCCCCATATTGCACCGGTGAACAACGCGATCGCTGTCATCGCCGCGCCGACAGGCGCGATGGCGGGTAACGCCCACTCAGCGGTTTTAATTTGCCATATCAGCGCTATCGCACCACAGATTGCCATACCAAAGTACGCACCCATGGAGAAAATAGCGGCGGGCACGTGGATATAAATAATGCGGTAGCTATCGCCCTGTTGGTAGTCCGACGGTGCAAAGGCAAGCCCCCAGACCATGCCCACGAGTAAACTGACGACCGTCAAACCGGCGAACCATGGGAGTAACTTATCGACTAGACGGTAAGTCGCTTCGGGTTTTGCATAAGGGTGTAACCAACGCCACATATTAATTCACACTCATTCTAACGCCCGCGGCGACAGCCAGCGGTGCTAATGTTACCGTTAATACGGATATGGCTGCCAAAATAGCCAACTGTCCGTGCACAGCCATGCCCATTCCTGCACTTTCGACTGCCGAGGTGGCAAAAATTAGTATGGGAATAAACAATGGCAATAAAATTAAACTGACTAAGGCACTCCCGCGCTGCAACGGCAACGTCAACGAAGCCCCTGTTGCCGCCAAGGCACTAAGTGCTGGCGTACCGAATAACAGCGATAGACTCAGTGCGCCATACGCTGAGCCTGGTAAATTCAACAGTAATGCCAGTAGCGGCGAGAGTATCACTAATGGCAATCCACTCAACAGCCAATGCGAAACCATTTTTGCGCTGACTGTAAAGGCAAGGGGTTGTGGCAACAAACACAGTTGTTCGAGCGAACCGTCGGCATAGTCATCTTTAAAAATGCGATCGACACCCAGCAGTGTGGCGAGTAAAGCCGCCACCCAGATGATCCCCGGTGCAATACGACTGAGTATATCGGGTCCGGGTCCAACCCCCAGCGGGAATAACGTGATCACCATCAACAAGAAAATGAGCGGATTAATCGCATCTGAGCGCCGACGCGCGGCGAGACGTAAATCTTTGCTGAGCACCGAACGCCACAACTGCAATGCGCTCATGACTGTGCTCCCATGGCATTGGCGTAGGTCTCACCCAGGTGCCGTTGCTTAGGATTTAAACTCGCCAGCGATAATGCTTGATGTGAGGTCATTACAATGCTGCCGCCTTGCCCTAAATGGGTCTGAAACCGCTGTTGTAGCATGGCGATCCCCTTTACATCGAGTGCGGTAAAGGGTTCGTCCAGTATCCATAAAGGGGCTTGGCTATGCCATAAGCGGGTGAGCGCAACACGACGCTGTTGCCCCGCAGAAAGCCGACCTGTGACTTCATCCTCGAGCCCCAGAAGGCCAATTGTCTCGAGCAGATCCCAATCACTGGAACTGTCTTGCTGTGCTGTTTTATCGCCACTCAAGCGGCGTTGCCAGTAGACGTTTTCTAAGGCGGTTAGCTCGGCTTTTACTGCGGGCTTATGACCGATAAACAGCAGTTGCTGATGATAGACACTACGGTCATACTGTATGGGTTGGTTGTTAAACTCGATACGACCGCTACTGCTTGGCATCAGTCCAGCCAGCATTCTGAGTAGCGTTGATTTGCCAGCACCGTTGGCGCCCGTGATTTGCCAAAGTTCGCCCGCGTGGACCTCGAAGGAAACGTGTTCAAACAGGGTACGCCCGCCGCGAACTGATGAAAGTTCGTGCGCTCGCAGTCGGGGCAGAGGTTCTGTTGTTTTATGCTTCATCAAGGCTACGATAGTGTCTGCAAATGATGTGAAAATTGGCTCGAGTTTACCACAATATTTGCCGAAAAAGCCACGTAAAACGGTCGCTTTTCATGATCTGGGTAGGGGCAATGCGTCATGCAAATTAAACAGTTATTACAACAAGCGATGCAGTCTTTAACGACGTCATCGGATAAGGCTGCCCAGACGTCAGCTCACACACCGCTAGCCAAAGTTGACCAAGCCCAACAACACGCCCGACAAAGTCTCTTTAATGCGCTCACCTCGCAACTCAGTAGCTCGGTTCCTCAGCCACGCTCGTTTGGCGCGGCTCAAGTCAACGCTCAGTTACAGTTGCCTGCTGGGACAGCCTCTACGATACAACAGCAAGTTGAGCAACTGGCGCTTCGTGCAAGCGGTCAAAATCAACCGCCTTTGGGAGCCAAGGCGCAACACACTGCGGTTATGCGACTTGTTGAGCGGATCCTGCAAAGCGATGCCACCCTCCGTCTGCCGAGTTCGACGAACCCGACTCAGTCACCGGCTACAACGTCGAGCGGCGCCACGATCGCGCTCCGCGACTTACCACCTGCGTTACAAAAGGCGCTTACCGAGTCGCTCGGCCAACAGTTGAACCAACAGGTGCAGGTCGCCGCAAGTAGGCAAAACCCGGTGTCATCTACTCCATTGAGTCCACTATCAATGACACTCACCGCGGTCAAGATAGACCAAGCGCAGCTTATATTACAGTTGCAGAGCAGTGCTCGTGTAGTTAGCGACGTGCGCGTACCGATAGCGCAGATGCCCCCTGCTATTTTGCGTTCGTTACTGCAACAACTCACGTGTGAACCGGCGCAACTCGCACAACCCCGGAGTGGGCTGATGCAAGCGGCAATGGCTGAACCGACGGCTGTTGATGGGCGTTTTGTCAAACAAACGCAAACAATGACGCCGGCGCAACTGACGCAGTTTTTGCAGCAAAGCCTCGCCGCCACGCCACCTCAGCAGGGCGAAGTAAAAAATTTATTGAATCAGGTATTGGCGCAGCTCCCTCAAGCCGAGCAATTAACTCAGCCGCAACAACTCACGCGCTATGTGAATGATTGGTTTGCGGCGAAGCCGGTAAGCCCTCAGCCTACTCATCAATTTGGTGTGGTCGGCAAACTGATTGTGGCGTTACTTGGCCTTCGTTTACAGACACAACAGTCTGGTGCCTCGTCGCAAGCCGCTAAAGGCTTAAGCCAGGCCGTGTTAGACCAAATCATGCGCGGTCCGGCTGAGCGCAATCCCGCTAGTGAGCGCCGTTTAGATGCCGCCACGCCAATGACCGCAGAGGTGCGGGAACGACTCAATACGCAACTGTTACAGCAGCCGATGGCGCAGTTACAACGCTTGTTAAGCACGTTATCGCAAACAATGAACTCGGTACAGAGCAGCCAGATGCGGCTTCAGGATAGTCCCAGTCAACAACCGGAATTCTACTTGCTATTGCCATCGCAGAACCCACTCAGTGAAACCAGTACCGAGCTGCTGATTAAGCGTGAGCCCAATGAACACAATGATGAACATACCGAACGTTCGGTGTGGCTATTTAACTTACGCTTTGAACTCAAGCAGTGGGGGCCGATGTTAGTTAAAGGGCGTTATCAAGTGGGCGGCACGCGGGTGCAATTTTATACCGAATCGTTGGCAGCGCAGCAGCATCTTCAGCAACAACTGCCCGAGTTAGAGCAACGTTTAACGACATTAGAAGTGGCTAGCGTGGACTTTCAGGTTAAACAAGGCAAAGTGCCTGACACGCTCGCACAACAACACAGCGGCATCATTCGGGTGACGGTATGAGCGATAGTAAACAGAAGCAAGCGATTGGCTTATCCTACGATGGCTTAAATGCGCCTCAGGTGATCGCCAAAGGGTTTGATGAGCTTGCAGAAGAGATTATTGAAGTGGCTAAAGCGCACGGCGTGATGGTACACGAAGATCCCATGTTATCTGATTCATTGGCGCGGCTTAACGTGGGTGAAGAAATTCCGCGAGAGCTGTACGTGCTTATCGCGGAACTGATTGCGTTTTCCTATCTACTGGATGGGCGATTTCCCGATAGTTGGTACTAACTACGCTGATGCATGGCGAGCATCAACTCTGCCTCGGCACGGGGTAAATCACAGGCTTGCATGAGATCGTCAACACTGGCGCCCTGCTCGACCAGTTTCGCGGCTCGCTGATACAGCTTCACCTCGGGCTCTTGTTGCTCTAGCTGCTTTATCGTGCTGGCAAATTGCTGTTGCTGCTGATGGAGCGATTGTTGCTGAGCTCGCAATTGCTCAAGCGCCTCATGCAGCGGTTGCAATTGTGCCTGATTGTCTTCTGTTTCGGGTTCTGAAGGCGTATTTTGTAACGCGCCCAGCGCCTCGGTCAGCATTAATAGGCGTTGCTGTTGTCGTTCTAATAATTCGGTATGCTTGCGGCTCGTCATTACCGCTACGATCAGTGCAACAATAGCTAGCATCAGCGCCGCTGCTGCTAGCCAAACAGTTATTGAAGTCATCAAATAGTTTTATCCTAACCGCGAAATTTCATCCCACTCTTCATCGGTCAGCATTTTATCTAAGTCGACAAGGATCAACAACTCGCCATCTCGGTTCGAGACGCCTTGAATAAACCGCGCGCTTTCTTCGGTACCCACGTTCGGTGCGCTATCGATCTCAGATTTCTTCAGATAAACCACCTCAGCAACGCTATCAACGAGAATACCGATGACTTGCTTATCCGACTCAATAATCACGATACGTGTGTTATCGGTGATTTCGTTTTCTGGCAAACCAAAGCGCAGACGTGTATCAATAACGGTGACCACGTTGCCACGCAAATTAATGATACCGAGTACATAATCCGGCGCACCCGGCACTGGCGCAATCTCGCTGTAGCGCAACACTTCTTGCACCTGCATGACGTTAATGCCGTAGGTTTCCTCTTCGAGCTGAAAGGTTACCCACTGAAGCACTTCATCATTGCTATCGACTTCAGCTTGTTGTTTTGTTTTGCGGTTTTCAGTTGCCATACTATGACTCCGATTCATTGTGTGGGCCATTTTGCGTATGACCCAAGCCTTTATCTAGCAGTTTAATTAATTCGTTTACATCGAGTAATGCGCACATTCTATTGCGCACGACACCCGCGAGCCAAGGTCGCTTTTGATTGGGGCCGTTACGCCATTGAATCGCATCGGGCTGCAAGGGTTCGCTATCGACCAGTTCCTCGCACAACAGTCCCCATGGGCTATCACTCAATGTAATCATATACTCGTATTTAATACCGTCTTCGACTTCTGCAGTGAGTTTTTCGGGCATCACCCAGCGTGCGGTATCAACCGCCTGCAGCTTGTTACCACGCTCGTTCATGATGCCCTTAAACCAATGCGGTTTGCCAAACAGTGGACTGATTTTACCTAACGTGTGAATGCCACCTAAACTCTTTAATGGCACGGCGAGTGTCAGCCCTGCCACTTTAAAAAATAACGCTTGGAAGTCATTCTCTTGGTATTCCATCATCGCGTCGGTTGGCGGCGGCGTTGCGCCGTCATCTTGCATATCGGCGTCAACCGCAGTTTCTGTAGCTTTGGCGACTTCCGTCTGCGTAAAGTCCTGTTCAGCTACCGACTCCGGCACGTCCGGCACAGACTCTGGTTCCGGTGCCCGTTCAGGTTCCGGTGTCAATGCTGGCTCGGTTTTCAGCGCAGGTTCTGGTTCACTCACAGGCTCAGGCTTAAGCGTCTGGATCTTAGGCATAGCGCGCTCAAGTAATGCCCGCACAGGCGAGTCATCGAAATCAACCGGGGCGGGCTCTTCCTCTAGCAATAGGGCATCAAGGTACTCGGTCATGGCTTGTTCACTTTGGTAGTTTGAGCGACTCACATGACCTCCTATAGGTTCAACTGCTGCAGATAAGTCAGCAGGGTTTGATAAGCCAATACGCCGCGCGATTGAGGCGCAAACATGGAAGGCGGTAACTGTTCATTACTCGCATCACGGAACTTTGTATCAATTGGAATCATGCCATTCCACACGCTTTTACCGTAACGCTGTGCCAGCTTTTTATAGGTATCTAACGACGCCCGCGTCCGTTTATCGTAAAGGGTCGGGATAATCGTATACTGATGCGCTTGTCCTCGAGATTTTTGGATTAAAGCGAGCGTTCGCATCATTCGTTCTAAGCCTTTCAGCGCGAGTGGCTCGGTTTGTACCGGAATTAATACTCGCTCACAACATGCCAGGGCGTTGACCATCAGTACCCCCAGCACGGGTGGCACATCAATTAGTACGTAATCATAACGATGCTCGACGTGCGCTAACGCCCTTTGCAGAACCAGCCCCATACCGCCTTGGGTACCGAGCTTACGGTCTAGCGTCGCGAGCGCCATACTCGCGGGCATGACATCGAGGTGCTCATGTTCGGTCGCGACAATCGCACTTTTCGTTGTTTCTTTATCAACGTTTTTACCCATCGCGAACACGTCGTACGCAGTCGCATCGAGCTCTTCTACATCAATACCGAAATAAAAAGTAAGCGATGCATGCGGATCGATGTCGATACACAACACGCGTTGACCTCGCTGTTGCAATAAGCCGGCTAACGCCACTGTTGTAGTCGTTTTACCTACGCCGCCTTTTTGGTTTGCGATGGTCCACACATGCATGGCTTAATCTCCGTAACCGACTTCGGTCAGTAACGCACTCGCCATTTGGTTTAAACTGACACTGCGGGTTGAAATGCCCGCGCTTGCGACCGCTTGCGGCATGCCGTACACGACACAGCTGGCTTCATCCTGTGCCCAGATGGTTGCACCCTGCTCTTTAAGCATGCGCGCGCCCTCGCGACCATCCGCACCCATCCCGGTTAAAATAACACCCAGCACTTTACCGCCGTAAGCTTTGGATAAGCTGGCAAAGGTCAGGTCGACACTGGGTTTATAGGTGATACGCCCGGAGTTATCTTCGCGAATTCGTAAGCGTGCTGCTCCGGCTCGCCCTTCCACTAACATTTGCTTACCGCCGGGGGCTAAATAGGCAACTCCAGGCTGTAAGTTATCGCCATCTTCCGCTTCTCGCACGCGGATTTTGCACAAGCCATCGAGTCGTTGCGAGAACGCTTTGGTAAACGCCGCTGGCATGTGCTGTACCATCACGATCGGATACGGAAAGTTCTGTGGCAGCTGCGTCAAAATTTTTTGTAGCGCGACGGGTCCTCCGGTGGAGGTGCCTATCGCGAGTAATTGGTATGCTCGATTAATGGTTAGCCGTTCGGTCGCAACCGGTGCTGCAGTCGACGGTGCTTCACGCGACGCCGGTTCACGCGCGATTGTCGAGCGCGTCGATGTACGATCGCCAAACGCTCGAGAACGGGTGCTTTCACGCGGCGTTATTGAACGCGGGGGTGGCGTTGGGCTGGTTGTACGTGCTGGAGGCCGACGGCGAATGCTCGGTTTGGCAGCTATTGCAATGACGCGATCCTGCAGGGTTTTGACTGCTTCTTCGCGATTGCGTGCAACGTCTTCGAATTTCTTTGGTAAAAAGTCCGCCGCGCCTGCTTCTAGCGCGTTCAGTGTTGCCGTCGCGCCTTCATGCGTCAACGAGCTAAACATCAAAATAGGACAAGGTGCATCACGCATGATTTCACGGACTGCGTCGATGCCGTTCATCACGGGCATCTCGATATCCATGGTGATGACATCGGGACGTAAGCTTTTTGCTTGCTCAACGGCTTGACGGCCATCGTTTGCTGAACCGATGACTTTTATCTGACTATTACTTTCAAGAATCTCTGTTACTCGGCGTCGGAAGAACGCCGAGTCATCGACCACTAAAACACTCACTGTCATTTTTAGTGTTACCCGTTATCGTTTCGCGTAGTACTTGAGCATACTTGGCACATCAATGATTAACGCGATACCACCATCACTGGTAATGGTCGCTCCCGCCATGCCTGGCGTCCCTTGCAATAGTTTATCAAGTGGTTTTATCACCACTTCTTCTTGACCGATCAGCGCATCGACCACAAAACCCACTTGTTGGTTGCCGATCTGCACCACAACCACGTGACCGTTTTCGTTTCGCTTATTACGCTCTGGTCGGCGCGTCAGCCAATGCTCTAAGAAAAATAGAGGAATCGCTCGTTTACGCACGATCAATGTCAACTGACCATCGACGGTATTGGTCTTTGCCATATCCAAGTCGATAATTTCACTGACCACGGCGAGCGGCAGTGCAAACGTCTGATCTTTTACCTCGACCATTAAGGTCGGTAAGATCGCCAGCGTGAGCGGTACTTTGATGAGTAGTTCAGTGCCTTTACCGAGCTCTGATTCAATTTTAATACTACCGTTCAATTGACTGATTTTGGTTTTTACCACGTCCATTCCGACGCCACGACCCGAGATATCCGACACTTGCTCTTTGGTTGAGAAACCGGCGGCAAAAATCAGATTGTAGGCATCTTCGTTGGACATACGCGCGGCGGCATCTTCATCGAGAACGCCCCGTTTAATTGCGATTTGTTTGAGTTTTTCGGCATCCATCCCCGCACCGTCGTCTTTAATAGACAACATAATGTGGTCACCCTCTTGCGACGCCGATAGTGTTACCATTCCCTCGCGGGGTTTGCCTTTTGCTTGGCGCTCATCGGGCATCTCGATGCCGTGATCGACCGAGTTGCGCACCAAATGCACCAGTGGGTCAGCGAGTGCTTCGACTAAATTTTTATCGAGGTCGGTTTCTTCGCCGTGCATCTCGAGATTAATTTCTTTTTTCAGGCTACGTGCCAGATCACGCACGACCCGCGGGAAGCGGCCAAAGACTTTCTTAATAGGCTGCATTCGGGTTTTCATCACCGAGCCTTGTAGATCGCCGGTTACGACATCGAGGTTGGCGATGGCTTTGCTCATCTCTTCGTGCTTTTGATCATCGCTGTTGCTGAGGCTTAACAGGCGGTTTCGTACTAACACGAGCTCACCGACCATGTTCATGATCTCATCAAGACGCTTGGTATCCACTCGCACTGTAGTTTCTGGGGGCGGTGGTGGCGGCGCGGCGGGCTTTTTCGCCGGCTGCTTGGCTTGCTCTTTTGATGGTTCAGCTTTTTTCGGCTCGGGCTGTTTAGGCGCTGCTTTTTGAGGCTCGGGCTTTTTGGCTGCTGCGGGTTGTTGCGCTGGCTTTTCTGCGGCTTTGTTGACTTTAGGGGCCTTGCCTTTGCCGTGCAGATCGTCGAGCAGCGCTTCAAACTCGTCATCGGTAATTTCGTCGCTGTCGCTTTTGCTGGCTGATTTTTGTTCTTCTTGCTGTTTTTCTGCGCTGGTTGGGGCTTTACCCGAACCGTGGAGTTCGTCGAGCAAGGCTTCGAATTCGTCGTCTGTGATCTCGTCGTTATCGGTATGGGTGTTTGGTGCTTCTTTTTTATTGGCTGTTTTTGAGGCACCGGGGCCTTGGCCTTTGCCGTGGAGTTCGTCGAGCAGGGCTTCGAATTCGTCTTCTTGGATGTCGTCGACTGTGTTTTCGGCGTCGTTTGTCGCGCCAGAGGCGCGACCTACGTCGGTGTCGGTGTCGGCGGCATCATTTGTCGCGCCAGAGGCGCGACCTACGTCGGTGTCGGTGTCGGCGGCATCGGTATCGGCGGCGGCGTCGTTTGTCGCGCCAGAGGCGCGACGTACGTTGATGTCGGTGTCGGCGGCGGCGGCGGCGGCGGTGTCGTCTTCAGATTCGGGTTGGGAGAGCTTGTGGAGGGTTTCGAGGAGCTCGCTGTCAGCGGCTTCGGGTTCCTCTCGCGCTTGTAATTGAGCAAATTGGGCATTGATGGTGTCGAGCGCTTGCAGGATCACGTCCATGAGGTCAGACGTGACTGTGCGTTGTCCGTTACGCAAGGTATCGAACACGTTTTCTGCGCCATGACAAGTATCGACCAGTGCCGAAACGGCAAGAAAGCCGGCGCCCCCTTTTACGGTATGAAATCCTCTAAAAATCGCATTGAGAAGATCTTTGTTTTCGGGGTCGTTTTCTAATTGAACGAGTTGCTCGGATAACTGCTCGAGGATTTCTGCTGCCTCGATTAAGAAATCCTGTAAGATCTCTTCGTCCATCTCAAAGCTCATGCGCTGCTCTCTCCTAGAAACCTAAGCTTGATAATAAGTCGTCCACGTCATCCTGATTTTCTACAACATCGTCGCGTTGCTCAGGGTTTATGATCGGTCCTTCTGCTGCATTCTTATCGACTGCTTTTACATTTTGTTTAGCTTGAGATTTTTGCTCTTCACCAAACAACTTGAGCAGCTCGATCAGATTTTTCTCAACGTCTTCTACGAGTTGAATCACCCGACGGATGATCTGACCGGTAATATCTTGATAGTCCTGCGCCATGAGCACTTCTGTCATCAAACCATGGATCTGCGGCATGTTTTGTCCACATTCGCGCATTAACGCATCGACTTGATGACACATTTCTTTGAATTCATTTAACTGAATATCGTTGCTCATGAGGCGCTGCCACGCAGGCATCACCTGCTCTACGCGCTGATGCATCTCATCTGTCATGGGCAGACAGGCTTCGACGGCGTCCATCGTGCGGTTAGCCGCGTCTTCTGTTTTTTCAATCACATATTGCAGACGATTCTGCGCATCGGGCAAATCGTCTTGTGTCAGTTGCATGATACGCGGATCGAGTTGGAAGTCTTGCAAGGCTTCATGCAGGTCTCGGGTGAGTTGCCCGACAGAGGTGAACAACTTGTCATCATGCTCTTGATGGAAATCGTCTAGCCATTGATCGGCTTTAGACTGCTCTCCCGCTTCAAGCCAATCAACCAATTGCTTCGCTTGCTTGAGCGATATGCTTGCTGATGGTTTTACCATAGCCGTGCCCACTAACTGATACGTTCAAAGATTTTATCGAGCTTCTCTTTCAACGTTACAGCGGTGAAAGGCTTCACAATGTAGCCGTTCACACCGGCTTGTGCGGCTTGAATAATTTGCTCACGTTTGGCTTCGGCCGTGACCATTAACACGGGCAAGTGCGCGAGGTCATCGTCTTTACGAATTTCCTTAAGTAAGTCGATACCTTGCATCCCCGGCATGTTCCAGTCAGTTACGACAAAATCAAAGTCACCTTGTTGGAGCATCGGTAATGCGGTGTTGCCATCGTCAGCTTCTTGGATGTTGGTGAATCCAAGGTCACGAAGAAGATTTTTGATGATTCGTCTCATTGTTGAAAAGTCATCAACAACAAGAATTTTCATGTTTTTATCCAAAGCTCCCTCCACTTGGGCTCTCGATTACTACGATAATTACTCTACCCAGCTCTGCATGCGTGTTTTTAGGCGCATCATTGCTTGGCTATGAATTTGGCTCACGCGTGATTCGCTCACGCTGAGAACTTCACCGATTTCTTTCAGGTTAAGTTCCTCATCATAATACAACGAAAGCACTAATGCTTCACGTTCGGGTAAACCCGAGATAGTTTCGACGAGTGCGCGATGAAAGGCATCGTTTTCAACGTCTTTCTGCGGCTCGTAGTTTGCACCCGTTACTTGCTCAGGCATAATAGCATCTTCGGAGACGCCTAGATCTTCAATTCCTATAATTCGTCCCGAGTTTACATCGCGCAAGATGGCGTGGTATTCCTCAAGCGACATTTCTAATTTTTCGGCGACTTCGACATCTTTGGCATCGCGCCCGGTTTCGTTTTCGACCTGTCGAATCGCTTCGAGTACACGCCGATGATTGCGATGCACTGAGCGCGGCGCCCAGTCACCACGGCGTATCTCGTCTAACATTGCGCCGCGAATACGAATGCCCGCAAAGGTTTCAAAGCTCGCGCCTTTGCTATTGTCAAAATTTCGCGCTGCTTCCAGTAAGCCAATCATGCCGGATTGGATCAGATCATCGACCTGAACGCTCGCGGGAAGACGCGCCATCATGTGATGAGCTATGCGCTTCACGAGCCCCGTGTGTTGTTCGATAATCGCTTGGCGATTATCGGCATGGGCACTGTAAACAGCCGCTTTATTCATTGGCAACATCCTGCTTCTTACCGTTATCGGCCGATCCTATTAATTGTTCAAGGAAAAATTCGAGATGCCCGCCAGGCTGCGCCGGCACTGGCCAGTCGAGCGCACGCTGCGCAAGGGCTTTAATTGCTAATGACGCGGGAGACCGAGGCTGCATTAAGACCAACGGTTTTTGTTTGCGTACCGCCAGACGAATATTGTCATCGAACGGAATTATGGCGGCCAATTCTATCGCGACATCTAAAAACCGATCTGTGACTTTAGTCAACTTATTGAATAGCAGTTGCCCTTCGCGCAAATTACGCACCATATTGGCAACCACTTTAAATTTGAATACGTCCTGCTCTTTACTAAGCACTTTCATCAATGCATACGCATCGGTGATTGAAGTCGGTTCATCACACACCACAAGTAATACATCTTGCGCGGCGCGTGCGAAGCGTACGACCGTGTTACCGATACCGGCGGCGGTATCGACAACCAAGACATCAAAATCACCTTGTAGGTCGCTAAAAGCGCGGATAAGTTCGGCGTGCTGAGTCTCGTTCAGCTCTATCATTGAGCGCGTTCCGGAGGTGGCGGGCACGATTTTGATACCGGCGGGGCCTTCAATCAAAATATCTCTCAGTTCGGCTTGTCCACTGAGCACATGTGAAAGATTTTTTTGCACGCGCAGCCCAAGCATCACGTCGACATTGGCGAGACCTAAATCGGCATCCAATACCAATACGCGTTTGCCTTGTTCGGCCATCGCAATCGCCATGTTTAAAGAGATGTTGGTTTTACCCACACCGCCCTTACCACCGGTTACTGCAATGACTTTGACTTTGCTCTGTTTCATCTTTCTTAAGCCACTTGCTTGATCCATGCGCTCTAACTCTTACTGCTGGTTGATGCTTGATTCGTTAAGGCCCATCACTGGACCGCCTGCCAACTTGATTTTGGCATGTCTGACACATTCGAACAAATGCTTTTATCATACAAGCGCTCAGCCTCGGTCACCATATAATGTTCATCAGCTACACGGATGTCCTCGGGTACTTGTTGACCATGAGTCAAGTAACCGACGGCGAGACCTTGTTCGATAGCAACACTGATACTCTCACCTAAGCTTAAGCACTCATCTAGCTTAGTAAAGATACACCCTGCTAGCGGCAGTGTTTTGAATTGCTTGACGGTATCGTTTAGCACTTGTGTCTGCGCTGTAGCAGATAATACCAAATAAGGACGAATTCTGAGACGTTTATTCTGCAGAATTTGTCCAAGCTGTTCGCTCAAGCGCTTATCGCGTTGGCCCATACCCGCCGTATCGATAAGAATCAGACGCTTATCACGCAGGCTCAGCATGGCATCAGCAAGTTCTTTTGCATCGTTTGCGATCTTGACTGGGCAGCCGATGATACGACCATAAACTTTTAATTGTTCACTGGCGCCGATACGGAACGTGTCAGTAGTGATTAAAGCGACCGAGTCAGATCCATGACGCTGGGCATAACGTGCAGCGAGCTTGGCGATGGTGGTGGTTTTACCAACACCCGTTGGCCCGACTAAAGCGACCGCACCGCCACGAGTCAAAATATCGTCATGGGTGGTATTGAGCTGACCTTCAAGAAGCTGTAGCGCTTGCTCCCAACTATCCTCGATATCATCGCCTTCGGGAATAAAGCATGCGATTTGATCGGCAATACGCTCACTGATCCCCATTGTCATTAGGCGCTTAACGAGTAATGCTCGCATCGGTTCTTCGCGTTCGATTTCCTGCTTCATCAAACCGCTCAACTGATGTTGCAACAGATTTTGAATACCTTTGATTTGCGATTTTAGTTCAGCGATTTCACTTGCACTGCCGCCGCCCACATAATCTGGAATATGATTGTCGAGCTCGGGTTCTTGCCAACTTGGTTCATCATTCGCTGAGGTGGTCATTTGAGGCTCCGGCTCGCTATATGTCTGCTGGGGCTGTGATGGCGCAGCTTGCGACTCCGCCTGGCGCGCTAAAATTTCGGCAAGCGAATTGGCTGGCGTGGACTCTGTCTCAGGTGCAGGCGTCGGTGCAGATTGTGGCGCCGCAGGTGACTCGGCATCACCATCGATTGCCGCGACGATCTCAACGCCGCCGTTGACCTTTTTATTCGACATGATAACGGCATCGGGTCCGAGCGTTTCCTTTACTTGCAATAACGCACGACGCATATCCTCAGCAAAAAAGCGCTTCATTTTCACAGGTCAATCCCCCTATCATTGAGCTGCTGGTTGTTGTTGTCCACCAATCGAGCTCACAATTCGAATCTGTTTATCATCTGGAATTTCTTGGTAACTCAGTACCCGCATTCCGTCTGTTGCGTGTCGCGCAAAACGCGCCATCGTTGAACGAAGGAGCCCAGATGTCAGTAAAACGGATGGCTCGCCGTTCATCTCTTGCTGTTGATGAACATCTTTCAACGACTGCTGCAGGCGTTCTGCTAGGCCAGGTTCAATGCCTGCGCCTTGTTGTTCGGCTTCATTGCCTGCTGCCTGTAAAGACTGATGCAACATTTGTTCCAACTCTGGCGCCAAAGTAATGACAGGGAGTTCTTGTTGGCCTTCGGAGATATCTTGAACGATCAGTCGGCGTAACGAAATACGCACTGCCGCAGTTAACACATCGGTGTCTTGAGTGCGTCCGGCGTACTCGACTAATGTTTGTACAATGGTACGCATATCGCGAATAGCGATGCCCTCATCCAGCAAGTTTTGTAGCACTTTGACAAAATTGCCCAGTGACAATAAATCGGGTACCAGACCTTCGACTAATTTCGGATGACTGCGACCGAGGCGATCGAGTAACTCTTGTGCTTCTTCATGACCGAGTAGCTGGGATGCGTGATTGGTTACGATTTGGCTGAGGTGCGTTGCCACAACGGTTGCCGCATCGACCACGGTGTAGCCCATGGTTTGCGCATTATCGCGTTGTTCAGGTCGGATCCATACCGCTTCGAGCCCAAACGCAGGATCGGTGGTTTTTTCGCCTTCCAGCTCGCCAAAAACTTGACCCGGATTAATCGCGAGTTCGCAATCATGACGGATCTCGGCTTCGCCCATGGTCACCCCCATCAGCGTGATGCGATAACTGTTAGGACCGAGATCGAGGTTGTCGCGAATATGGACGGCAGGCACAAGGAAGCCAAATTCTTGCGACTGCTTTTTACGGACCCCTTTGATGCGCGATAATAATTCGCCACCCTGACTTCGATCGACCAACGGAATTAAGCGATATCCGACTTCTAAACCGAGCGTATCCACGTGACGCACGTCGTCCCAACTGAGTTCCTTTTGCGCCAGCTGCTGTTGTTGCTCTTGCTGCTGTTGCTCAACCTGTTCAGTTTCTTGGCTCTCGGCATGACGCATTTTGTAATAAGCCGCGCCGGCCAATACAGCCGACATGGATAAAAAAGCAAAGTGCGGCATACCTGGAATGACGCCCATCGCAAAGAGCACCGCACTTGAGATGACCAACACTTTAGGGTTGTTGATGAGCTGGAACACCACCGCATCGCCCATATCTTTGGTGTCGTTCTCGCGCGTGATAATGATTGCTGTAGCCACAGAGAGTAAAAGTGCGGGGATCTGTGCCACCAAACCATCACCGATGGTGAGCAAGGTGTAAACCTCAATCGCCTGACCAAACGACAGGTTGTGCTGGATCATGCCAATTAAGAAACCACCCACCACGTTGATGAGCAATATTAAGATACCGGCAATGGCATCGCCCTTAACAAATTTACTGGCACCATCCATGGAGCCATAGAAGTCGGCTTCACGAGTAACATCACTTCGGCGCGCTTTGGCTTCCTCTTGATTGATTAATCCGGCATTGAGGTCAGCATCAATCGCCATTTGCTTGCCGGGCATCGCGTCCAAAGTAAAGCGCGCTGTCACCTCTGAGATACGCCCTGCGCCTTTAGTGATAACGATAAAGTTGATAATGACCAAAATCGCAAACACCACCAAACCGACAGTATAGTTACCACCGATAACCACACTACCGAACGCCTCAATGACACTACCGGCGGCACCGGGGCCTTCGTGACCATTCAGCAACACCACACGGGTGGAGGCGACGTTCAGTGACAAGCGCAATACCGTGGCGATGAGCAGCACCGTAGGAAACGCGGCAAAATCGAGCGGGCGTTGGGTATAAACGGCGACCAACATCACCACGAGGGAGAGCGTGATAGAAAACGAAAACAACACGTCGAGCAAGAATGGTGGAATCGGTAGTACCACCATCGCCAATATTGCCATGACCGCGAGCGGGGTACCGAACCCTTTAATTAAGTGCGAGTTTGCCTGTGCTAACCCTTTAAAATTGTTCAGTTTTGCAGCACCACTTGCCATACTTCGTTTCCTGCGCGTCAAAAAAATGATTCTCTGCCGAACAGATACAAGTTTTATGCCAACACAATCAGCTTATCGCTTACGCTCGTATCGGATGACTCGGCTAGGTATTTCGGGTGTTTAGATTTAGCTTTGTGCGAGGTGTGATGTAAGAGGAACGAAGTGATGCCGAGTAGCTTGCTCGAATGGTCTGTGTGCTCTTTGTTGAGTTTAGTATTAATGGGCGCAGGCGTGCCCGCGATGCAAAATACCACCTCACAACTTGAGGCACGAGCGCTGGCGTTGCGCGGACTCAACTTGTTGCAAGCGTATCAAGCGCGCGCACAAGCGCAAAAACGTCATATTAAAGTGCCCCTGACATTTATTAAGCATGCGTTAGATACACGAGGGTGGCAGTTTTCGAGTAATTATGATGACGAGACGCGGCCGTTGACTTTTTATGCGCCGCAAGGATACGCCCGCGCCGGTCGTTTGAATATGCACAAAGGTGAGCTTCATTTACGCTGGGTGATTAGTGCCTTAGGTCGCGTACGCTATTGCAATGCGGGCACTGCCGAACTTCCGGGGGTTGCGACATGCGTTTAGCCCGATGTGCGGTAACTCACTATTGTCGTGGCGTGGCACTGATAGAGTTAATGGTGGCTTGCCTGCTAATGGCGCTGCTCGCTAGCTCATCGGTGCAAGTTATTCTTTGGCAGTTGACGACGGTAACATCGGCGCTAAAGCAAGCCCATACGCCACTTGAAATACACAGTCTGGCGTTGCAATTGGGCCGCGATATATTCGGCAGCCAGTCGATTACTTTACACTCGGGTTCCAACGGTCAGTCGTGCTATATCATCTTAACCGCAGCCGAAGATCAGGTGGGTTACCGGCTTAACGACGGTGTTTTGCAGTATCACGGTAATGCAGTTAATTGTGATGGGCGTGGTTGGCAGGGACTCTCTGTGGCACAGAGCGTGCCCCTCACTCAGTTTGAGGTTATTTCAATGAATGCCGGTTATATTATCCGTCTCGCCAGTCCCGACTACGCCGTCGAATTACCCTTGAGTCATTTTAATGGGATAGATAGGAGTGCCGCCCATGAGCAGCTTTATGACTCCCCTAGTGTCGTTGATTGGCATACATGCGTTGATCATGCTCTTTGCAACCAACCAGCTGAGTCTGCTTTCACAACGCTTCATTTGGCAATGGCAACAGTATCAAAGCCTACAACAACGCGCCTATGAGCAAACCAAGGCACAGAGGCTCGGCACTTATGGAGGCGATGGTCATGACCTTGATCATGAGTATCGCACTCGCCAGCGGACTCACGACAGTACAACTTACACAGATGGAGCTCGCTCAATTGGCACAGCGTCAGCGCGCGCTTTTAGCGTTGCAACGCGCGCAACAGTCACTGATGAACATCGTCAACAAAGATGATTTAGCACGTTGGCATGCAGAGGCTGCTGAAATTAGGGTAGAGAAAGTATGGCATTCAGCACGGCAAGCCACATGTTGGCTTACCCATACTGAACTCGATGGGGCAATACCCGTGTTTATTGATCTGACTAGCGAAGATCCGGCGGAATACTAAACGTAATGTTTTCCTCGCGCCCTTCGCGCTCACTGACGGTTTTACCGCCCCATGCTTTTAATTGCTCGATCACTTCACGTACTAAGACTTCGGGCGCCGAGGCTCCCGCGGTCACCGCAACACGGTCAATATCGTTAAGCCATTCGCGTTGGATACCATTGGCATCATCAATCAAATAAGCCGGTGTGCTCATTTTTTCTGACAATTCGCGCAGCCGGTTGGAGTTTGAGCTGTTTTTTGCACCCACCACCAACATTAATTGCGCTTCCTCAGCTAATTGACGTACCGCATCCTGACGATTTTGTGTGGCATAGCAGATATCATCTTTGCGCGGTCCGTTAATGTTTGGAAACCGTTGACGCAAAGCATCAATCACATCCGCCGTATCATCCACCGACAGCGTCGTTTGACTCATGTAATGTAAATTATTTGGATCTTTTATCTCGAGCGTACCAACATCCTCGGGTGACTCCACCAAGTAGATGCCGCCCTTCGGGCTCGCGTATTGCCCCATCGTACCTTCGACTTCTGGGTGCCCTGCATGGCCTATCAAAACACACTCATGACCTTTTCGACTCGCTCGAGTGACTTCCATGTGCACTTTGGTCACCAACGGGCACGTCGCATCAAAGACTTTTAGTCCCCGATCCTTGGCATTTTGACGTACCGCTTGTGATACGCCGTGCGCGCTAAAAATGACAATCGCTTCATCGGGAACTTCATCGAGCTCTTCGACAAAGACGGCTCCCGCATCACGTAGCTTATTGACCACATATTTGTTGTGTACGACTTCATGCCGCACATAAATGGGTGGTTCAAATATCTCAAGCGCTCGCTCGACGATGGTAATGGCGCGATCGACGCCGGCACAAAAGCCTCGTGGGTTAGCGAGTAGTATTTGCATAATTCCTCCGTGTGCCCGTTACGGCTCCACGCTAATAATTTCAACTTCAAAAATCACCGTTTGGCCTGCCAAAGGGTGATTAAAATCGATGGTCACGGTGGGTCCTTCGATTTTTCTCACGATACCTGGTAATTCTGTACCGTCCGGCTGGGTAAAAGCGAGAATAGCGCCCACTTCGGGTTTGGTCTCGTCGCTGAATTTAGACGAATCAACATAATAGTAATTGTCGGGATTAGGTTCACCAAACGCATCTTCAGGTGGCAAGGTAAACTCTCGTTCACTGCCTGGACGCAAGCCAATTAAACACGCTTCGAAGTTTTCGGTTAAGCTACCGTCGCCCATCCGAAACTTAGCCGGTTTGCCCGACATCCGCGTACTATCAGCCACTGAGCCATCGCTTAGCTTGATAGTGAAATGCATGACCACTTCGCGGCCATCTTCAATAGGTAAACGTCCCACGACTACTCCTTACCTTGGGTCTCTTCTGGATCTCGGCGATTATCAATAAACGCTTCTAGTAGCATAAGTATGGCGCCTAATGTAATTGCACAATCTGCCACATTGAATGCTGGCCAGTGCCAGCCTTGATAATGGACGTCGAGAAAATCAATAACATAGCCAAATAGAAAGCGATCCGTCACATTGCCAATGGCGCCTGCCAAAATCAACGAGAATGACAAATTTTGACGCCAAAAGCTCACATCATTGCGACGCAACCAGATCAGCAATACCACACTGACGGCGACCGCTATCAGGGTAAAGAACCAACGTTGCCAGCCGCCACCGTCGCTTAAGAAGCTAAATGCCGCACCATAGTTATGCACGTATGTGAGGTTAAAAAGACCATCAATAATAATGCGACTTTCGTATAGCTCGAAATCGCTCGCCACCCACCATTTGGTGAGTTGATCGATGATGAAAATCGCCACCGTGACCCACAGATACTGCAGGCCCGATGCACGTTTGTTAGGCTTTACTGATTGAGCTTTAGGCAAAGTGACGCTCCTCCCCTGCTCCGTCAATATTGCTTACGCAACGCTGACATAGATCGGGGTGCTCGCTGATTTGACCGACTTCTTCACGGTGATGCCAGCAACGCTCACATTTTTTGTGAGCACTTGCAACCACAGCCACGGCGAGCGGTAATTGCTCGGCTTTGACCGCGCTCTCTGGTGCATCCGCAAGGTTCGCGACTGACGCTTCTGAGGTCAGTAGCGCAAAACGTAACTCCGCACCTAAGCGCTTCAGTTTTTCGGCGAGTGCCGTATCCGCATATAAGGTCACTTCAGCTTGCAGCGAGCCACCAATGACATCATCACGACGCGCTTGTTCAAGCGCTTGGTTAACCGCATCACGTACATTCAGTAGCTCAATCCAGAAGGTATTTTCCTCGCTACTCACGCCGGCAAACTGTTCAAAGCCTTCATACCATGCTTGAGTAAATACGTATTGCTCGCGTTCACCCGGCAACAGATCCCAGATTTCTTGCGCGGTAAAGCTACAAATCGGCGCCATCCAACGTACTAGTGCTTCGGCAATATGATGCAATGCGGTCTGACACGAACGGCGCGCCAAGCTATCCGCTTTAGCGGTATACTGGCGGTCTTTAATAATATCCAGATAGAAACTACCCAGTTCAATCGAGCAGAAGTGCATCAATTTTTGCACCACAGACAAGAACTGATAGTTGTCGTAGGCATCCACCAGTTGTTTCTGTAAGTCAGCTGCACGGCCAACAATCCAACGGTCCAACTCGACCATCTCGTCCATCGGCACTTGGTGCTGCTTAGGATCGTAACCGCTCAAGTTCGCTAACAAGAAACGTGAGGTGTTACGAATACGGCGATAGGCATCCGCTGAACGCTTGAGGATCTCATCTGATACCGTCATCTCGCCTGAATAATCTGCCGAAGCGACCCACAAACGTAAGATATCGCCGCCGAGTTTATTCATTACATCCTGCGGCGCAACCACGTTACCGATTGATTTCGACATCTTGCGACCTTGTGCGTCTACGGTAAAGCCGTGCGTCAGCACTTGACGGTATGGCGCTTGCTCATACATCGCGACACCCGTTACCAGTGAACTTTGGAACCAGCCGCGGTGTTGGTCAGAACCTTCAAGGTATAAATCTGCTGGCCAGCTTAACCCTGGGAATTCACGTAATACACAATGGTGAGTTACACCCGAATCGAACCAGACATCCAAGGTGTCGGTCACTTTACGATATTTGTCCGCTTCATCACCCAGTAAGGTCGCCGGATCAAGATCGAACCATGCCTGAACACCGTCTTTCTCGATAAGCTGAGCCACTTGTTCCATCAGCTCAAGGGTGTTGGGATGCAGCTCTTCGGTTTCTCGATTGACGAAAATCGCAATCGGGTTACCCCACGTCCGTTGACGCGAGATACACCAGTCTGGACGGCCTTCGACCATCGATTCGATGCGGCTTTGACCCCACTCGGGTACCCAACGTACTTGCTTGATTTGCTCAAGCGCTTGGCTACGTAAGCCTTTTTGATCCATGCTGATAAACCACTGCGGTGTAGCACGGAAAATAATCGGCGTTTTATGGCGCCAGCAATGCGGATACGAGTGCTTATAACGCTCAGCGTGCATCAAGTTGCCTGCATCACGTAAGGCATCGATGATAGGCTCATTCGCCTTAAATACGTGCTGGCCAGCAAAGCGCGGCGTGTCTTCTTTGTAAACACCGTTGTCGCCCACCGGATTGTAGACTTCTAGATCATATTTTTGACCCACCAAGAAGTCATCCACACCGTGGCCCGGTGCGGTATGCACACAACCTGTACCGCTTTCGGTGGTAACATGGTCGCCCATGATCACCGGCACTTTGATATCAAATAATGGGTGGTCGAGCTGCAACAGCTCAAGCGCTTTACCTTTGCAGAAGCCTAACTTGTGATAGTGATTGATGCCCCAACGGTCCATACAATCATTTACCAAGTCACTCGCAAGAATGACACGCTCAGCCTGTTGGTCGTCAGTTGCTTCGATTTGCACTAACGCGTATTCAAGCCCTTCGGCAAGCGTTACTGCACGGTTAGCCGGCATGGTCCATGGCGTGGTGGTCCAGATCACCATGCTCAGTTTACCTTGACCTTGATGCCCTTCTGGCGTTGTGAACGCCGCCAGTGCTTTGTCGCTATCCGTGAGCGGCATGCGCACATCGATAGCGGGTGATTCTTTATCTTTGTACTCGACTTCTGCTTCGGCGAGTGCTGAACCACAATCTGTACACCAATGCACAGGCTTAAAGCCTTGATGCAAATGACCTTTATCGATGATTTTAGCAAGCGCGCGCACACTATCCGCTTCTTGCTTAAAGTTCATCGTTAAATAAGGATTATCCCAGTCACCCAATACACCCAACCGTTTAAAGTCTTCGCGCTGCTGGTCAATTTGCGTCTGCGCGTAGTCACGACAATGTTTACGGAACTCCGCCAAGTCGAGCTTTTGGCCCGGTTTGCCGTGCTTTTTCTCGACTTGCAGTTCGATAGGCAAGCCGTGACAGTCCCAGCCTGGGGTGTAAGGTGCATCAAAGTCGCTTAGGGTTTTCGACTTAATGATAATGTCTTTGAGAATTTTATTGACCGCATGACCAATGTGGATCTGACCGTTTGCGTACGGAGGTCCATCGTGCAAAATAAAACTTGGCTTGCCCTGTTTGGCTTTACGGATCTCGCCATAGAGATCGTCTTGATACCATTGTTTGAGCATGCCCGGCTCGCGTTTAGCGAGGTTTCCGCGCATTGGGAACGCCGTTTCCGGCAAGTTTAATGTGTGCTTATAATCACTCATGGGTCACTGTTTCCATTTTCCGCATATTTACTGACTATCGTGGCCGTTCAACTTAAAAGTGCTCGGGCACGAGCGGCATCTTTCTCTATTTGCTGTTTTAAATGTTCGAGCGAAGCAAAGCGCTGCTCGGATCTTAATTTGGCGACCGGTGTCACGGTTGCGTGCTGACCGTACAGGTTGCCTGAAAAATCAAATAAATGCACTTCTAATTGGACTTCATCGCCGTTAAGCGTAGGTCGCGTACCTAGGTTGGCGACACCGTGGTATGTGCCTTCGGCGCGGCTGTTTGTCGTCGCGCCCAAGGCGCGACCTACATTGATTTTAACCGCGAATACGCCGTGCAGCGGGCTTTTTAACCGCTTCAATGGAATATTAGCCGTTGGGAAGCCAATGGTACGGCCATTTTTACGACCATGCACGATCTTGCCCATCATTTGATACGGACGCCCCAGCATACTTTCGGCACGCTCAAAGTCGCCTTCGGCAAGTGCCGCGCGAATCGCAGTACTGCTGACCCGCAGTTGTTGCTGACGGTAGCTGCGCGTATCGACGACTTCAAAACCAAGCCGTTTACCCTCGCGTTGTAATAGCGCGAAATCGCCTTCGCGTTTGTAACCAAAGCGAAAATCGTCACCCACCACTAAAAATTTAACACCGAGTTTTTCGACCAATACATTCTCAATAAATTCGATCGGCGGTTGGCTGGCAAATTTACGATTAAACTCAATCACTAAATGGCGGTCAATCTGCTGATCGCGCAGCGCTAAATATTTTTCTCGCCAATTAGTGAGTCGCGCCGGTGCTTTTTCGGGCTGGAAGATTTCTTGCGGCTGCGGTTCGAATGTCATCACCGCGGCTGCCACACCCAGTGCGCGCGCCTGCGCTTTTACTTGCGCCAGCACGGCTTGATGACCAAGATGTACGCCATCAAAGTTACCAATGGTAAGCACGCATCCATGATGTTCTGAGCGCAAGTTGTGTATGCCGCGAATGAGTTCCATAGCCGAACAAAGTACCACTAATTAAATGTATAAAAATAACTCGGGTGAGATTATAACCGATGCTGCGTTCAGAATCAGTATTCTTGCGCACGCAAATGGCGTGGTCTTAATCCACTCAGCATCAACACCAACAAATAGACCCCCGCACCTACGCCAATAATTTGCGCTAATTGCCAAGGCCGCGCAACGAGCGACATTTCACGCCATTGCTGGGTTGATGGGGTCAACCATAATACCACCCCGACCATCACCGCTACAGCAGCCACTACGCGGATGATGAAAGGCCAAGTTCCCGGCTGTGCTACAAGGACACGTTCTCGATAGAGTGTTATGCCAAGCAACAAGGCATTGAGTGCCGCCGATGCTGCCGTTGCCATGGCTAAGCCAACATAGCTAAACGGGATGGCAAAAGCGATATTCAGCCCCATGTTTGCGACCATCGCAATGATGCCAAATTTAACGGGTCGTTTGGTATCTTGACGCGAATAAAACCCAGTCGCTAAGACTTTGACCAACATAAAGCTCAACAGCCCCGCCGAATAAGCCATCAGGCTGTAGGATGCCATCTCGGCATCGTTTGGCGTAAATGCGCCGTGCATAAATAACACCATTAGCATGGGTTCGGCGAGAAAAAAAAGGCCCGCCATCGCCGGTAAACCGAGCAAGAGTACCATCCGGATCCCCCAGTCAAGTGTCGCCGAGAAATTTTGCGTTGATTGGTCGACATGGCGCGAGGACAACGCGGGCAGAATAACGGTGGCAATCGCAATGCCGAATAGTCCGAGCGGAAACTCAAGCAAGCGATCGGAGTAATAAAGCCAACTAATTGAGCCGGTCATTAAAAAGCTGGCGATCAGCGTATCGAGTAACAGGTTAATTTGACTGACGGAAACACCAAATATCGCCGGTAACATTAACTTACGAATGCGCGTGACACCACTATCGTGCCAGCTCCAACGCGGTCGAGTGAGCAGCCCTGCGCGTTTTAGAAAGGGAAGTTGAAATAGAAACTGGATTAAACCACCAAAAAATACCCCCCAGGCTAGACCAAACTCAGGCTGCTCAAGGTTAGGCGCCAGCCAAATCGCGGCTGCAATAATCGCAATATTCAAGAAAACAGGCGTAAATGCGGCCACAGCAAACTTACCCAGCGTATTGAGTATAGCGCCCGCCATCGCGGTGAAGGTGATAAACCATAAATAGGGAAAGGTGATACGGAGTAGATCGCTCGCCAGTACAAACTTCTCACTTTGTGGACCATCGTTCCACCAATCTAAAAACCAACCGGTGCCAAACAGCGCAGTCACAACCGGGGATGCGATCATGCCGACGAGTGTCACGATGGTAACAATGGTTCCGAGTGTTCCCGAAACCCGTGCGATCAGAAGTCGCTGTTGGTCAAGGGGTTGCCCTTGTTTGTACTCGGTCAGCACTGGCACGAAGGCTTGTGCAAAGGCACCTTCGGCAAATAACCGACGTAAAAAATTAGGAATTTTATTGGCGAAAAAAAACACGTCCGCGGCGGCACCTGCACCCATGAGATTCGCAATCACTACATCACGTACGAGGCCAAGCACTCGTGAAATCAGAGTCATTGCGCTGACGATGAATCCTGAACGTAGCAAGGCTTTAGACACGACTTCTCCTGATCGGACGATGAAAAGCGTCAGTGTATCAGATTATTCACCCCAAACTATTTTATTTCGGCCGGTCTTTTTAGCCTCGTACAAGGCTTTATCCGCGTGATCGAGTACCGCTTGTTCCAAATCCTCGTACGCAGCCGTTTCATTGTCGATGAACAAAGCCCCGATACTAATGGTGAAGTTGATCGCATGGTCATCGACACGTACTACTGACTGCTGAATATCTTGCCTAATCTGCTCAAGTATTGCCGCGGCAGCCGCTTGCGTCCCGCCGTTTAAAATCAAGGCAAACTCTTCACCGCCTAAACGAGCAACCATATCGTCCGATCGAATATGACGCATCAGCGTCTCAGCATCCATGCGCGCTTTATCTAGTTGAACCGCATAAAAGAGCGCGCCGCGCGCATCGAGTAGTTCGGCCTCTTTCTTTTCGGTAATGTCCCGATGCGTCCCCGTCAAACGTATTGCCTCACCGGATTCACTTCGCTCAACAACACGGCCATAGGTTTCTATCCATACCCAGTATCCGTTTTTATGACGCATGCGGTAAATAGTCGAAAACGCCGGCGTCTCGCCCGCCATGTGCTGCTGCAGTTCACGCTCAACACTCTTCAAGTCCGCCGGATGAACAAGGCTCTCCCAAAAGTAGAGCGACGGGTCAAAGTTAGCGTAATCGATCCCTAATAATTCACACCAGCGTTGATTGACCTTGTTGGTGTCTGATGGCACATTCCAATCCCAGGTACCGAGTCCTGAGGCCTCCAGGACCAAACGCATCTGCTGATTGGCTTCGTTCAAGCGCTTCTCAAAATAGCGATTAGCCGTGTTATCAATCAGCATGGCATGGATGTTCTCGAGCCGACCCTCGGGATCATAAAAGCTTTTTGATAATAACTTCACCCAGCGCTCCGGACCTTTAGGCGGTAAAATGCGGAATTGCGCTTCACTACTCGCGACCCCTGCTAAATGATTACTGAGCAAGAAGTTAAGTTCTTTGCGACCGCGTTCGTCGAGAAAATCCTCAAAGGCTCTACTTCCCTCACGCAAGGCATCCGTTGGGATGTGGAATAAGGATTGTATATTAGCGGACACGTACTGTAATTCGAGCGCCATGTTGTAACGCCACTTTATGAGTGCAGCAGGCGTGTCATCGATAAATGAGTGTTCCTGCATCAGCTGTTGATGTTTAAGCGACAACGCTAAATATTCACTGACATGTTCACTGACATAGGCAAGGCTTTGAAGTTCGCGCTCGGACAATTGGTGCGGTTCAGTGTCCAAAATACATACGGTGCCGACTGTGACGTCATCCAGTCGTAACGGGACCCCGGCATAAAAACGGATATGTGGCGCATCAACCACATACGGGTTATCCTTAAACAAAGCGTCGGTCAGGGCATCGTTAATCAAGAGGCGTTTATCGTGATTCACTACGTAATTGCAAAAGGACGGTTCTGGGTCAATTTGGTCGCCTTCGAATCCTGTTTTTGCTTTAAAAAATTGCGTTTGATCGTCAACAATGCTGACAAATGCCATGGGAACGTTTAGCCAACTAGCGAGCGCGTTCATCAGCCCGTTAAGTTGCCGGTCTTCTTGGCCTATGTAAAGACCAAACTCTCTGATTTTTCTTTCACGTAACGATTCAGACATAACGTTCCTTATTTAGCTACATCACACACAATACGCAACCAACCAATTTTTTATACCCCAATTTGTGCGCGACATCCACACAATAAGTGTTGACATTTCCGCCAGATTAGGCATAATCCACGACCTTTATAAAGAAGCGTTCTGTTAACGAATTTTAGGAGTTCACCTTGGCTAACATTAAGTCTGCTAAAAAGCGTGCGATTCAAGCCGAGAAAAATCGCCGCCATAATGCAAGCCGCCGTTCAATGATGCGTACTTACCTTAAACGTGTAAACGCAGCCATTGAGAGCAAAGATAAAGAAGCTGCTAGCTCAGCTTTACAAACTGTAACCCCATTATTGGACCGTTACGCAACTAAAGGCTTGATCAGCAAAAACAAAGCGGCACGTCATAAGAGCCGTTTGAACGCTAAGATCCAAGCGCTTTAATCGACACGTTTTCAACGTGTTCAAAAAACCGGCTTTAATGCCGGTTTTTTTGTGTCCAAATTCCTTCCTTAATCTCTACACGATCAAATTTTGTAACAATTAAATGTAATTATTGTCTCACTTTGTTTTCATTTTAATATGATATCACTTATAGTCAATGCGCATATTTTCGACAAAAAGGGGAATTTTATGCGCAGTTTTAACCTTGCAAAAGGCGTGATAGCGGCGGCGGTTGTTTTGGGCAGCACAGCATGTAGCAGCCCCCCACCGGGAGACAATCAGTTCAAGCTACGTAATTACAAAGACACATCAATTCAACGTAGCCATGTCATTTACAACTATTGTTATTATGGTCGTGAAGCAGACTATGTCGCCGCTCGGGACTTTGATGCAGGCGAACATACCATCATCGCGCGGTATGCATTTATCAAAAAATACGTTCCCGGCGGTCCGTTAGAAAACTATTTCAAACTCAACGGTACCTTTGAACCGGGTAAGATCTATGAGTTTAAATACAATCGTGATCAAGAGAACGGCACTGCTGAGGTTTGGATCGTTGATGCCGAGACACAAAAAGCGGTAACGAATAAGGTCACCAAAAAACTCATCACGCAAGAAGTTGTCAATACGCCATCGCGTCAAAAGACACGGTGTGAGGCAAGTACTTTGTAAGCCTTTTCCTCGCTTGGCAAACGAGGACGTCAACCTCGCATGCCAGCGTTGGATAGCAAACTGTGCTCGTTCATTGGCTACTTATTTGATAAGATCAAATTTTTAACAAAATAGATGTATTTATTCATGAATAAAATAATAAAAACGATTATCGCCTCTGCGCTATTGTCGATCTCGACCCCCAGTTTGGCACAGAGTGAAACACTTCCAAGTTCTGCATTCAGTCAACTGAACATCGTTGAACAACCTACCATTTCGCCCAATGGTGAACTCATTGCTGCCGTCTATAATACCGATGGCGCAACTCAACAAGTGGTGATTTCTCCGTTCGGGAAAGTGGATTTAACGACTATCCTTAAGTTACGCAATCAGTCTGAACGTATCGTTAAACTACGCTGGGTGAATAACGAGCGGTTACTTGTCAGCGCCGATTATCCTGAACATATGTACGGTAGTTCTCGTCGCGTTGGACAATTGTTTGCGGTCAACAAAGATGGTAGCGAGTTAAAAGAGATAAAACTACGCAAGCTCACCGATACTAAAGATTGGTCTTGGTTAGTTAGCGGTGACCAAATTGTCTCTATGCTTCCTCACGATCCAGAACATATTTTGTTGCAACAGGTCAGCGAGCGCGATAATTACTTCCCATCGGTTTATAAGATTAATGTCTATAGCGGTTCCTCAGAGAAGTTCGCACCGAGCTTGCAAAAACCGAGTTACTTTATTGGCGACTCGACCGGTCGCTCGGTTGTCGCGGTGGCGATTGAGGACTTAACCCGTACTTTCTATTTGTGGCAGGAAGATGCCGATCAATGGAAAGAAATTGGCTCTTATGAAGCATTTGAAGAGGATGGTTTTACGCCGGTCTTGTATGAGCCTGCCAACAATACTTTAATTGTTAAGACGTATCAGAAGAGTGATAAACAAGAAGTTTGGCGCTATTCGCTCGATACTGACGAATGGGTCGAGCCGTTGTTCCAGAACGAGACTTATGACGTGGCGAGAGTAATGGAGCACAACGGTCAAGTGATTGGCTTTGGTTACACGGCTGATATGCCCGAAGTGGAATTCATTGCTCCGGCATTTAAACAGCGCCAAGCGCTTGTCGAGAATACCTTCAAAGGCATGAATCCTATCGTGGTAGACTTTGACGAAAGCGTCAATAAATTGCTTGTTAAGACCTACTCAGCGTCGGGCCCTTCTCGCTTTTACTTTATTGATCTCGCCAATAAAGCTGGCGGTTTATGGATGGCGCTACAACCAGCACTTGAAAACAAGCAGTTTCCCGCCAAGCAACCTATCGAATTCGAGGCCAGTGACGGCCTGGTGCTGAATGGTTATTTGATCAACGGCGGTGATGCCGATCGCCCGTTAGTTGTGATGCCACACGGCGGACCTTGGCAACGCGATACCCAAGTATTCCATCCGCTAGAGCACATGTTCGTTAATGCAGGCTATGCTGTCTTGCAAGTTAACTTTCGCGGCTCGTCGGGCTTTGGTTCTTCTTACGAAGCGCGTGGTTACGGTGAATGGGGACAGCGTATGCAGCAAGACGTGCTTGATGGCGTCGCTTGGGTAAAAGAACAGCAACTCGCCGATGTTGATGATAGTTGTGTCGTGGGCTGGTCGTACGGCGGCTATGTTTCTCTATTCGCGGCGACCAATACGCCGACACAGTTTAACTGTTATGTATCAATTGCTGGCGTCAGCGATATTAACGCTATTTTAGAGGACACCCGAGCCAGCGAAACGGCTCAAATGGTTGACAATATCATGGTCGGTGATCGTGATAGCGAGAAAGGCAAAGCGCATTTAGAGGCTATTTCACCTATCGCTAGCTTTGGTAAACTCAAACGCCCTACTTTGCTTGTTCATGGCACAGGCGATGTCGTAGTTCCAGACGACCAGTCGGAGGCATTTTACAAGGCAGCTAAGGAGTATAATCTCCCGGTAGAGCTGTTGTTGCTTGAAAATGGTACCCACTCATTAGACAGCAACCCTAATCGCAAACAAGCTTTTGACCGAGTAATTAACTTTGTTAAAGCAAATATTGAATAACAAAAAGCCGCCAGATAATGCATCTGGCGGCTTTTTTATCCACATTTCAATCATTATTTGGTGTAGGCTTTAACGCCCTTTTTGCTTTTTCCTAACCTGCTAATGTCATCCTTCGCTGTATCTTTCGCTTGCTGTAAAGCTTGACGATAAGTGGTCAGGGTCTCTTGTACCCGCAACAGCTCAGTTTTAATCGCATCGTCATTTTGCCATCCATCCGGTAACTGGGTGAAATGCTTTTCAAGTTGTAGAAGCGCCAATTCAGCGGCCGCATAATCCTCCGCGGCTACCGTCTGTTCGAAATGCTGCGTAAGTGTTTGTAGCTGTTTCAATGCCTCTTTCATAGCTTACGCACTGCTCGCAATGCGTTGCACCTCTTGCTCATGTGCAGCGTCTTCTTCAGCATGTAGTTTACTGAGCACTTCATGAGCTTCTTGACGTGCATCCGCTGGAATTTGATCCCAAGCGCCTTTAATTTGCAACATTAAGCCCATCACTTCATCAATGATTTCGACATTACGCTCGACCGATGCCGTCATTAAGCGGTCACTCATGTAGCCATACAAACCGATTAGATTATCGGTTGCGTCTGCGCCTGCTTCTGGGTTTAAGCTCACAATCAGTGACTCAAGAATCGCCTGCGCGCGACCAATATGATGCGCTTTTTTCTCGATGTTGTTATTTTGAATCGCGCCTTTGGCATAGCTACAATTCTCGAGTACACCCTGCATTAACATCTGAATAATGGTATACGGATCCGCGTCTTCTAAACGGTTACGCACATTATCGCGGGTGTAATTCTTGAGCTTATTATTCATAACGAACCTCTATCGTTGTCGATTACTCTTTATTACGCGAGAACCCTGGCAGATTGCTCAGCTGCTGATCCAACCGATTACTGGTGGATTGCAGTTGTCCAAGCAATGAGTCAAGTCCTGCGTATTTCTGCCGTAGCGACGTCTCAAGCCTATCAAGCCGTTGACCTAATTGTTCGCGTTGGTCATCAATACGATCTAAGCGGTTATTTAATGAATCTGTTCGAGTTTGCAGTGACCCACCAAAACTGGTGTACGTGTTTACATAGTCTTCAATGCGCGACGCTAATCCGTTTTCGCCAGCAAACAGCTTTTCAAAATCGCCAAAACGTTCCTTCGCGACTTCACTGACACTGGTTAACGTGTTTTCCTGCTGCAACTTATTTTCGTCATCGATACCAAAGCCGGCGTTGAACATACTCAAGCCACCCGCTTCTTCACTGAGGAAGCGACGCATTTGATTCTCGATGCTACGTACGGTCGCATCACCTTGGAACTGCGCACCTTCGGCACCGGCTTGACCTAGTAATCCCATGACATTGTTATACGCCTTAACAAACCCGTCGATGTTTTTCCGCACCGCACTGTTGTCTTCGGCAATACGCATAGTCGCAGTCTCGCCATTTTGTGACTCTCCCTCAACAGTAATCGTTGAGCCTTGAATCACGTCCTCAAAGGTATTGTCAGCACTGGTCGCGTCGATACCATCGACACGAATTAACGCATCCGTAGCCTGGTCTTCAGCCGCAATACTCATGCCACCCGCGCCGCCAGCGTTGGCGACGGTCGATAATGCATCAAAGTCTGCATTGGTATTGGTAATTTCAATATCGTTGCCCGCGCCCGTTTCTGATGACGTTGCCACCAAACGCGCCTCTGAGCCGGTATTGATAATATTGAAAGTAACACCAAAGTTATCATCCGCGTCATTCACCTGTTTGCGAATGTCATCCAACGTTGCGTCGGCCGCGATATCCACCGTAAAGCTTTTATCGCCGGCACTGAATGTTAAGCTGCCAGATTGCGAACTGATCACTTGTTCGGCATCCGTAAATGCACCTGCCGAAGAGGTCGCACGACTGCCCTTTGCCATATTGACCACTTCAACTTCAAAACTACCCGGTGCCGCATCGCCATCACTCGATACCGAGATGATATCGCCCGACTCGGGTTGCGTTACCGTGGTTTTGTTTTTGTTGTACTGGTCGACATCAGCCAGTTTAGCCGCAGCATCTTTAAAGTCAGACATGACGGATTTCAGCTCCCCAATAAATGAGAGCTCAACCGACAAGTTGCTTTCTTGTCGATTCAGACGATTGACTTTAGGCACGCGCTCCGCTTCAATCGTCGCGTTTACGATGCCTTCTAAGTCTAATCCTGATTGTGCCCCGAGGGATGAAATACCTGCCATGTTAGGCCTCCTTAAATACTGCTGTCGAACAGATAACCGCTACGACTATCTTCGTTATCGACCAGTTCATCAATAGCTTTAGCGATCTTCACCGCCACTTCCGACGGAATTTGTCGAATCACATCGCCGCTGTCTTTATCGACCACCTGTACCACTGGCGGTTCATTATTTTCCTGCATGACAAATTGCAAACTGGTGTTACGAATTGCCTCAGACTTATTAAGCTGTGCAATACGTTCAGCCATTTCGGCCACACTCGCGGGCGTACTGATTGCCGCTTGCTCTTCCTTTACTGCATCGCTTGGCATTGCCGCATTATTTTGTTGCTGCATTGCCTTTACAGCGCCCATCACCTGTTCACGCAGTTGCCCACGGCCTGTTACGGGATCCGCGGCATTACTGCTGTTGGCGCGAGTGATGTCTCTGGAACTGATGGTAAATTCACCCATAACCGTGTCCTCTCTGTAGTATGGTTATGATAGCGTGTCAGCGCAAAAATTACACTGGTACGTGTTGGTTATCGGCAAGGGGTGGATGAACTTTAGTGATTTTTTTGAATGTTTTTTGAGCTTGGATGGCGGCTGCGCCGCCAGGCTGGGATGCGGCTCGCTGCGCTTGCCGCAGGCTGTGCGCATGTGCGCTTCGCGCCATGCGGCTGTGCACAAGCGGGTTGTGCATGGCCACGTGGAGCGTAGCGACACGTGCACAGCCTGTTACGAGCGGAGCGAGTAACATCACAGCCTGCGGGCGTAGCTCGCATCCCGGCTTTGCTCCAGTTTCCCGCGAAGTCGGTGAAGTCCAACATAAATCTGTCGTAGCGCCCGACGCCATTGTTCTCGCTGCTCTGTCTCAATCCACTTTAATCGTAAAGCTATCTGCAATTGTGTATCGAGTTCTGCGCATGAACCGATGGCGTAATAGAGGATTCTTCGCCGGTCAGCGGGTGTGTCTCGTGTCATAGCTTCGGCAATATTGCTGGGTATCGAAATGGCGCTGCGGAATATCTGGTCTTTGAAACTGAAATTTTTGCTGTGCTGGAAGGCTTCCATGATTTCAATGGCGATATCGAGTGAGTATTGCCAAAGCCAGAGTTTTTGATAATTCATTATTTTTGATGGGTGATGAGGGGTTATTGCAGTTTAGGTGATGCTTTTTGAGTTTGTGGATGATTGTGGTGTGAGACTTCTGAGTGTGGATGGCGGCTTTGCCGCCAGGCGAGGATGCGGCTCGCTTCGCTTGCCGCAGGCTGTGTGCATGTGCGCTTCGCGCCATGCGGCTGTGCACAAGCTGCTCGTGCACAGCCTTGCCGTGCGAAGCACAGGCAAGCAAAGCCTGTTACGAGCGGAGCGAGTAACATCACAGCCTGCGGGCGCAGCCCGCATCCAAGCTCAAAACAAAAAACGGCCCCCGAAGGAGCCCTCTGAATTCCAGTAGACTGTTTAAGTCGTCGCGGGTTCTCCAATAAAGGATTAACCCAACAGTGACAATGCAGCCTGTGGACGCTGGTTCGCCTGCGCCAAGATAGTCGTTGACGCCTGCTGAGTGATCTGCGCCTGAGTCAGCTTAGCTGTCTCTGCCGCGAAATCCGCGTCACGAACACGTGAACGTGCCGCCGATACGTTTTCAGAGATATTGCTCAAGTTCGAAATCGTGCTTTGGAAACGGTTTTGAATCGCACCCAAATCCGCGCGTTGACCATCAATATCTGCAATCGCACCGTCGATCACAGCAATTGCCTTCTGTGCGCCTGATACAGACGAAATATTAATATCTTCGACAAAATTCTTTGACGTTGTTTGACTCACATCCCCAGTGGTCTCAGAGCCACCTGTAACATCAAATGAATTCTCAGAACTGAATTTCAACGTTGAAGTTACTGCCGACTGCAAACCATTAGTTGTATTCACAGTTACTGCGCCTGCCGCTTCATCAGCATTATCGAAAGTTAACTCACCACCAGTCAACGCAACTTTAACACCATCGACGCCACTTGCAGAAAGAGACACGGTCGAGCCATCCGATGAGGCATCAAGCCCTGCGGCAGATAGCTTTTCAGCTAGGGTATCTGCTGTATCAGCCGTTCCAATTTTAAATTCTTGCTCGCCAACAAAGATCGAGCCTTGAGCTGACGATAACCCACCAATTTCAACATTTGCAGTAGCATCAGCTCTAACTCCTAGTCCGGCATCGTTAATAGCTTGTGCAGCCTCAGTTACACTACTACCGCTTGCGACCACTACACTGCCAGCAGAACCACCAGAAGTTATAGACAAGGTTTCAGAGGCAGTTGTTTCAGCATAAGATACTGCCGCACCGGGACCTTGCGTCGCTTGACCAAAAACGGAACCCGCCGTTGAACCTTCTGCGAATAACCCTCCGATAGAATCAGACGCTGTACTCGAGAGGCTTAATGAAATAGTTTCGTTGGCGTTAGCTCCAACTTGGAACTGCTTTGACCCAAACGAGCCGTCAATCAGTTTTTGACCACCGAAAGAAGTTGTTTCAGAAATCCGATCCAGCTCTGATTGCAGTGATGATACTTCTTTCTGCAATGCTGCGCGGTCTTCTGAGCTGTTTGAACCGTTAGCTGATTGCAGTGCTAGCTCACGCATGCGCTGAAGGATGTTGGTTGATTCTGACATTGCGCCTTCAGCGGTTTGTGCTACTGATACGCCGTCGTTTGCGTTACGGGTTGCTACGTTTAAGCCGTTAATCTGTGAGGTTAGACGGTTTGAAATTTGTAGACCAGCTGCGTCGTCTGCCGCGCTGTTAATACGGAGGCCTGACGACAAACGTTGGAAAGCTTGGTCAAGCGAGTTGCCTGATTTAGTCAACTGGTTCTGTGCGTTCAACGAGCTGACGTTAGTATTTACGTATAAAGCCATTTTTCATGCTCCCTTAGTTTGATACAAAAGCTTGGTGTTACCAATATTGTGTCGCCAAGCTGGAGGAAGGGTAGGCTTGTTTTTTGCCTGGTTAAAATTTCCTCTCACAAGGGGTATCGGCGGGTAGTTGGGATCCTTTAGAAAAAATTTTAATTTTTTTAGCAGGGGGGTCTTTAGTGGGGATGGCGGCTTCGCCGCCAGGTTTGGATGCGGCTCGCTGCGCTTGCCGCAGGCTTTGTTCGCGTCCGCTTCGCGGCGCGAGGCTGTGTACAAGCGAGGGTCTGCTCTTACACAGCCTTGCCGTGCGAAGCACAGGCAAGCAAGGCCTGGCGCAAGCGCAGCGAGCGCCATCACAGCCTGCGGGCGCAGCCCGCATCCAGGCTCAAAGTTTATTGGACGTAATCAAACAAGCTCAGTTGATTGATACGCGAAAACACTTGTTGTGATGCTTGGTATAGGGTTTCGTTCTTGACTAGTTCGGTGACGGCTTCGTTGTAGTCGACGTCGGCGAGTTCGGCGCGGGCGGTTTGGTTCACGACGTCGGCATCGCGGAGTTGGGTGCGCGCGGACTCCATGACGTTCATGCGGGCGCCGATGTCGGCTTGGGTGCCGACGACGTTGTCCATGGCTTTGTTGAGATCGTCGAGCGCCCAGCTGGCTTCGTCTTCCCATTGGCCGTTGGTGCCTTTACCCTCGAGTGCGGCGGCGAGGTCGCTCACTAGCGTGATGGGGTTACGGCCGATGGGTTCTCCATTACTGATTTGGATGGTATCGCTTGCGCTGGGGCTTGCGTCTTCAGCGAGGGTGATGTCCATGCCGTTAAAGCTGATTTTGCCATCGGTAATGGCGCCACTGGCGAGGTTATTACCGCTGGTGTCGTCGATACTGTAGTTGCCGGCGCCGTCAAAGCTGATGTTAAAGTCGCGTGGGTTACCGTTACTTTGTTGTTGCTCGGTAAAGTCGGTGAATTGCTCGCGGTTGCTTACGCGCAGTTCGCCGACGAGGTTTTGGCCGCTTTCGACGTTGATGTCGACGCGTTGTGATACGTTGGCAAACGGTTTGCTACCGGGTTCGTTGGCGGCGAGTTTGAGGTTGGGGGTGAGCTGTATGTTACGCGCCCCTTGGTCGCTTACGTATTGGTAGCTTTGGGTGCTCGCGTCGTATTGCATGGGCTCTTTGCGGCTTTGAAAGCCGGCGAACATGTATTCGCCTTGTGCATCGCGGGCGTTGGCTTGGTCAACCAATTGCTTTTCGATAGCGCGTAGCTCTTTTGCGACGGCTTTGCGATCGTCGGCGCTATAACTGCCATTCACGACGCCAACGGCGAGTTCGCGCGCGCGTTGCAGGCCACTGTTTACGCCATCGAGGTTGGCCTCTGATTGGCGTAAGTTGGCCTCGAGGCTGGTACTGTTGCGCATGAATTGCTCGTTCTGCGCCAGCGCATTGTTGAGGTTCATGACTTGCGAGTTAGCAATCGGGTCATCTGATGGTGACAGTATTTTGGTCTGACGAGTGAGCTGTTGCTGCACTTTATACAGCGCGCTCTCGGAGCGCTGTAGTGAGTCGAGTCCACGTTGAAACATTAAGTTAGTACTAATACGCATCGTTTATTACCCCACTGCGTTTAACAGGCTGTCAAACGTACGTTGTGCGACGGTGATGATTCGAGCGGCGGCGTTATACGCGCGTTCGAACTGAATCAAGTTGGCGGCTTCTTCTTCTAGATTGACGCCCGACTTTGCTTCGTACATCGCTTGTGTTTGTGCTTCGATGGCTTGCGCTGCATCGCGGCGCGAGCGTGTTTGTTGAACGTAGCTACCAATATCAGATACCACGCGCGAGTAGCCTTCTGCAAAGGTCATGTTGGCATCGTCGCTGTCGGCTGACGAACGCCGTAGCTGCGCGTTTTGTTGTAGCTCGGTAAAGGCTTCGCCATTGCGATTGTCATCAAAGCCATCGGTGTTGTATTCGATTGAATAGCTGTCGCCCGCCGCAGGCTGACCATTGATACTGATATCGTAGTCAAGCGGTGACCCTGCAAAGGGTGCCGGGTTGCCGTTGGCCGCCGCTTGGTCGTTGGCTTGCTGCGCTAGGTTTTTAAGGTCACTTAAACCCGTTAATGTGATGTCACTGCCATTTTTGCGACTCAGCGTTACATCGAACGTGCCATCACTGTTGACCGCATCGACCGCGACGCCGGTTGGGGCACCGTCGGCGAGTGTTTTGCCAGCGGCATCGAAGAAGTTACTGGTGCCATTGATAGACTCCAATTCAATGTTAGCCGAGCCTTGGTTTTCAAGGTCATCGCTGACACGTACCGGCTTTGCAAGTGCTAGGTCTTCTGGACGGCTAATTGCCACGCCAATATCGCCCGCGATGTCTTCGACCGGTTTGGCGAGGAATTTATCGCCGTCGCTTGCGGCGCTAAAATTCGCCGAGGTCAGCTCAACGCCATATTCTTCAACAGCGATGGCGCTGGGGTTGCCGGCGGTACTGATGGTCACTTCAGGTGCATTTTTGATGGCACGCCCTTGGTTATCGGCGGCTTGCACCGTAAAGGTGTCGGCACCGGTTTTTGTGATCAGCAGGTTGTCTGATGTCAGTTTGGCACTGTTACCTTCTAACAGGCCCACATTAATATTGGCATTGCCGGTGTTTTCTTCAAAATCCAGAGCGCGCACGGGGGTGCTACTGAGGTCAAACAGTTTTTGCCCGAGTTGGTTGTCGAGATCCATGCCCTTTTGGTTTTGCGAATTCATGGTGTCGGCGATACGTAACGCCATTTGACCGATGCGACGTTGCGCGGGAAGCAGCTGATTATCGCGGTAATCCATGTAACCACCAAGCGCAGAACCTAGCTGATCTGGCTTGAGATAAAACTTGGTGGGATCGGAGCTATTCGTCGACTCAATTTGAATTTCAACGCGACCGGTATCCGGCTGGCTGTTCGCCGTGATCATGTTATAACGACCATCTTTTAATACCAATGGTACGCCATTCTTTAAGTTGACTTGCACCGCGTCAGAATCGCTTTTGACTACGTCAAACGATACTAACTTAGACAGCTCTTCTAGCTGTTGGTCGCGTTGGTTTCGCAGTGAGTTGGCATCAAAGCCTTTGACGTTAGATGAGCCGAACTTGAGCTCATTATTGAGCTCGGCAATATTCTTCGACAAGGTGTTAATCTGCTGAACAGAGTCACGCACACGCTCGTTCACAATGTTCTCTTGATCATTTAAGTAACGAGAAAAGTCGCTCATGCGTGTCATTAACCCCTCGGCTTCGCTGATCACGACTTGGCGATTGGTCAATGAGCTGGGATCGTTATTGGCATCTTGCACACTGTTAAAGAAGCTGGTCACTGCACTATTGATACTGCTTTCAGTGTTTCCTAACAGTGAATCGAGTGGCTCGGCTTGATCGAGTTTACCGTTTTGAAAGGCGACATCCATATGGGAGCGGTTCAATTGACCAACAATGTATTCGTCGATCATGCGGCGCGATTCGACACCCCGTAAGCCCCCAAAGGGATTACTGACATACTCTGCTCGCTCACGCACGTAGTCCGGGTTATTGATGTTGTTGATGTTCTGCCCGGTGATCGCGAGTGCGCGTTGATGCGCTAAAACCGCAGTTTGTCCTTTGGTCAATAAATCAAATGACGCCATAAATGGTCGCTCCTAATACTTCGTCTATTACGGTTATCGACAAAAACAGCAAAAAGTTAAGTGTAAAATTACGTAAAGCGGCAATGAGTTGCCGCTTATAACCGTTGCATAATGGACTTAACCTTGTTGGCGTAGTTAGGATCCGTTGCATAGCCCGCGCTCTGTAATTGCTCGATATATTGGGCGGGATCCTCGGCCGCTGCGACGGCTTGTTGATAACGCGGATGTTCTGTTATGAAACTAGCATAATCGTGTAAACTTTGCTCAATATTTTGGTAACTACGAAATGCCGCGCGTTGCTTGTTGGCTTGGTGGCCATCAAACTCTAAAGTGTTTACATGCGACTGTTCGCCTTGCCAACGACTATCAGCCTTAATATTAAACAGATTATTACTCGAGCCGCCATGCCGTCCCGGTACCATGCGCTGTCCCCAGCCTGTTTCTAACGCCGCTTGAGCGATCAATGCTTTGGCGGGTAAGCCGGTTTCTTTGGCAACCGCTTCGGCTTGTGGTCTTAAAGCATCGATGAAGTCATTTTGGCTGGAAATGTGTTGTGCTTGATCACCAATATTGAGTGTATTCACCCGGGTGTCTCCGTAAAACAACCCGACAGGACGCCCGCCTTGGTCACTTAAGCGAGTGGAGCGATTATTCACGACCGCGGCTCTTGGGTCATCGAGTTTTGCGCCAACCCGTTGCTGCGTATCAAATCCACCCTGCTTGCTCAGTTGCTGAACCATCAGATCCGCGAGTCCGAGTGACCCCTGATTTGATAACTCTGACGTGAGTTGTTGGTCATACATGTCGCGGTACATCTTTGTGTAGCGGCTATTGAGCATGTTGCCTTCCGCAAACACATCGTTGGCTTTACGCATGCTTCCCATGACCATGTTTAAGAAAATCGCTTCGAACTGTTTCGCCGCCTCGCGCAGGGCTTGTTCTTTGTCGTCACCAAAGGCTTGTTCACGAAGGTTGTCGAGCGCGTGGTTATCAAGCACTGCTCCAGTACCTTGCGCTTTGGGCGCAAGGTCATACAAGCGAGTGGCGTCGGTATTAAATAACGATGAGCTCACCGGAAATAGCTCCTGCTTGCTTTAAGGCTTCCAGTACGGCGATGATATCGCCAGGGGCCGCGCCGACTTGATTTACCGCTCGCACCAAATCATTCAATGTGGTGCCTGGATTAAACACAAACATCCGCGCATCTTCCTGCTGTATATCGACCACACTCTGTGGGGTGACCGCAGTATCACCTTGACCAAACGGATTGGGCTGGTCGACTTGCATGTCCTCGGTGATAGTCACTTGCATGTTGCCATGTGCCACCGCGGCTGGACGTAACTCCACGTTTTGACCCACTACGATTGTGCCCGTGCGGGCGTTGATTATAATTTTCGCCGCCGCCATCGCTTGTTCAACTTGCAAGTTTTCAAGCGTTGACATGTAGCTCACTCGTTGACTTAAATCGCGCGGTGCTTTAACACGAATCGACGTTGCATCAATGGCTTGCGCCATGCCCTCACCCACTAAACCATTGATCGTGTTAGCGACACGTTTGGCCGTGGTAAAATCGGAATCATGCAGATTAAAGGTAAAGTAGTCGCCTTGCGCAAATGCGGTGGGGATCTCACGCTCGACAATAGCGCCGCCTGGAATACGGCCGACGGTAGGCGTATTGATTACAATTTTAGAACCATCGCTGCCCTCTGCACCCAAGCCGCCAACAATGAGGCTACCCTGCGCAACAGCATACACTTCACCGTTGGCGCCTTTCAAAAAGGTTTGCAATAGCGTGCCGCCGGTTAAGCTATCAGCGCTCCCCACGGAGGATACGGTGACGTCGATTTTTTGACCCGGTTTGGCAAATGCGGGAATTTCGGCATGCACAGCCACCGCCGCCACGTTATTAATTTTTGGACGCTGACCTTGGGGTACGTTGATACCAAAGTTGCCGAGCATGGTTCGGAACGTCTGATCGGTAAAAGGTGTTTGCTCACCCGTACCGGGTAGACCCACCACTAAGCCATAGCCGATAAGTTGGTTTGAACGAATGCCTGCGACAGAGGCAATATCTTTGATGCGTGATGCTTGCACCGGCAGCACTAACTGACCCATGATGGCAAGTCCAAGTAACATCACTTTAAGAAAGTTCACAGCGCGTCTCCTTATCCGTTAAAACGGCCAATAACTGCTGTTAAAGAAACGAGTGAGCCAGCCTTGCTCTTGAGTCGAAGCCAGACTACCGGTGCCACTGTATTCGATACGCGCGTTCGCCACGCGAGTAGACGGAATGGTGTTATCAGCGCTGACATCTTGTGGGCGAATAATACCCGTCAACCGAATATACTCGTCACCGGTGTTAATGCGTAACCATTTCTCGCCACGCACAATTAGGTTACCGTTCGCCAGCGTTCGAATCACGGTCACGGTAATCTCGCCCGATAGTCTATTGCTCTGGTCAGCGGTTGCATCACCGGTAAAATCGCGCGTTCCTCCTAAGTTGGCAGAAATGGGGTTGCCATTAATGGTCGCCGCTTGCCCAAGGATCGTAGGTACCGGTAGGTCAACATTACTCTCCTTCGTGGTCTGTGCGTTCGCCGATTTACTCGCCGTCGTACGCTCTTGAAGGGTAACCGTAATAATGTCGCCTAATCGACGCGCTTTGATGTCTGAATACATATTATCGGAGTACTGCGCTTGATACAGTGAACCCGTCGGTACGACCGGTTCTGCACGTTCCTCGGGCAGTACGGGCGCGTAGTATGGGTCATTCGGCATCGGTGCTGGCTGGTTGCTACTGCAAGCAGCCAATGTCACTAAAACCCCGGCCATGATAATCAGGCGCATACTCACCTCCACCGTTATAACTGCTGATTAATGTAGCTCAACATTTGGTCCACCGATGAAATGACTTTTGAATTCATCTCGTAGCCCCGTTGCGCTTCAATAAGATTAACCAGTTCTTCTGTGACGTTCACATTCGATGTTTCTAGCATTCCCTGACGCACATTACCGACACCATCGACACCGGGCACGGACTCTTGTGGTGCGCCGCTGACTGCGGTTTCTTTATAGAGGTTTTGTCCGATGGGCTCGAGGCCCGCGGGATTAATAAAGCTGGCTAGGTTCAACTGACCGATAACAGCGTTTTGCGCATTACCAGGCTGACGTACGGTGACTTCCCCTTCCTGTGAGATACTCAGTGAGATAGCGTCTTCTGGGATCTGAATCTGAGGTTCAATAGGATAACCGTTGCCCGAGGTAACCAGAGTCCCCTCCTCGTTTACTGAGAACTGACCATTACGTGTGTAGGATAAGGTTCCATCGGGCATCAATACTTGGAAGAACCCCTTGCCATTGATCATCACGTCGAGCGAGTTATCGGTCGTCTGGACATTACCTTGCGTATGGGATTTTTGGGTTGCTACGACTTTAGTACCAGCACCGAGCATCAAGCCATTGGGGAGTTCTACGTCCTGCGCTGATTGGCCGCCTGGTTGATTAATATTTTGATAGAGTAGATCTTCGAAAATCGCGCGGCTTTTTTTAAAGCCCACGGTACTGGCGTTTGCTAAGTTATTCGAAATCACCGAAATGTCGCGCTGTTGTGCGTCGAGTCCGGTTTTACTAATCCATAATGCGGGGTTCATAATCTATCTCCTCGACACGCGTTAGCTCATGCGCATCAATGTTGCTGAACGCTGAGCGTTCTCATCAGCGGTTTTCATCATTTTGACGTTCATTTCGTATTGGCGCTGAAGCGCTATCATGCTCGTCATTTCACCAATTGCATTGACGTTGCTTCCCTCTAACGCCCCCACCTCAAGTTTGACGTTAGCGTCCGCCAGCGCTTGCTGACCGTCTTTTAATGCAAAGTATCCATCCGTGGTCTTTTCAACATTGTTAAGCGGCGGGTTAACCAATTTAATTCGATCAACAATTTCGTTCGCGTCTTCCGGTGCACCTTGTGGGCGAATCGAGATATTGCCATTGCGACCAATGGTGAGCGAGTCAATCGGCATTGGAATGAGCACTGGACCGGCGTCGCCCATGACAGGATCACCTGATGAAGTACGCAACATTCCGCCAGCGTCAATTTCTAAACTCCCGTTGCGGGTGTAGCGCTCGTTACCATTGGCATCCTGCACCGCTATCCAGCCTTGGCCGTTGATAGCCACGTCAAGATTACGTCCGGTAGTGCGAATCGGGCCTTCGGCAAAATTTTGCCCCGGGCTTTCTGTCATCGAAAAGACCCGCGTTGGCAGTCCTTCACCAAAGGCCTGCATTGAGCGAGCTTGCTCTAGATCTGCTTTAAATCCAGTGGTGTTGGTGTTAGCCAAATTGTTGGCGCGTACCGAGACGGCTTTCATGTTCTCGTTGGCACCACTCATGGCAATCCACAGCATTTTATCCATCGCTGACCTCCAGCCAAAAATTTGTCATCTGGGTACTAGCTATGCAGAGTTCGTGCCAAAATAGAGGCATTCCCTACAAAATAGGTGGTCAACATAAAAAAAGGCTTGCCGAAGCAAGCCTTACTGTATGCTCTCAAGCCTTCGTCATTGATTAACGAATCTGTAAGATGTTCTGTTGCAAGCTGTTATTGATTTCAAGCGAACGTGAGTTGGCTTGGAAATTACGCTGTGCAGAAATCAGATCAACCAATTCTTTGGTCAAATCAACGTTTGAGTTTTCCAGTGCTGAAGCTTCGATGGTACCAAATACGCCTGAGTTTGCTTCACCCGAGGTTGCGATACCTGACGACTGACTTTCTGACCAAGACGCATCACCGAGCTGGGTCAAACCCTGTTCGTTGGCAAAACGCACTAACGCGACTTTGCCTAAGTATTGGACGTCACCGTTTGAGTAGCTCGCTGAAATCAGGCCGTCTTCCGCAATGTCGATGTTGGTTAAACGACCGACCGTTGTACCATCTTGTTCAAGTAGGTTGACGCTAAAATCTGAAGCGAACTGAGTGGGCGCTGTGTCTCCGCCTTGATCGAGACGATCGCGGTAGAAGATCTGTACGTTTTGCGAGGTATCGGCGCCATTACTTAACACATTGGCTAGCGAGATGCTTGCCGGTGGGAAAGTATCACTGTCGAGGTTATAGCCGCCTGGATTTGGCACGCCCACCGGTGAACCGCTTTGGTCAAATACGATACGCTGGCTCGATACGGTATTATCAACACCGTCGCCCGGTGAAGGCTCATAGCTTGGTGCACCGGTATAACCTTGTGATGGATTGGTGTCGACCATTTGACCATCGACTGTATTGTAAACATCCCACACGTTTTCCTGACCGCCGACATCTGCCGCGTTACGTTTTACATAGTAGGTTGTCATCACATGCGACTCACCTAAGGAGTCATAAATTGTGGTTGAGGTGGACGAGGTGTACGACGTCGGATCCTCTGGATTAAACCCATTGCTAACATCAATACCTGGTGCACGCGCATCAAGGTTAAATGATTGGTATTGGTTTTCGGTCGCTGACGGTGCACCGGCTGAATCGGGAATACGGATCGGTCCGGATGCGGCAAGTGACGTTGATTGAGTTGCACCGCTGGCACTATCGACTGGGAAGCCATGCAAGAACCGGCCTTGGTTGTTAACGATGTAGCTGTCATCGTTAAGTTTAAATGCGCCGGCACGAGTGTAGGTAAAGTCTTGCTGCGCGATACCTGATGTGGTCGCGAAGAAGCCATTACCGCTTATCGCCATATCCAGTGAGTTCTGGGTAAAGTTAAGCGTGCCCTGGCTGAACTGTTGCGCAACAGAGGCGGTCGCAGAGCCGTTACCGGTCTGTTGGTCGGAGCCACTGAAAATATTGTTGGCAAAGACGTCGGCGAACTCTGCGCGCGAACCTTTAAAGCCAGTCGTACGAACGTTCGCCACGTTGTTCGCGGTGACATCCAGATCTTTTTGAGCGGATGAAATCCCGCTAAGTGCTATATTGAATGACATAAGTCACCTCGCTTGTTAGCTTATCTCTGAAACTTGATTAAATTTGATGCCGCCTAGGCCTTTGAGGTTAAGTACAACTCCCTCGCCGTTGCCCATGCTGACGCTTTGAACTTTGGCACGCATTTGTAATGGCACTTCGACCCGCTCACCCCCCATCGTGCTTTGTGCTGTCATGCTATACACGCCTTCGGGGACCGGTTCGCCTGCTGAGTTAGTGCCATCCCAGCTAAAGTCATGAAGCCCTTGCGACATATCGCCGAGGTCAATGACATCAACCACCTGACCCACTTTATCTTTGATGGTGACCTTCGTCCCATAGCCGGATTGCTCAAGCGCAATGGCGCCGGTCGCAGTTCCGCCCGACTCAACAAAGGTTTTGTTGGATGGCACCAGCACATCGCGGCCCACCATGGTCGATGCCTGCAGCGCCTGATTTGAACTCATGTTTTGGGTAAACTGAGTAAACTGACTGGAAAGCTGACTAATGCCTTCGGCCATTGAGAAGCTCGTCATCTGTGAGATCATTTGATCATTGTCGACGGGCTTCGTCGGGTCTTGCATGTTGAGCTGTTCGGTCAGTAGCTTAAAAAAGTCCTCCTGCTCGAGCTTTTGCTGTTCCGACGGGTCCGCGGCTTCTGCCCCTTCTTCTCGTCGCCAGCGCATGCTATCGATATAGGAGTTATTGCTTACACCGTCCATCGGTTATCTCCTGTTAGCCTTGACCTAAGCGCAACAAGCGCTGAGTCATGGTTTTTGCAGTATCCGCAACTTGTACGTTCGTTTGATACGAGCGTGAGGCGGAAATCATGTTTGCCATTTCTTCCATCGTGTTGACGTTGGAGCGATAGATGTACCCGTTTTTATCCGCCATCGGATGGTTAGGGGCGTATTCGATTTGCAGCGGCTTATCGCTTTCCACGACGCCTAAGACCTTGACTCCTGCCGACTGGCCGGCTTGAGTTTGGTTGGTCAGCTCGGTGCCGTGGTATTTGCCGCTTGCATCCGATAGTGCTGCCGCAAAGATCGGGCTTCGCGCGCGGTAGGTTTCGTCGATACTGCTGCTTACCGAGTTAGCATTCGCTAAATTGCTGGCGGTTGTATTTAAGCGCACGGACTGTGCGCTCATTGCCGATCCACTGATGTTAAAAATGTTGAATAGACTCATGGGTTAGTTCCTATGCTTGGCCACTGCCTAACGCTTTTTTGACACCACTGATCTTGCCGTTGAGGAAGTTCATGGTCATTTCGTATTCCAATGCGTTTTTGGCATACAAGTTTTGTTCCACTTGCACATCGACGGTGTTGCCATCACCGGTATCCGGTTGTGAGGGAACGCGGAACTTTTCTTGACCTTGTGGGCTGATTTCAACCGAAAAATGCTTTTCGTGGGTACGCGCGAGTGAGTGGCTCTGAATGCCACGTTGGGCTTGTGCTAGTGCTTGTTGAAAGTCGAGCCCCTTGGCTTTGTAGCCTGGGGTATCGGCGTTGGCAATGTTGTTTGCAATAAGCTCGGCGCGCTGGGTACGAATACCCAGCGTGTATTGCTGAATACCGAGCAACTTATCCATGCTGAGTGCCATAATTTTGTCTCCCACGTATTAGGTGAGAAACATAATGCACGATTCATGCCAAGCTTAATTTTTGCGCTGGTATATAATGCCGGGGTTACAGCGGATCATGTCAAAGTCGTCAGTTAAGCCAGATATCGACTCAGACGCACCAAGAAACAAGTAGCCGTTAGGATTGAGGGATTGCTTAAATTGGGCAATGATTTGCCGTTTAATTGCCGCCGAAAAGTAAATCAATACATTTCGGCAAAAAATAACATCAAACTTGCCAAGCAAGGCATAGCTGTCGAGCAAGTTTAAATGACGAAACTGAACAAACTGCTTCACTTCATTTTTAAGTACGGCAACGCCGGGCTTAGCGCCGTCTTCAAAAAATCGCTTACGTCGTTCGGGAGATAAACCTCGGACGATAGCTAAACTGTCATATTCAGCTTTGGCACATTGTTCAAGTACCTTATTTGATATGTCAGTCGCAGTGATTTTAATCCCGCCTTTTAGCGCACCGGGGTTGCGCGCTTTATATTCGAGGTATGTCATTGCGATAGAATATGGCTCTTGGCCGCTTGAACAAGCGGACGACCAAATTTTTAACGGCTTGGTTTCATTTTTATACACGTCGAAAATGCGATTGGCGAGGATTTCAAATGGGTAACTGTCTCGGAACCAGAGCGTTTCGTTCGTGGTCATTGCATCAATCACGGCTGAGCGTAAAGCACGCTCGCTGATTTTCATTGAGCGTTTGACGAGTTCTGACAGCGAATCGATACTAAAGCGGCTCATCAACGGTGATAGCCGGCTTTTTACTAGATACAGTTTGTTGTCACCTAATACGATCCCGCATTGATGTTCTAAAAACTGTCTAAACTCTTGATACTCTGCTGTGTTGAGTTCTTTATTACTCGTCATTTACTGCATTAATCCATTAATCGACATCAGCGACAATATTCTCTTCATTGAGCCACTTTTTAACTGCCGAGGCGAGTTCATCGGGATGAAATTTAGCGATGAAGTCATCGGCACCGACTTTTTTAACCATCGCTTGGTTAAACACACCACTGAGCGACGTATGTAGAATAACACGAACCGCTGCCAGTTGGGGATCGGCTTTTATTTCTGCAGTTAAGGTGTAGCCATCCATAACGGGCATTTCGACATCGGAAACGATAACAGGAACATGAGGATGCACATCACCCGACACCTCTTGCGCTTTTTCTTTCAACCAATCCAACGCTTCTTTACCGTTCTTTTTAACTTCCAGTGGAATCTCCAATGATTCGAGCGCACGCTTTATTTGTCCACGAGCCACCGCGGAATCATCGGTTATTAAAATCGTCAAGTTATCTTTCGAGACATTAATCGGTTGATTTTTAACTTCGTCGCTAACATCCGTATTGACTGGCGTGATGTCGGCTAGAATCCGTTCGACGTCAATAATCTCGACGAGCTTTTCGTCGATTTCAGTGACTGCCGTCAAATAAGCATCTCGCCCGGTCCCCTTCGGCGGCGGCATGATGTTTTCCCAGTTGATATTGATAATACGATCAACGCCCCCGACCAGGAATCCCTGTACGGTCCGATTGTACTCGGCAATGATAATAAAGCGATTTTCAACATCAGTGATTGCAGGTCCGCCAGTCGCCATACTCAAATCAATGATGGAGATTGCTTGTCCCCGAATGTGCGCGACACCTCGCACGAGTCGATTACGGCGAGGAATCGATGTCAGGCGTGGACAGGGTAACACTTCGCGTACTTTAAATACGTTGATGCCAAACCGTTGATTTCCTGCTAATCGAAATAGCAGCAGTTCAAGGCGGTTTTGACCCACCATTTGTGTACGTTGATTCACCGAGTCGAGGATACTGGCCATGTGTGCTCCTGTTTGCCGCGCCTCATGCGCTGGCATGTTCTTTGCTTGCAATACCGTTAAGCGTCTTTCTCAGGCGGCTGTGTCAATCGATTGACGACTAAAACAACCCATTACGGTTGTTGTCGGCCTGAGTCACCTAAAACTTTAAACGGAGTTGGTATGATAGTACGAACCTTGCAGATAATCAGTTCGATTTTTCTCATATTGACCTCATCGGTCGCCATGGCGGATTCCGACACTTACAACTATAAACAGTTACAAGCCATGGCGGATAATTTTGTAAACCAACAAATTGTCCAACCCGATAGCGGTCGGGTTGAAGTTGTAGCGAATTCGCTTGATCCACGTATGACGCCCAAACTGTGTGCCCACGAACCTCAAGTTGATTTCGCGCGTAACTCTTCTTTGGAACGTTATACCACGGTAGAAATTAAATGCCAGTCGCAACCGGCGTGGCGTACTTATGTGCCCGTTCGTATTTATCGCTATAAGACCGTTTGGGCAGCCGCGACCCCGATGCAACCGGGGCACTTGATTGCCGCCTCCGACTTAACCCAAGTGGAGGTCGATGTTAGTCAAGTGCGAGCTAACCTGTTTGAAGATAATCAATTGCTGATTGGCTCGCGAACTAAGCGCCGAGTTGCGGCGGGTAAGGCCATTGAGGCGCGTGACACATGTCTTGTATGCGAGGGAGAACAGGTTACAATAGTGGCTAAGAGTAAAGCGTTAAAAATTACTGCGACGGGGGAAGCGCTTGCTGATGGCTTGCAAGGTGAGTCGGTTGCCGTGAAAAATGTCCGTTCAAACAAGTCGTTAGAGGCGATAGTGACAGGTTTAAACGAAGTTACCGTCAATTTGTAGGTAAATATACGTAGTTTTTTTATATATTCAGCTAAAGTTATGTGTCGCGACGCCGATAGCAAATTGAGAACGTATAGTTAATGAGGTTTCATCATGGCAATCAATATCAACAATAACGGTGTTAAGAACAATACGATTGACACCAAACAGACACAACGTCAAGTGTCTAGCAACAGTAATGGTCAGACCGACAGCGCAACGCAAAAAAGTGCTGAGTCGGTGTCGTTGACATCGGAAGCGAAAAACATCAATGCTTTACAGGAAAAAGCAATGAACAGTAGCGGCATCGATCAAGCGAAAGTAGACCGCATTAAAGCGGCAATCGAAAACGGCTCCTATAAAGTAGACGTTGAGCGCCTAGCGTCAAAACTGGCACAGTTTGAGGGTGACTTATTCGGCGACTCCATTGATACTGATAAACAATCATAGGGCGCAGTAATACATTTATGTCTACCCCATTAACTGAAGTTCTCGATTTAATGACACAAACGCTCGAACAGTTGCGCGAGTGTCAGCACCATGAATTGACCGCTGTAGTTGAGCGCGAGCATGCGCGCGTAGCCGAATTGACAGACATCAAAGCGACGCTCGTTGAGCAACTACAAGAGTACGACGCATTTATCGCGCAACATCCTGATAAATCATTACTTCAATCTGACGACGAGCTCGCTGCTCAGATGCGTATCATTAATGACTTACTGGCGCGTGTAAAACAGCAAAGCGATGTTAACGAGCAGGTTGTCAACCGCACACTCTCTAATATCGAGCAGCTTAAGCAAACGATTATTCGTCATGCCTCTCAAGCCCGCGGCGATACCGTCACTTACGATTCTAAAGGTCGTATTCGCTAAAGAATTCTACGCTGTTGCCGTTAACCTTTGTAATCATCCTTTATGGGTTCTAACGAGGTTTGTATGAAGCGGTCAGCATCAATTGCGTTCGTATTTTCTACGTTGGTGGCGCTATCCGGTTGTAGTTTAGTGCATGACCAACAATACGTTGAGTGGGAAACTAAAACACCCGATACTTTTCCTGTGTTAACGGCAACGGGGTTTGCCCCCATCGATGCGCAACCTGGCGAAACGCCTCAACATAAAGACCTCGCCGCAATGCGCGCATCCAAGCTCGAAGCCTATCGCGAGCTCGCCGAGCAAGTTTATGGTCAACGTATTTCCGGCAATACCTCAGTACAAAATTGGTCGCTGGGCAACGACCAATTTCAAGCATCGGTTGATGGTGTTATCCGCGGAGCTGAGGTCGTACGAACCTACACAGTAGGCGATTATTATGCCACTGAGCTGCGTCTTGATTTTGCGAAGGTGCATCAGTTGTACGAGAGTACGAGTCGTAAGCAAACCATTAAACGTGTGGTCTACTACTAATTTTGGTCTAATTCTTGCTTGCTTTAATCACACAGCCCTTGAGGGTCATTGATTAAAGGTTTTTCTATGCTGCGTACGTTGATTATTGGCATTATCGTCGGAATTATGACACTCCCTGTGTTTGCCCGTGTCATTGAGGTGGAAGGTAGTGCTCGCATTGTGGGAGGAGATACTCAGGCAGCTCGGGATCAGGCTATTGAGAACGCACTCCAGCAAGCGTTGATGATGACCGGAAGTACGATTCGTTCGAATCAACTGGTTGTTAACGGTGTCATACAAAACCAAGAAACTGAACTCGCGGCTTCCGGAGAGCTTGAACGAGTTGAAGTCTTGCGTGAAGAAACCCGAGATGGTCGCGTATTCGTGCTCGTTCAAACCGAGATTTGGTCTAATCAGGACAGTTGTGCAGGTCAACGCTACAAAGCCGGTGTCACTATTGCTCCGTTCGAATTTTCGAATCGCGAACATGCTGCGTACGGACAGGTGTGGGACTTGGGTGAAGTGGCGGCTCAGCATCTTGCACGGGATATCGCCCGACAAAGCGAGCAACTTTTTGTCACTCATACATTAAAACGTCATGCCGGACTTCAGGCAGCACTGGATGGACTGAACTTAAATGAAGTCGGTCGTATCGGACGTCAGATTGGGTACGCCAATGACAGTCAATTTGTCATTTTAGGTATTTTTGACGACCTTTCGGTGACCGAAAACAACGCATTCTTGGGCGTATTCGATCAGCAACCAACACGGCATTTTTCTCTCACCCTGTATTTGCTCGACGCAATGAGTGGCGAACTCATTACTCGCGCACGCGTCGAGGATGCTGAACCTTGGACGTTCTCGCGTAATGCTCAGGTTGATGTCGCGACTAATACGTTTTGGAACGCACCCTTTGGTGTCTCACTTGCCTCATCCTTAGAAGAGCTGGCGACAGGGATACAGATGCAAGTGCAGTGTAAACCCACCCGTGGTCGAGTTGTTTGGCATGATCGGCAAAAGATCCAGGTCAACCTGGGCTCATCGCATGGGGTGAAGGTCGGTGACACATTAAAGGTGGTTCATCCTAGCAACTATGTCGACGCGCAAGGACATTTTCGTCAGCGCTGGCAGGTTAGTCGTTTTACCGTTACGGTTGAACAGGTGCAGCCTGATAGTGCAGTCGCCTCTCTCGACAATACTGATGTATTAACCAATGTGCAGATCAACGATTGGGTGATCCCCGCCGTGTCGAAAAACACGAGTTCGAGATAGTGGTTGGCTGGAAAGCTTAATCTGAGTCTGGCATACTTTGCCAGCTCACTCGGTTGTCCCCGTAGCTCAGCAGGATAGAGCAGCCGCCTCCTAAGCGGCAGGTCGCAGGTTCGACTCCTGCCGGGGACGCCAGGTTTACTGAATTATTGATGACGTTTTGTTAAAAACTCAATGAGCGGCTCAAACCGCAGCGGTGTTGCTTCAAGATAACCTTGCATAATGTCTGCCTGAAGTTTTTTGACCTCTGCCTTTTCCGATAGTGTTTCCACGCCTTCAGCAACAATTTTAAGCCCTAGCTCATGAGACATACTGGTGATACCTCTCACTATCGCTTGATTTGCTTTATGGGTATCGATATCACGGATAAAACTACGGTCGAGCTTGACGTCCGAAATAGGCATTTGCGTGAGGTATCTCAAGTTTGAGAAGCCTGTACCAAAATCATCCAGCGCGATCGCGATTCCTTTATCGGCTAATTTGTCGAGCGTCGCGACAGCCGTTTGCGCGTTTCGTAACATCATTGACTCGGTGATTTCTAACTTAATATCACTGGGCTTGATGTTTGTCTCCAACATGACGCGCTCAAGTTGTTCCATGAAGTCCGAACGTGAAATATGAACCGTTGAGACATTCACCGATACACGCGCTCCTTCAGCTAAGTAAGGCTTTATTTTGTGCCAATCACTAAAAGCCTGGCGCATGATCCAATAACTGAGCGGGATAATTTGGCCAGAACTCTCGAGGATGGGGATAAACTCGGCGGGCGATAAGCCGTCAATATCGGGATGGCGCCAGCGTACTAGTGCCTCGATGCCACAGACCGTCTCTGCTTCAAGGCAAATTTGAGGTTGATAGACCAAATGAAATTGTTGCTTATCGAGACCTTTTTGCACGGTGTTGCGAATTAATAGTGCTCGGTTCACCTCATCATTGAGCGCTTTATCGAACCACTGGAAGGTGTTTCTGCCGGCGCGCTTAGCTTCAAACATGGCAATGTCGGCCTGCTGAATCATGATTTCTGCGCGTGCCGTGCGATCTTGACAATAGGTCAATCCAGCACTTGCGGTAATGTAGAGATCAGTACTGTCAATTTTGTACGGTCGGGCAAGGTCATCGAGGATACGCTGTGTCACCGTTGCTGCATCTTGGCGCGCTTCTAAACCGGTAAGAATAATGAGAAACTCATCACCGCTTAATCGCGTTAACGTATCGGAGTTACGCAACTGATTCCGAATCCGCCCTGCCACAACTTGTAATAGCTTATCGCCCATTTCGTGACCTAAGCTATCGTTGATCGCTTTGAATCCATCTAAATCAATAAATACAACCGCGGTCAGTGTTTTTTCACAGGCGTCTGATGAGCAGTGCCGCTGAAGACGTTTTATAAACTGATTACGGTTGGGTAAGCCGGTTAATGGGTCATGCTGTGCCAAAAACGGCAAATGCTCTGAACCGCTTAATTTCATATTAAACGGATGCAGATAAATCAAGAAGTGGCGCTCACCGTTATCGGTCACGGCAATAGCGCAATAATAAATAGGCTGTCCGCTTATTTCATTGGGCTGAAAGGATCTTGAAAAAAACTGTTTATCGTCATTTGGGAGGTGCACCGCAAGCTGCTTACCAATATCGACATTATTTGCCAGTAGATCTTGAGCGCCTTGGTTTGCGAACGTGACAATACGGTCGCTGTCGACAATGACGATCGCGATGCGACTATTATCAAAAATCTCATAACGCTCACACGTTTGGTGCATAAACCATTCCTTTAGCTCATTTTTTATACATAATTAAAAAGAGACTTACTACTATTCGTTTAATGTTTCTTAATTAATAGTAGCACTGTTTGTAATAGGCAACGCTAGTCTTAATATCATACTCATGCGTTGTTTTTTTACTTAGAGTATCGTGTGTTTTAAACCTTCCTTGTTTTGCTATGAGTATCATGTTTATTAAAGCTTACGCAAGCGTTGCTATTTTTTGTAAAAGGGGAGCTTTATTAACTCGATATAAGGTGTGTTCTGTTTTTCGTTGCGATACGCTTGTAAGCCAATATCGACGTGATCAGACCCCGCGCTCGCTCGATCGGTGTAACTACCAAATAGCCAGTCCCACCAGACTACACTGAAGCCATAATTACTATTCGTCTCGCGTTTAAGACTACTGTGATGAATACGGTGTAATTCTTGAGTAATAAGAATTTTACGTACAATCGATTCGAGCTTTGGAGGTAGCTGCACATTACCATGATTAAACAACGAGCAAGCGTTTAAAGTTATTTCGAATATCAATACAGCACTCGCCGGTATACCCAGTAAGGTGATCGTAGCGGCTTTAATGGCCAAGCTGAGCAACATCTCAATCGGGTGAAAGCGCACCCCAGTAGTCACATCAAAGTCTGGATCTGCGTGATGTACCCGATGCAAACGCCATAGCCATGGTATACGGTGGAACGCTCGATGTTGCCAATACAGTACAAGATCCAGTGCAATTACACCCAAAACAATGGCGAGCCACAATGGTCGCTCAAATTGATTAAACACGCCCCAGCTGTTGTCAGTGACCCATAAAGCAATCCCTGTTAAGCCAATCGGAGCAACTAAGCGCATGAGCACACTTGATGTGAGGATCAGAGCAAGATGACTGCGCCAACGATGCCAGCGACTCACTCGCGCTACACGTTTAGGCTGTCTTGCTTCCCATAAAAGCATGAGTGCCAGTACACCGAGAAAAATGCTTAATCGAATCCATGTTTCCATCGTTTTACTCGTATGCCTTGAGCGTTTTAAAGCCGGCCCAAATACGTGTTGTCGTCGTTACCCAACACACCCCGCCAAATAACCAAGCGATGATGCCAAAATGCTGCGGCAGTAAACACAACACAATAAAAACTGCGAAGGTTTCAAAACCTTCGGCAAGTCCGCCCATGTAATACATCGACTTGTTCGGATAATGCGGGTTGTCCACCCCCCGTTTAGACGCCTGCACAGCAAAGGCTAAAAAGCTGGTGCCAGTGCCAACGAAAGACAACATTAAGAAGAGTCCAGGTAACAAGTGCTCGTGTGGACTATTTAAAATAAACCCGACCACCACCGCTTGATAGAAAATAAAGTCCAAGACAATATCTAAAAAACCACCTGCATCGGTTGTTTCAGTACACCGAGCAACGGCACCATCAAGCCCATCTGCAATACGATTGAATAAAATCGCGATAAGCGCCAGCTCAAACGCACCCACGGCGAGTAGTGGCAGTGCCAACATACCTATAATAAACCCTATTAGGGTCACTTGATTCGCCGTTATAGAACGCGCAGCGATCCATTGTCCGGGTTTATTGAGCAACCGATGCAATGGCGGAATCAAGTAGCGATCAATCATAGTAGTAATCTTCTAAGTTGACGATGTTGCCGGGGGCATCCTGTACGTCATGCGTCACCAAGATGGCAGGCATGCTGGCTGCTGTCAGCGTTGTCCAAGTAAAATCGCGTATGGTCTTTCTTAGTTTTACGTCGAGCGCTGAAAAGGGTTCATCAAGCAGTATACTCTTAGGCGCCGATGCAAGACTGCGTAACAAGGCAATGCGGGCTGCTTGACCACCGCTGAGCTCCGTTGGGTAGGCCGTGGCGTAGTCCGTGAGTGCAACCGAATCTAGCTCTTGTTTTACCCAGTCGTGCCGCGCTGCATCATCACCCTGCTTAGTAGCGAGTGCAAACAATAGGTTTTGCTCGACGGTCATGTGCGGAAATAAATCCACTTGCTGTGTCACTAACCCTATCTGTCGGCTCTCAATTGGTAACGCTCCTACATCCTCGCCGTTGAGTTTGATCTGACCTTCAATCGTGATGTCAGGTTGCGGTACACCCAGTATCCACTGTAATAAACTTGATTTACCAATACCGCTGGCACCTGTCAGCGTCAGTACTTCACCGGCTGATACAGTCAGCGATGGAATCACTAACTGATGATATTTAAACACCATAGTGAGATGATTAATTTCGAGCACGTGTCCCCCATAAAGCCAACATGAATACGATCCAAACACTCGCCCATTGTGCCAGCGCATAGACACTACCGAGTCGCCAATCCCCGCCCGATGCAATACTGACAGCCTCAGTGGTCAACGTAGGATGGGTCACCGGCGCCAGCCATTGAGTTGGTAAATATTGAGCTACACTGATAGAAAATGCCATCGCCCAAGCTAAAGCTAATGGTCGCTTTAACATGGGGGCTAATACTTTAAACCATGCCGCCCAAGGACCATAGCCCAGACTGCGCGCCTGCCAGAGCCACCGTCTAGGATACGCATGGTAAGCTCCGTGCAATGTTAAGTACGCATAAGGAAAACAAAACACAGTATGAGACCATAACAACCCAATCAACCCGCTATCGGGTCCGATAGTCTGTTGCCAGCCCAAAACCAAAACTAATTGCGGCACCATCAGCATTGCCAGCCAGCCAACGTGCAGTTGATGTTGCTGACGTTGCGCCTGCACTTCCAATAGTGCGACGGCTGACAACCAAGCTAGCGTGGCACTTAGTACGGCGAGTATCCAAGTGTTGTAAAGCAAAGGTGCGATATAGGGCCATTCGGCGAGCCAACGTGACCATTGCCAACCCTGCGGCCACAAGGACGGATAAAACCATGACTGCTGAACTGACTGCAGTAATAAACTCATAAAAATAATGACTGCCAATCCCGCCCAAAACCAAGGGAGACCCGCACGTTTACCTGTGGTTTGAGCGACGGGTGTCCGCTTTCCGCTTGCAGCAAGGGAGCTAAGCCAACGCTGCAGTACCCATTCGACGACACGTAGCACGACTAAGGTGACTATAGCCACAAGCACCAAAAGCAACGAACCCCAATGGACTAATCCTTGCGTATTGCTAGTAAACTGCCAGTTCAGCTCAAACACTGCCTGTGCCAAAAGTGCGGGCGCGTTAGGCCCAACGAGCAATGGAATGTCGACCACAGACACGGTGTAAATGGCAATGATGTAAAGCGGCAAACGGATTCGTCTAAGTAAAGCGGGTACGACTATCAACCACCAAAACCTGCGGCGACTGTAACCTAACGCCTGTGCTTGCTGTTGCCAGCGTAGAACGGGCATTTGTTGAACATTCGCCTGCGTCATTAGTATTAAAAATGGTAGTTCTTTGAGCACTAACACCACCATCAGGGTAAAGGCGCTTTTGCTACTGAGCCAACTGGACTGTAAGGGCCCTTGCCACATGGGTAATAACGCGTCGACGATACGCACTAACCAACCCGACGGACTCACGAGCCATAATAGACCAATGGCGAACGCAACATGGGGGACGGCAATAAAGCTCGCCCACGTCGCACTGAGGCGCTTACCCCGAGCCAAGCCAAGGGCACCAAAAAGTACTATCAGGCTGGTTATCAACGTCACCGCGAATGTCAGCAAGGCACTACCGCTCAACGCCCTGAATGCATCGCTCAACGCCCCTTCAAAAGACGCCGTTGTGCTTTGCCAGAGCACAACGCCCAACGGCAGTATTAACCACAGCAATGCTATTGCTACGCGCACCATACGACTTATCATTAGCGCGGATATCGTTGTTGCCACTGTTGCTCTAAATAGGTTTGCCAACTGACATGAAACTCCGCCGCGACTGGCAGCATCGCCGGCGTATCGGGTAGCGCGATATCCAATACTGTCGGGTCGCCCCAGCCCGATAAGTCAGCTTTTTTGCGTTGTGCGGCCTCTGATAGGAAAAAGGTAATCACCTGCTTCGCGGCCTGGGGATGACCACTGCTCTTTGGAATCGCTAAATAATGACTATTGGTGATAGCCGCGTCGCCTAAGGTGATGCGTTTGGTGCCCGCCGGCACTCGTCCCTGATTGACGAGTGTTTTAACCTCATTCGGATTAAACGACGGCGCGACATCAAGTTGCTTGTTAGCGAACCACTTTAGTTGTTGTGCCGCACTCGACGGGTAATTCTCGCCGCCTTGCCATAATAACGGCTGTAACTCGTCTAAGTAGGTCCACAAAGGTGCTGTCAGTTTTTCGGCGTCGACCGCATCGACAGGCTTGAGAAATGCTTCATCTTGCTCAGAAAGCGACAGCAATAATGATTTTAAAAACGTGGTGCCATGAAACTCCGGCGGTTTAGGATACGTAATACGACCGGGATGTTCAGCAGCATACTCCAGTAATTCCGCGGCACTGATGTGATCACCGGCAACGCATGTGTTACAGGTCAACAGATAGAACTGTCCGACGCCCCACGGTACCTCGAGGTCGGCGACCGGTTCACCAAAGTCGCTTTGCCAACTCAGCTGATCATTCAATCTCTCTTTAATATTCAGCTCGGTGAGTATCGGCATCAGGCGATCAGCCTCTTTCAACGCATGAAAGTTCTCGCCATTAATCCATATTAAATCGGCGTTGCTCTGACCATCGACCAGTTGTTTGACTACCTCGGCGATATCAGCCACCTTCACGTGTTGTAACTGAATACCTTGCGGTCGCAGTTCCTTGGCTGCCCAGCGAATGTAATCATTAATGGTGGGATTACCGCCCCAGGCATAAAAGTACACGGGGGTCGTTTGTTGTTGCGCAGCGCTCGGCGCAACATAGCCCAAGTACATAATAACAGCCAGTAATAGAGTGAGACGTTTCATGATCGTAACCATCGGTGTAGTTTCTCAACCCACTTTAACAGTTTTTCGGGCGCATGCGCGCGCTTCCACTCACCTGCTGCATATTTGTTCGCCTCAGCCAGAGTGGGGTAACTATGAATAGTTCCAAGAATTTTATTAAGTCCGATCCCCTGCTTCATTGCTAAGACAAACTCGGCCAGTAACTCCCCCGCCTGGGGACCGACAATATTAACCCCTAAAATCGTATCTTTACCCGGCTCAGTCAGCACTTTTACACGTCCGTTGGCATTGCCATCGGCTATCGCGCGATCCAGCTCGGCAATGTCATAGCACGTGGTTTCATAATCAACCTGCTGTGCCTTTGCTTGCTGTTCTGTCAAACCCACATTGGCGACTTGCGGTGAGGTATAAGTGACCCAGGGGATCACCGAGTAATCAACACGAAAGCGTTTGAAACGACCAAACAACGCATTCACCGTGGCATACCATGCTTGGTGTGAAGCAACATGAGTAAACTGATACGGGCCGGCAACATCACCACAGGCATAAATATTGGGCAGGCTGGTTTGCATGAACTCATCGACCTGTATGGTTTTACTCTGCTCAATGCCCAGTTCTTCTAAACCAAAACCTTCCAGATTCGCCTGTCTGCCTAGCGCCAAAAGCACCCGATCGGCGTGCAATGACTGTTCTCCTTGCTCACTTTCGACCGTGAGCTCAACGCCCTGCTCGGTTTGGCTAAAGGCTTTCGCCTGGGTGCCCAGATGCAATGTAACGCCGTCACCTTGAAGCGCGCGTGCAACATAAGTCGACGTATCCGGGTCTTCGTTCGTCAACAAACGCTCACTCATCTCGACCAGATGTACCTCACTGCCCAGTCTTTGAAAAGCTTGTGCCATTTCGCAACCAATCGGTCCACCGCCTAAAATCAATAAGCGTTTAGGTAACTCGCGGAGCTGCCACAGGTTATCCGACGTCAGGTAATCTACTTCGTTGATGCCCGGTAAGTTCGGCACGAGCGGCCGCGCGCCCGTCGCCACTACGATATGTTTAGTAGTTAAGCGACGCAACTCGCCGTCTTGCTTGAGTTCCACTTCCCACGGCGATTTGATGGTCGCTTCACCGAGCTCTACGTTGACACCCAAACCTTGGTAGCGCTCGACCGAGTCATGCGGCTCAATACGTTGTATCACTTGCTGCACTCGCGCAAGCACTTGCTGAAAGTCCACAGATACCGAGTCAACTTTAATACCAAGCTGCTCGCTATGACGCATGTGATGCACTTGATTAGCCACATGCAATAATGCTTTTGACGGCACGCACCCGGTATTAAGGCAGTCACCACCCATTTTGTCGCGTTCAATTAAGGTCACTTTGGCTTTCACCGTTGCCGCGATGTAAGCGCTGACTAAGCCCGCTGAGCCTGCACCAATGACGATAAGGTTATTGTCGTAGTGTTGAGGGCGGGTGAAACCTTTAAACGCCCGACGACGCTTGATAGCTGTAAGTAACCATTTGGCGATCAGAGGAAAGATACCCAATAACACAAACGCGCCAATGAGATCGGCCGAGACCACATCGCCCACTTGTTCAATCTCTGCGAGCTGAGTACCGGCGTTGACATAAACAACGGTACCCAACAACATGCCGACTTGACTCACCCAATAGAATGTCCATGTTCGAATCTGTGTAAGACCTAAAGCCAGATTAATCACAAAAAACGGAAAAATGGGTACCAGCCTTAAGCTCAACAGATAAAAGGCGCCGTCACGCTTGACGCCGCGGTTGATCGCTTCGAGCCGCTGACCAAACTTACTTTGCACCCAGTCTTTTAATAAAAAGCGCGCACTTAAAAAGGCCAGCAAAGCACCGACCGAGCTAGCAAAACTGGCTAGTAACAATCCCCAGCCAAGCCCAAAAATGGCACCGGCACCTAAGGTTAGGATCGTGGCACCTGGGATCGATAACGCAGTGACCAAAACATAAGCGATAAAGTAGATAGCAAAAGTCAGTAACGGTTCCGCCTCAAACCAGCCATTAACACGTGTTTGCTGCGCTTTGAGCGTATCAAGATTGAGATACTGCGTAACATCGAACATCACCGCAGCGACAACGGCCGCGATAATCACCAGCGCCAGCAGAATTTTTTTTACAGACACAACGGCTCCTTCTAAAAGCGGTAATCAACAGTCAGCTGCGCATGGCGCGGGAGTGATGGAAAGGCGAGTGTGGAGCCGAAATAGCCGCCCTCAAACACCGGTGACCAATTTTCTTCATCGGTTGCGTTAAACACATCTAAACGCGCACTCAATTGGGCAGTCACTTGATAAGTCGCGTTTAAGTTCAACATATACTGATCACGAATCATCACAGTCTGCAGGTAATCAAGCGGGTAGCTCTGGGTATAACTCAAATCACCACCCACCGACCACTGTGGTGTTAGCTGCCAACCTGCGACAGCAGACGCTTGCACTTCAGGAACGCCTTGCAAACGTTGGCTCGAGGCTGGAAAGGCCGCAAAGTTAGGCGCACCCACACCGGTACCATTGATAATGTCCGGTCGTGAATTATCAAACAAGTCCGCGACTTGACGCGTATCTTGAAACGCAGCCGAATTATCATAGTGCGCATCTAAGTAGCTAGCCGCCAGTGTTGCCCAAAAGCCGTTTTCATTACGATAGTTCCACTGCGCCTCGACACCCTGTGTGGCAATTCCACTATTAGAGCCGTCACGGTTGCGCAGACTACGTGTTTGATCAAATACCACCACATCGGTATACCAGCGACTGTTGACTGGCGCTATTTTGATACCGATCTCATACAATGTATTTTCGGTGGCGAAATTCTGTGAATCGATGACTTGATTCGCATTTAAAACCGTACCGCCCGCCATTGAATTCGAGGTCGAGTCACTTTCGTACGCTGATGCGTAAACCATCACCGCCGTTGAAAGTTGATACTGAGACGACAGGCTAATCGCACTTAACCAGTCATTGTAACTGTCCTCAGCCGCTTCAAACCCAACGGGTGGCAGCGGATCTTTCGCGGTCACATCGTAGTAATCAAGCCGAGCCCCTGCGGTGACTTGCCAACGCTCAGTCAGTGCCAGCTCATGCTGTGCGAACAGACCCCATTGTTGGCTTAGCGAGTCGGTGGTATCCGATAAGATATAATCGCCCACGCCGTCGCCATCGTTGTCATAGTTGGTGCCTGGTGATACAAATAAGCCGGGGCGCAACTCCACTAATTGGGCTTGTTGCGCTGCTGTCAGCGGAATGCGGCGATTTGAAATAGGACCGGTCAGGTCAGTCGGTAAATCGGCTTCCGTACTGAACTGGCTGTAACCCAACACATCATTGATGCGTAAGTTGATGCCTACAATAGAGCGATCGTTAATATGCAATTCAGCCCGGTTTTCGAATGTATGTGCGCCATCAATAATCTCAACAAAGCTGTTTTGGTTAATCCCTTCACGCTCTAAGTATTGATAATAGGTCCGGTTTACAAAAATAAGTGCGTCAGACCATTGCTGCTGAAACGTCGAATGAACCAACGTCGTTTTGGCATTATTGATATCCGCCGGATCGGTCAGTACGCGACTGCGATCAATTTCCACCTCGCCCGTCGGGCTGACGACAGCGTAGGGCCCGGGCACGGTAGAACCATTAGGCTGTACACCTTGTCCGGTAATATAAAGGTTGTCATCGATGAGCGCTTGGGTGGGACGGTTGATACCCGCGTTGTCAGTCCACTCAACATCATAGTATTCAAGCCCGATATCCCACTCCGTGCGGCTGTTCGGCGTAAAGCGATAGGCGACAAATACATCATCGCTACGAGTCGAGGTATAGTCGTAAAAGCTATCATGGTCGACAAACTCAGCACTGACACGTAACCCATGCTTATCACGCTTAAGCACTTCGTTATGGTCGAGTTGCAGACGATATTGACTCCACTGACCCCATTCACCGCGAATCCGTGAGCGCTCTTTATCTGTCAGTGCCTTTTTCGGCAACAAATTAACAAAGCCACCGACGCGCTGGGTCGTACCTAGCATCACCGGTGGTGCTCCTTTCACTACGGCAATCCCTTCGATACTATTAAACGACATTGGCACACCCAAGCCATTGTTACCGGCTTGACGGCGCATACCCGCCTCGAATAGCTCACCGAGTTGCCCACGCATACTCGGGAGTGATGGATTACCAAAACCTGCAGCTGCAAAACTGTTGGGGGCAAACCGAGCAATATCATGTAGATCATTAATTGCCGCTTGGTCCATGAGTGACCGCGATATCATGGTGGCCGAGCGCGGGATCTCCTGCAATGCATTCGATAGCCCAAACAGGCCCTCAATAGGTTCTTCACTCGGCAATACCAGAGTTTCCCCTTCGCCGGTGACCTCGATAATTTCGATAGGTTCTTGTGCCATTACCGACACCGGAAGCAGTGCCAACCACGCGTACTTCATCGGGAAATCCTTTTTATAGCTGACTTAAGAAAGAGCGTATACGTTCTGCATTTTTACCCACATCACTGCGACCCACGCGTGACTTACTGCGAATGTCGAGCAGTGTTTCGTCATTTTGCGCCTGAATGCGGATCACCACGTCGTCTTTAAAACCAAACCATGTTGTTGTTGCTGTTGCCTCAATCCGATGTTGCTCATCCGACGTATCGATAATTTCCCAGCCCATATTCTTAGCCACCGTCAATGCCTGCTGATAGAGCTCGTCCGGTGATTTAGAAGAAACATAGGTGGTAATGTCGGGATACGCTTCTTTTTGTTGCTTTGCTGTTTCCTCACCCGCGTATTCCACTGGATTAGGCGCGTTAGCACGCAAAGGTGCAATAGCCACAAATTCAGGCGGGTTAACTGTATCCGTTGAGATATCATGAATAGGCGGCACCGAGGTTGCCGTTTGGTACTGCGTATAAGGTAAATAAAACGCAATAAATGCAGCAATAATAGCTAAAACGCTAAGCCCTGCGCGAGCGCCCTTAGGTCGGCGCACGAATAACGCAATAATGTTTAATATGCCCGCACCGATGGCAAGGTACACAGCCCAACGCAACAACGTGAAGGCACCACCTAAAGTGAGCCATTCGAGTTGATAAAGCGGGCCGGACAAGCCGATTAAAATAAGAGAAAGTAACCCAAGAAAAATTAAGATGGAGTGCAACGCTTTCATAGTCTGTCCCGAACAAATTATTGTTTTATAAGATATTAGACTACGAAAGCGTGGTTAAGCCAGATCAACGAATAATAGGTTGTCCTTCAGATGAGTTAAGACGTGCCGCATCAACGCGCGGAATATAAATGCTCCCCGTACTAACAACATGTCGACTGTTAATATCGACCAAGCGAGCGTTTGCTAAGATTCCGTCACGATAATAGCTATACGTACCGACAACAACATGGGTGATGGGCATGATTTCATCGACTTCGAGGTAGTCGCGTGTTAAGGCAAAGTCTCCTTTGGGCGTAACACGAATAAAGTCCGTTGTTTTGTAATCAATAATGGGCACTTCTCGGCTCGCGAGCTCACCACGCAACTGCTCAGACATCGCTTGCGCCAGTATCGATGCTTGCTGATAAGATGACTCTACACCGACAAAGTCCGTGACGCCGACGTGTGTCTGCGATAAATCGATTTGACTGTTTGCTACCAATTGCTGCGCCAACTGCGTACTGTAGCTATTGATGGGCGCGGGTATTGCGCTTTTGCCGTTATCATCGTAGCGGACTTTTTGCTCCGGCTTAGGTAAAACTGTACAGGCGCTCAAACTCAATGCCGCCGCTATCAAAAGAGTTAATCGCATACTTTTCTCCTACCGACTTCTTTGCAGATGACCATCGATGATCTGGGCACTTTTATTCGGCCAATATAAATGCTTGGGTACATAATGATTAGCAGCCGCCAGCACCGATTGAGAGCGACGATCGAGCACCCGAATGCTGAGCATTACACCATCATCTTCTCGGCTCATGGTCCCCACTAATACCCAGTCTAAGTTGGGATTAAGATTTAACTGCTGTTTATCATTGGTTAGCATCGTCGCCCCCGCAGATGTCAGCGTCACACCATTCTGAGCGCGAAAGTCGATAAGCTTGACATTTCGCTCTGTCAGATGGCTATACAGTGCTTCACTGACTTCATGGCTGACGGAATACAATGCGTTTTCAGACGTCGGTAATTCAAGCGTGTCGGACATCACCCAACGTGTAATCCCTACTTGGGCATGCGCTTGGCGAGGTGATGATTGATTTAACTGTGTTACCAGTTGTTGCGCTAACCTATCAGCGATCTCGTCATACGGACTAATTGAGTGCGCTTTAGCTGGCAGCACCATTAAGCTGAGTAATATAACCAATACACGCATAAGGTATCTCTGAATTAAGAGTGATGGTGTTGTATCGGCTCGAAATCGAAATAATTTAGTTGGTTAGTGCGCTTAACTAATGCCTAGTCGTTTAAATAGACCTTCGCGGTAGGACTGACCGATACGTATCTCGTCATTATTACTTAACACGAGAAGCGTCAGTCTGCCTAATTCGCTCGTGAGTTCTCTCACATGATTTAAGTTGACGATAACACTGCGGTGCGCTCGGTGAAAACGATTACCGCAAAGCGTATCTGCCACATTTTTCATAGTATCGCGGTGAAGGAGTCGTTCATCGGGAGTGTGAATTTCAACATAATTGGCGGCCCCTTTAATACAGATAATATCGTCGACAGGAATGAAAACGATTTTACCTACCATCCTTACGGGAAATACGTTATCCATACTACGCCAGCATCCATCAGGCTCAGAAAGGTTTAGAACCTGATGGTATGGCACCCAGTTCAAGATGGGATATTTTGTGACTAACACGACATCATTCAACCTAAACGCATCAAATAACATGATTAATAATGCCGTATTTTGTTCTATCTCTCTGTAAGACAAACATAAAAAAAGCCCTCCGAAGAGGGCTTTTTGATTGCGTTTTTTACACTTAGAAACTAAGTGATGCGCGAAGGTATGCGAAACGACCAATGTTGTCGTAGATTGCAGAGCCTGCGCCAGTACCTGTTGTATAACCTGGTAACTCACGGTTGAAGAAGTTATCAACACCTAAAGTAAGACCTAGGCCATTATCGAACTTGTAACCCGCTGTTACGTCAGTAATGACATAAGTGCCATACTGCATTTCGTTACTTGGGTTAGGGTTCGTCTCAAGACTGGTTGGATCGTACAAGTTTACACGGTCAACGTAACGAGTGGTTGTGCCAAACGTCCAGTTGTCGATGCCGTACTGTACAGACAATTGCATTTGCAAGTCTTGGTCACCCAAAACGCCCGCGTAATCAGTGTAGTTATCAGGCTCGTCAGCAAATGGGTAGTCTTTTGCTTCGATTGTGTACGTACCGATTAAGTTAGTGCGGAACTGACCACCTAACGCATCAAAGTCGTACGCGAACTCGAAGTCAACACCTGAGTTCAATGAACGCGCGATGTTCAGTGCGAAACCACGGATCAATGTAATCTCAGACGTATCTGGGTCACGTGTGATCAGGTTACAGAACTGGTTATCGATAGTCTCAGCATCCACACAACGGTTTAGGATAGTTTGGAAACCAATGCCACTAATCGTGTCATCGATGTCGATTTCCCAATAGTCAACTGTTGCAGAGAAACCTTCCAACCATTCTGGTGAATAAACGAAACCAGCAGTGATTGATTCTGATGTTTCTTCGCTCAAGTCTGGGTTACCACCCACTAATGTCTCAAGTGTTGCTGAGTCATAGTTCGAATCGAAGTCCGCAGGTACACCTAACGCCGCACAGTTAGCTTCACGACGCGCACGGCCGTCTGCTGATAGCTGAGCTAAGTTAGACACTTTACACGGATCGTCAACACCTGCGAATGACTGGCTTTGGCCTGAGAACAATTCATCGATGTTTGGCGCACGGATCGCTTCAGAGTATGTGAAACGTGAACGTAATTCATCGCTGATAGTCCAGTCTAAACCAACTTTCCACGCAGTAGCGCCGCCGATGGTTGAGTAGTCTGCGTAACGCACTGCAGCATCAAAGTTCAGGTGTTGTACCATGAACATGTCACGTAACAATGGAACGCTGATCTCACCAAAGATTTCTGAAACGTCGTATTGACCGTCCGTTTCGCCCAGTGCGTTAAAGAAGGTAGCACCCGTTTTTGCAAAGGGGTCTTCGACCGTTACACTTGATTCATCACGGTACTCAACACCACCCGCAAAACCGATGTGACCGGCTGGCAATTCATACAAGAATGAATTTGAGAAGGTTGCGTTAAATACAGTTTGTTCGATTTCAGAGGTACCGACAGAAGTCGTAGTAACGTAGTCTTGCGACGCTTGGCTTGCCATGCCCAAACCGAATGGGTTGAAAGGCACACAACCATCAGCACGTGCTTCTTCGCTACGACATACGATGTTACCGGTTTCGTCTTCAACCGCGTCCAGTGCCCACTCCATGTTCTGGAGGATTACGTTAGCACCATTGACACGTTCGATGTCTGATTTACCCCACACCAATGAAACGTCATAGCTCCAATCTTGGTTGAGCATACCGTCAAAGCCGATAACTGCGCGTTTTGTTTCACGCGTGTTTTCTTCGATACGACGACCTGCATCATCGTACATACGGTTCAAACCAAGGAAAGGTACGCCAAGCTCATCCATTTGTGATGCCAACGCTTCTGGCAAGAATGGGTTGTCACGTTTGAACAAGTAAGGGTAGTTATCCGCTGCGGCACCCGTTGAGAAGAAGCGGAAGAATGGCTGACCGATATTTTGACCTTCACTCTTAACGTACTTCGCGTTCCAGTACATGTTCACGTCTTGCGTAAACTCATAGTTACCTTTGAGGTTATAGTTTACACGTGAGAATTCTGGCTGTACTTCGCTGTAACGACGTAAGTTGATGTAATCACAGTCTTGACAGTACAATCTAGCCGTATCGTTTACATCGCCGATATAGGTATCGCGATAAGAACCGTCTGGGTTAAATGTACCTAAGATACCGCCGGTGAACGGGTCCCATACAGTACCTTGATTAGAAATCGCATAGTAACCTGCATTAGGCACTACGATGTTGTCTGGGTATGCTGGATCGTCGAGTTGATCTTCGGTACGCGGGCCGTACAGCGCTTCATAACGCATGCTAGCCGTTGACGTTGCAGTCCACGGGTTATCCAACGCATTTAATGAGTCTTGTGCGTTGTATTCTGCTGATACCGCGATGTTACCTTTACCACCGGCAAATGCAGTACCGTATGAGAAAGTATACTTCTCGTTTGAATAGTCGCTGTTTTCAGCGTAACCTCGAGTGGCGGTAACGTCTAAGCCTTCGACGTTCTTCTTAAGGATAAAGTTGACAACACCTGTTACAGCGTCGGCACCGTATACCGCAGACGCGCCGCCGGTGATGATCTCAACGCGATCAATCCAAGCACTTGGAATGGTGTTGGTATCAACCGAGCTAGAACCTGGCGCTGAAGCCACGTGACGTTTACCGTTGACCAATACCAACGTACGGTCAGTACCCATGTTACGTAGGTTCAGTGTACTGATACCTGCCGTACCGATGAAACGGCCTGAGTTAGCAAGTGTGAATGTTGTTGCCAATGCAGGTAAGCGACTCAGTACTTCACCGATGTTCATTGCACCGGTTTCAACGAGATCGTCACCGCTGATTACGGTAACAGGACTAGGTGCTTCGGCACCAATACGGCCGATACGCGAACCAGTAACCTGAATACGTTCTTCAACTTGTGCGTTTTCGCTTTGTACAACTTCCTGCCCAGAAGCAGAAACGACCACGTCTTGATCGTCTTGCTGAGCATCTTGTGCTAAAGCAGGTGCTGCGATAAACGCAGAGCTAACACCCGCCATCAAAATCGTTCTGATAGAACGCGCCAATAATGACTGTTCGTTCATGTTCAGTCTCCCCGAAAATTATTATTATGACGATCCTCTACAACTTGTTAATAGAATCGTTATTCAACGCAGTCCTTTACAAGACTGCGCTCAGGAAGAAGAAAAACACATTTTTACAACAAAGGCAACTTTTTTATAACACTTTTAACAGTTTCTGATCATTACTTGATCGCCTGTAAACAGAAGCCGACTTCACCCGTTTCTGGAAACTCGACGTCTTGTACCATAACTCGTTTGAAGCCTGCCTTTTCAGCAGCTTGAGCGAGGTGATCAGCTGACTTCACTTGCTCTACTGCCTGTATCATGTCGTCCATTTGGGCATAATGAAATTTCATGTTATTGAGAAAATCATTGTATACCTGCCGAGCCTCTAGTTTCTTGCCATTTGAAGCAGCTTGTAAAATATGCCGTACAGCCGGGACAAAATTACTGCGCTTAAATGTTGGGTTATTACGATGCGTATGAGCCAGTTGATCGAGCTTACGCTGCGACAACGCCGCTTGCTTGCCTAACGGCTTTCCACGCGCTTCAAGGATAGAGGTATACAAGTTATATACATGTTTCTCTAAGTGGCGAATCAGTGACGGCATTAATTCATACATTGCTTTGTTATTGCGCACTAATGTTGAGTTACTTGAATGCACGAGAGCAACAAGCGCGCCATCCTTCTTGAGTTGCGTATGCAAATGCGTCAGCCCCTCGATTAATGGGCCGTACTCTAAGCCGTAGTGCGAGACCACCGTGCCCAATTTTTTGTTGCCGGTTAATTTAAAGCTTTGATATGGCGTTAGTTCACGAACATCCAGCTCGGGGTTAGTAGGTCTCAATGCCGCGCTATCCACGCCTATTAATTGCCACTTTGATTTGTTCTTTTCATTTTTATATTCGTTCAGCCAGCCAATTAGAATGCCATTCCCGCACCCAATATCGACAATCGGTGACTTCGCTTCAAATTCGCTCATGCGCTCAAACCAAAACTTCCGCATTTGGTAGCGTTGCAACGAGGTATTTTTATTTAAGAAACTCGCTTCCGCTCCTGAACGCCAATAATTATCCCACACGTTATTTACTTGCTTTTTTGTGTTGTTCATATACTGCTCTTGTGGTTATGGTTTTAAACAAACGTCCCTATCATACCCCGATAATCACGCATAAAAAAAGACTCCCGAAGGATAATGCTTGTCAGTTAAGCTAACGACTAGCATTTTTTCTAGGCGACCGCATCGGATAACGTTGCGGTCGCCTTTTTATTGCTCGTGGATAGTGCCGTTC
>NZ_LSBQ01000026.1:0-36605 GCF_001577655.1 Idiomarina sp. T82-3 | reverse complement strand
ACTTCGCAGAGGAACTCAACTACGGAGTCGATCTATCAACCATCTGAGGGTGGTATCAGATTGATGGGGTGAAGGTGCCCCATCAACCATTAAATCCGTGCTTCTGATCAGAGATGAAAAGCTATACTTGTTGCTTTGGTTAAAGTGAATTAGCTATTTATCAACATTTTTCCATGGGCCGAACGCTATAAAGTAAAGAAGAATGATATTTGCGATAGGGATAACAATCAGAAGACCCAATGGACCAGGGTAGCCAACTCGTTGGCAGATACGCCATGCGGGAACAATAAAAATAGCTCCCACAATCAGCATCCATAGAAAGCCCATACCTGCGAACATTTCGTGATTCATCATTATCTGCTCCTTATTTGACATGCGTTAAAATGACGTTAGACTAAAGTTTATTAAATTGCAAAAAGCAGGGTGCTCGTGCTAATTCGAATTCTGTTATTAATGACAGTGCTATTGGTGTCGATGTCGTTTTCGCAAACGGCAGATGCTCACGCATGTCATGGTAAAGGACAAATGCAGCACAGCATGATGCAAAAAGCAGACGTAAGCGACTGCGAACATGAGAAGCAAAAGCACAACTCGTGCTGTGCTGACATGACAATTCGGCATTGCTCCGGCGGCTCGGTTTTATTTGTCGGACAGTCTTCTTCGGTTAATGCCGCTGCAGTTAACCTCTGTGCCAAAGTCGATGCGCCCATCGACACCTCAATTCGTGCTAAACACGCGTCTAATTTATTCCGTCCCCCAATAATTACCGCTTAATAAGTTACTAGAAATTTAACACACGCTCGGCGTGTTTCCTTAAAACTTATTAATCGGTGAATAATTATGTCTATCAAACGCAATATCGCTGTTTTGGCGATGCTGTTTTCCGTGTCTGTATCTGCAACCGATGTAGAAGAGCAGCAACTAACCGTTCTAAAAGATCCCAACTGCGGTTGCTGTGAAAAGTGGTTACAAGCTTTACCCGATAGCTTTAGTGTGTCCGTACAACATCCGAACAACCTGACCCAACGAAAACGTGACTCCGGTATTAGTGCCGAGGTCCAATCCTGTCATACCGCTATTTCTAGTAATGGCTATGTCTTTGAGGGGCACGTTCCTCCTACATTGGTTTCTCATTATTTAGCTGGGAAAAAGTCAGAAAATGGCATTGGATTAACTGTTCCTGGCATGCCGGTAGGGTCTGTTGGTATGGAAATGGGTACTCGGTTTCAACCGTATACGGTCTATGAAATCAAAAAGGACGGTTCAATTACACCTTATCAGCAGATAGCAAGTTTAGAGCAGCAGCAAGCACTCTCAAATGGAGGGCTTTAGCTATGGGATTTGGCGGCATGAGTATGGTTCAGTTAGGAGTTTTACTGGTTATTGTCATTCTTCTTTTTGGTAGCAAAAAGCTACGAACCCTGGGATCCGATCTTGGTAGTGCGATAAAAGGGTTTAAATCATCGATTACTGATGAACCGTCTGATAGGGAAAAGGACATTCAACGTCATCAAAATTTAACCTCAAAAGAGGAGCGTCATAATGAGCAATGAGTTTAACAAAGGGCGTCGAAAGTTTATTAAATCTGCATTCACTGTGGCGTCTGCTTTAGCAATCGCCAAAGTAGCCCCAACTTGGGCTGCTCCTCAGGGACGCAGTTTTAAAGATCAGATCCTGACAAACGATGAGATTGATCTCACCATTGCAAAGTCCCCACTGCTCGTGGGAAATAAAGTAGGAACACCAATAACCATCAATGGCCAAATGCCGGGCCCTTTGATTCGTTTAAAAGAAGGGCAGCGAGCAAAGTTAAACGTGACTAACCGGTTGTCGGAAGACACATCAATTCACTGGCACGGAATTATATTGCCCGAGAACATGGATGGTGTGCCAGGCGTATCTTTCGAAGGGATAAAGCCAGGACGAACGTTCAAGTACCGCTACGATGTCGAGCAAAACGGAACTTATTGGTATCACAGCCATTCCGGTTTGCAGGAGCAACTGGGACACCTGGGGCCGTTAGTGATTGAACCCAAAGACGGAGACATTGGTGCTGATCGAGAACATACCATTATTCTCAGCGACTGGACATTCGAAGATCCGGATACCGTGTTTCGTAACTTGAAAGTTGCGGAGGGGTACTATAACTATCAAAAACGTACGATATTTGAGACCTTCGAGGACGTGCGACAGCAAGGGTTAGAGAAAACCTGGAAGCAACGAGAAATGTGGGGGCAAATGCGAATGAGCCCCCGTGATATTGCGGATGTGACGGGCAGTACTTATACCTACCTGATGAATGGTCGCGATTCAGCAATGAACTGGTCAGCATTGTTTAAGCCTGGTGAAAAAGTACGCCTTCGTATCATTAACGGTTCGGCAATGAGTTTCTTCGACGTGAGAATCCCTGGATTGGAGATGACGGTTGTGGCCGCTGACGGGCAGCCTGTGAAGCCAGTGCCAGTTGACGAGTTCCGCATTGGTGTGGCGGAAACCTACGATGTAATTGTCCAGCCTAAGCAAAACAAGCCTTACACTATTTATGCTGAGAGCTTTGATCGAAGTGGTTATGTCAGAGGAACATTAACGCCAGAACTTGGTCTTGAGGCTGAAGTGCCTGAACTACGGCAAGCTCCTGAGCGAGGCATGGCCGCTATGGGCATGGGAGCGATGGCAATGTCTGGTGATATGAAAGGCAATAGCATGAATATGAAGCATATGGGCGGCAATAACAGCCATATGACGCATAAAATGACACACAAAAAAGAGCTCCCGGTCGAAAACATTAAAATCAAACACCGTGAATCCGGACATGGCGCCGGGGCGGCTATGATTGCTACTAATCCGATAAGCCGTTTGCATGAACCCGGGATTGGATTGGAAGACGTTGATCATAAAGTGTTGGTGTATACCGACTTGATCGGCGCGCATGAATGGCCGGATACGCGAGAGCCTGAGCGACAGATAGAGCTGCACTTAACGGGTAATATGGAGCGTTACATGTGGTCTTTCGACGGGAAGAAGTTTACCGAGGTGGATGGCCCAGTTCAGTTTCATCATGGAGAACGACTGAGGTTGGTGATGGTAAACGATACGATGATGGACCACCCCATACACCTACACGGTATGTGGATGGAACTTGAAAACGGACAGTATCCACGCCCACGCAAACATACGATTAGCCTGAAGCCGAGCGAAAAAGTGTCGTTATTGATAACGGCAGACGCGCCGGGTAGTTGGGCGTTCCACTGTCACCTGTTGTATCACATGAAAGCGGGTATGTTCCGTGTGGTCAATGTCGCATAAGGAGGACTATTATGTACGGTAAATCATTATTAGTGGGTGCGGCGTTGTTGCCAGGTTTAGCAGTCGCCGGACATGCGAAAGAGGACTGGCCTGAACCCGTCAAAGAATATTACACCGGGCAAGTACTGTTCGATCGGTTGGAGTTAACGCGAACCAACGAGGAAGAGAACCTAGCCGTCTGGGACATGATTGCTTGGTATGGCGGTGACTATCACCGAGCTGTTTTCAAGAGTGAAGGGGAGAATGTTCAAGACGACGGTGAGCCCACTGACTTAGAAAGTGCCGAACTGCTGTATGGGTATCTGGTGTCTCCGTATTGGTCGTTTCAGGCCGGTATCGGTACGCGAGGCAGCTTATCGTCGGATGCCTCGATGGAAAACTATGCGGTCTTAAGTTTTATGGGTTTGGCGCCGTACTGGTTTGAAATGGATAATTCTTTGATGATGAACGAAGAAGGCGATGTCCAATTTGTTAGCGAAACCGAGTACGAGTGGCAGTTAACACAAACCTCGTACTTACAACCTCGCATTGAGTTAACAGCCAACCTGACAGACTCAGACAAATATGAACGGCAAAGTGGCTTGAGCAACTTGCGCGTGGGGTTGCGATATCGCCATGAAATAAGTCGTGAATTTGCCCCTTACATTGGTGTGTATTGGAACGGGGCGTTAGGAAATACGGCAGATGAAATGAAACGAATGGGTGAAGACACCACAGAAACAGGCGTGGTCCTTGGGGCCAGAGTTTGGTTTTAATTGATAATAAAACAAAGAGGAAACAACATGAAAAACGTACTTAAATTAGCCTTCGGTACCGCGTTATTTTTTAGTGCATGGGCCAGCGCTCACGTCGGCCTAACATCCAGTAGCCCGGAGGACGGTGCTACTTTGTCCGAGTCACCTACGGAAATTACGATGAATTTTTCCGGTGATGTTCGTCTGGCTAAAATTATGCTGCACTCAGATGACGGTAAAATGCATCCGCTGGACTTTTCGATGAGCATGACTCCCAAAGCAGCGTACGAAATTGCTGTTAAAAACAATTTGGCGTCAGGTGGTTATACGGTTTATTGGACGGCAATGGGTGGGGACAGTCATAAAATATCGGGTGATTTTAGCTTTGAGGTGAAATGATGACCCTTTGGAGTGTGGCCAGCGTTTTAACGTTGGCCTTTATATTCTGGCTTAACGCGGTGATGACTGCCTCGCCTTATATCGTTTATTTGTCCGGTTTAAAAAAGCAGTCTGAACGAAAGAATAGCCTTGTTGCGTTGCTTCTATTACTGGCAAGCCTTCTGTATTTTTTTCTGAAAGTCGGTAGTTTTGCTGCTGAAGGCTTTGCCGGCATGATTGACACGACCTACATGCAGTTTATATGGACCGGCCCTGTTGGGTTGTTCATCCAACTTCAGATAGCGGTTGCTATTGCTTGGATTGTTTACTCCGTTGTTAAGCTAAAACGTATAAAGTGGGTGCTATATGTTGTCGCCATTGGACTCATGGGATGGAGCTTTTTAAGTATTGGTCACGGCAGTGACGCCGTCTGGTGGGGAAAGCTAGCGCTTTTAACACACTTGTTAGTCGCTTGGGTTTGGTTCGGCAGTCTTAACTCATTGCGAAAGCTGGCAACGTCGGTACCGCTTGCTAAAGCGAAAGCCATTATGGAGCGTTTTGGTGTGCATATGTCTGCAGCGGTTCCAATACTCCTTATTGCGGGCTTGGTTATGTATCGTAGTGCAACAGGGCGATGGATGCCAGAGCTGCCGCTTACGTCGTATGACACGGTACTACTAGCGAAACTTGTGTTTGTGGCGCTGATTCTCCTTGTTGCCGCATTGCATAAATTAAAGTTCGTACCGCAATTAAATGATAACGCGGCCGCCAAGCGACTCAAAAACTCCATAACGGCGGAAATGGTATTGGCTGTCACTATTTTTACCCTGGCCTCTGCGTTAAGCAGCGCGTTTTCCCCTAGTTAATGTAAGGAATAATAAGAATGAAATTATTCATGAGTGTTTTTATGGTTTCGGTGCTGTTTATTTCAGCGCCTAGTAGTGCCGAGGAAGTATCTGAACCGACAGTTGTGCTTGATAGGTTTCGAACGGCTTTGACTGAAGGTGACACGGAAGTCGTTAAAGATGTGCTTTCCAATGATGTGTTTATCTTTGAAGGTGGTGGTGTTGAACGATCCTTGGCCGAGTACAGTGCTCATCACCTTAAGTCAGATATTAAGTTTAGCCAGGCGGTTCCTTCACAGTTGCTTGAAAGGACAGTACAAGAAGCCGATGGCCTTGCTGTGATCACTTCTCGGTATAGCGTTTCCGGGGAGTATAACGGGCGTGAGGTTGATTTAACGATGAATGAAACCGTAACCGTATCAAATACGACTGAGTCTGGCTGGAAAATTATCCGGATCCATTGGTCCAACTGAGTTCAATCACAGGAGCTGATTATGGCAGAACACGATCATGAACACGGACATCAGGATTATCAGAAAAGCAGCCTGAGTCTTTGGGGGGCGGTGTCGCTGGGGACTGGTGTGATGATTGGCGCTGGTATTTTTGCACTGACCGGACAAGTTGCTCAGCTGGCAAGAGAGTGGTTTGTCCTGGCGTTTGTGTGCGGCGGTATCATTGCCGGTTTCAGCGCCTATTCGTATGTGAAACTGGCCAAAGCATACCCGTCAGCGGGGGGCATTGCGATGTTCCTCAGTAAAGCCTATGGGAAAGGAAGTGTGACGGCAATATTCGCACTCTTGATGTACTTTTCTATGGTGATTAATGAAAGTTTAGTCGCTCGGACATTTGCGTCCTATACCAGCCAATTAATTTCTTTTGAAGCGCAGTGGCTTGTCCCGTTGTTGGCGGTTGGTTTGCTGGTCTTTGCGTTTTTTATCAATATTTTGAGTAATCAGTTTATTCAAACGTTCTCGTTTTTTATGGCCTTTGTTAAGGCTTTAGGATTGGTGATTTTAGCGGCTGGTGGTTTGTGGGCCTCAGGCATTCAGTTTGAATCGATATCGGCTATTCCAGAAGAAGCTACCGGCGGCGGTATTTTAGCGGGGATTGCTTTAAGCATACTTGCGTACAAAGGGTTTACAACAATAACCAATAGTGGCGGTGAAATTGTTGAGCCCAAGAAAAATGTCGGGCGTGCCATTATTATTTCGTTGATTATCTGCGCGTTAATATATGTTCTGGTCACTCTGGCGGTTGGCTCGAGCCTGTCCATAGATGAGATTGTGAAAGCGAAAGATTATGCGCTTGCTGAAGCTGCCAGACCCGTCTATGGCGAGACTGGACTTTGGGTAACGGTCGCTTTTGCAATTGTCGCAACGGTATCCGGTGTGATCGCGAGCGCGTTTGCCGTCTCGAGAATGTTGGCTATGTTGACCAATATGAAACTTGTGCCACACAGTCATTTTGGGATGCCAGGTTCCATTCAGAAGCACACACTGGTTTACACTATCGTGATGGCTATGGTCTTAGCTGCTTTTTTCGATTTGAGCCGAATCGCTTCGCTTGGTGCTATTTTTTATATCGTTATGGACATTGCGATCCACTGGGGGGTATTGAGACATCTTAGACAAAAAGTGAATGCCAATATTTACATACTTGTCAGCGCAATCACGCTAGATGTCATCGTTTTAGCCGCTTTTATATGGGTGAAATGGACAAGCGATCCGCAGGTTATTTGGGCGTCTCTTATCGGTATGGCATTGATTGCCGCTGGTGAGATTTTGTTTTTACGTAAAAAGCGTTAAGAAAAAGAGCGCATAGCGCTCCTTTTCTAGTTCATTGTAAAAAACATCCAGATAGCCATAGCGACCATCATGAGGTTTTCAGTGAGCGAAATGAAGCCTAACGGCACATTACTTGAGCCACCGACACAGGCACATTTTAGCTCACGTTTGTCGACATAAACGGCTTTAAAAACGGAGACAGAACCCACGATGCCTATGAATAACGCAATAGGGATGGAAATGACATGAGCAAATTCCGCTGCCATTAACAGACCCGCCAAGCCTTCGGCGTAGGGGTAAACACGGCCATAAGGCACCCATTTTTTGGCGAGAAGATCGTAGTTGAGAAACATGGTAGAGAATTTCTCTACGTCCTGGAGTTTGAGCAAGGCCAGAACCACCATCGAGAAACTGATGAACCACTCGATGGTTTGTCCGGTAAATGCGCGACCAAAAGACAACCACGACGTGGCTACGGAGAGGAGCGCTGTCATAATAAATAATGCAATAACGGGTCGGTAACTGGTTGCGTCAGGGTCAGGAAGAGGTTTTCCAAGAAAGGCTCGAACCTCTTCGTACCCACCGATGCGTTCATCACCAATAAACACTTGTGGAGTGGTATCGACGTTGTGTTTTTCCTTGAATATGTCGGTTTCCTCGCGGCTTTCCAGTAGGTTGTCGTCCACATCGTAACCGTTGGCTTTAAGTAAGTGCCGGGTTTTTAAACCGAAAGGGCATTGGTGGTCAGGTGTCGACATTCTGTAAAGCGTGGCTTTTTTAATTGATTGACTCATAGCCAAGTTCCTTACGTAAAACTTATGTATTCATGTACGCATTATAGTCGGCAAAAGATTAAAAGCATCAATAATCAGAAGAGGGTAAAAATTCATTAAAAATGAAAAATTATTTTTATTTTGAAAAAAGTGGACAACTTTTTTTATAGCTTTTCTAGTCATCTTGAAGAGCTTATTTTAAAAGATTATTGATACATGAGGATAACTCTAAGTTGAATATACAACTGCTATAGGCTTTGCTGTTAAAGGTTTTTTTATACAACTTTAATCGTTTTTAGCTTGACTAAAATTCTGAGGTTTCTATTCTGAGAGTTGTATAAACAACTTAGATAGCAGTACGAAGTCTAATCGGAAAGTAAAATAATTATAATCTAATCGAGGTGACAAAATGCAAAAGTTACTTAAGTCTGCTGTCGCTATAGGTGTATCTGCGGCACTTTTTAATACAACAACAGTTTGGGCACAGTCAGGATCTGATAATACTCAAGCCGAAGACGTTGAGAAAATCACGGTGACTGGTTCGCGAATTCAGCGAATAGAAGCAGAAAGTGCTGCTCCTGTTCAGGTTTTCACGGCGGAAGATATAGAAGTATCGGGAATGACCTCGGTAGAAATGATTTTACAGAGAATGTCAGCCTCTGCTGGTTTTGCTGGCAGCCAGAGTAATGCCTACTGGACAGGTAACGGCTATGGCACCGCTCAAGTTAATTTGCGTGGGCTGGGCATTAACCGAACGCTTGTACTGCTGAATGGCCGTCGTGTTGTTAACGGCGGTACTGGCGCAAACAGCTCTGTTGACTTAAATATGATACCGGTTGAAATGATCCAGCGCATCGAGGTTCTTAAAGATGGCGCTTCAGCGATTTACGGTGCGGACGCCGTTGCGGGCGTGGTGAATATTATCACCCGTAAAAGTTACGATGGCTTTACTATCGAAGGGCGCTTAGGCTCGACAGATGATGGTGAGGGTCAAGATCGCAAAGTTAATATGATATTTGGCGCCAGCAATGATAAAGGTCGCGTAATGGCGACATTAGGCTATCGTTCTTCAGACGAAGTTAATATGGCTGATCAAGCGGGTTGTGCTTTGGGTGAATTAACGCCAGGCCAACTGGATTGCTTTGGAAGTTCAAGTACCATTGGGGGTAGGGCAACCATATTGACGGGTCCAAATGCTGGTGATCGTATTAATTTCAGTCAAGATGCTGATGGTAACGGTGATTTTTATGAGCCCTACAGCGCTGAGGAACATAACTTTGCATTTTTTCCTTATTTAAATTCGGTTAACCCAATTACAAACTGGAATTTCTCTGCTTTCGGGGATTATCAACTGTCTTCGGATGCGGCGGTTTTTGCTGAAGTTTTATACAACAACCGAACCTCCGATCAATTAGCAACGCCGGGAACATTAAGAGGTATTGAGTTTGATGCCAGCCACCCAACAAACCCAACGGGCGAAACAATTCGACTTGAAGGTCGTCGCTTATTAGAAGGTGGACCAAGAACGTTCTTTCAAGATGTTAATACGTTCAGAACGGTCGTCGGCATGAATGGTGTTATTGGCTCAGGTTGGAACTGGGAAGTTGCTTATAACTATGGCCGTAATACAGCCATTGACGGTATGACCAATATCGTCAATATGCAGCGTCTATCTGCGGGCCTAGACCCTAATACATGCGGCTCCAATGGCATTCCCTGTATCGACTTGTTGGGTTATGGGGATCTGTCTCAAGAGGCATTGGATTACATCATGTTTCGCACGACTGATAATGGGGGGAATGAACAACGTTCATTGACCGCAAACATTTCAGGCGACTTATTTGAAATGCCTGCTGGATGGGTGCCAGTCGCTTTTGGTGTTGAACATCGTAAAGAGAAAGGTTGGCGAAACCCGGATTCATCAATTGTTGCTGGCATTATGAATACCAATCAGGCGGACCCGATAGAAGGGAGCTATACAGTTGATGAAGTTTACGCTGAGACTTCTTTACCGTTGCTGGCGGACTTACCACTGATTCAGTCGTTGAATTTAGATTTAGCGTATCGTTACAGTGATTATGACACCTTTGGTAGTGATGGAAATTATAAAGCGAGCGTTCACTGGCGTGTATCGGATGCTTTGAAAGTGCGGGCGACTCAGTCAACTGCTTTTCGTATTCCAAACATACCTGAACTCTTCGGTGGTGTTGCTGAAGGAAATCTGACAACAACGGACCCGTGTGACGGATGGGATCAAGCCGGCGCTAACCCAACTGTGGCGGCAAACTGTCAAGCAGACGGCGTTCCTGCAGGGTATGAACAATTTGGTGCAACAGTGCTTACCACTGTTGGTGGGAACCCAGATTTAAAACCGGAAGACGCAGATACTTTCACTGCTGGTTTCGTATGGGATATCGGCTCGGCGGACAATTTACAATTGACGGTTGATTACTACGATATTGATATTGAGAATGCTATCCAAAGAATTCCCGGTTCAACGAAGCTGTCTGTCTGCTATAACTCAGAAAATCTATCGCACCCATTTTGCAGTCCGGAGCATTTCACGAGAGATTCTTTAACTGGCGATATTAACTTTTTGTCTGCTCAACCCACCAATGCCGCAACTGAAAATGTGTCGGGTATTGATACGGCTTTGTTTTATAACACCGAGCTGCTGGGTTGGAAAAGTGACTTCAGTTGGAATGTCAGTTACCTAAATGAGTATACATTTGCGCCTTTCGTTGGTGCGGATGAAATTGAGTATGCCGGATATATTACTGGCGGTAGAGGGAGTTATACGCATTGGCGTTCAAACGCTTCGGGAACCTTTATGAAACAGGACTGGCGTGTACATTACTCCGTCCAGTACATTGGACCTGCCGATGACATTAATGCTGCTCCGGGAGATATTGGAGCCCGAGCCCCCAGTGTTTTCTATCATAACGTGCAGGGAACTTATTTCGTAAATTCAAAACTGAGCGTGACTGGCGGTGTTAATAACCTTTTTGACAAAGAACCGCCTTATATTCAAAGTTGGACGGACGCCAATACTGACACTATGACATATGACTTGTTAGGCCGTCAGTTATATCTGAAGGTACGTTACAGCTTTTAAAGACTAGACTGGCTGTCGCTTTTCCCTGGGAGCGGCAGCTTTTTTTTATTAAATTTGAGGTAGGGTATGACTCAAAAGAAACGCTCCAGTAGCTGGCGAGTTTGGCATCGTTGGCTATCTTTGATTTTTGGCCTGCAAATGGTTATTTGGACAATCAGTGGCGCTTACATGGTGTTCTTCGATTTGGATTATATTCATGGTGATCACTTAGTTCAGGATATAAGCCAGCCAATACCGAAAGGTGTTGAAATATCAAGCTTAAATGACCTGTTGAGCCGCTATCCAGAAACACGAAAAACGTCGTTAAAAAGCGTATGGCTGAATCAGAAGTTACAGCCGGTGTATAAAATAGAGAGTAACGAGGGAGCGTTTTTAGTTAATGCGGAGTCGCTGCAGCGTATTGATATAACCGAACAACACATTAAAGAGTTAGCGAATCAATATTACACGAAGGATCCCGACGCTATTGAATCGGTCGTTTACATGACTGATAACCCACCAACAGAAGTGAGTGGTGCTTTGTTACCGATTTGGCAGGTAAATTATGACGATTTCGGTAATACCAGTCTGTATTTATCTGAAACGACCGGGGAGCTTTTGGTAAAGCGACATACGTTTTGGCGGGGGTTTGATATCGCCTGGATGTTACACATAATGGACTACGATGAGCGTGTGGATATCGAGACCTGGTGGTTAAAGGGCTTTATTATCGGTACGTTTATTTTAATGATAACGGGCACTGTCCTGCTTTTTTATACGATTACGTTTAAGAGAAAATCGACTGGGGGTGCTCAATGATAAGGTTTATGCAATGGCTTCATCGTTGGGTGAGTTTGGTTTTAGTGATTCAAGTCGCTTTGTGGCTAGTGAGTGGGTTATTTTTTAGCTTAACCGGACATCACGGAATGTCAGGCCACCAATATATGGTCTCAAAAAACTCTGAACCCCCACTTAAAAAAATAGCGCCTCAAATCGATGTTACTGAAATGCATCAACGATTCCCCTTAGCTCACTCCATTGAACTGGTCAGTGTTGCCGGGGTAGGTCAGTATCAGGTGTCTCTGCCAGATGGACGTTTGCTTTACTTCAACGCAGATACCGGTGAACGGTGGTCTACGGACCAAGCTTTGGCGACTCAGCTAGCGCTGAATAGCTACAATGGACCGGGCCAGGTTGAAAGGGTTGAAAGAGTCAAGGGAAGCGATGAAGTGAATGGCTGGAATGCCTCAGGATTCCGCATTGATATCGAGGATGATCTTAATACCCGAATATATATCGATGAAGCGTCATCCCGGGTTGTGGAACATCGTAATACGCCATGGACAATCGCTGACTGGGCGTTTCGTCTGCACTTTATGGATTACACGGGCGGTCGAAGTTTTAATCATCTATTGATATGGAGTGCTGGATTATTCGCTCTTTGGTTTTCATTATCCGGTTTAATTCTCTTAGGCCGAAATATTACTAACGGTGACTTTAATCCAAAACGTAAGAAAACGTGGCTAGAATATTTTCAGCAGAAAGGGCAACCAATTGCGAGTAATTGTGGCGGAGGCGGTACCTGTGGGTTATGTAAAGTGACACTGCAAGGCAGCAATATACCCAGCCCGAAAACAGCTGATAAAGCGTTATTGAGCGCCAACGAATTAGAAGCAGGAACGCGCCTATCTTGTCAACACAGAACGTCATCCAATTATGACGTTAAGCTGCATAATGTCGGAGTCGATGATATTGCTTTAACACTTGATTCAAAGCGGCAACTCACTCCATCCATTATGGAGCTTACTTTTGTAAGTTCAGACCCCGTTAGTTATGAAGCCGGGCAATTTATGCAGTTCCGTATTCCACATTTAAACGAAATATTGTCACGGCATTACTCTGTTGCTACGCGGCCTAATCCGACTCGGTTTGTATTTAACATAAGGCAATTGCCATCGCCAAGTGAAGGGGTTCCCCCGGGCATCGGTTCAAATTACCTATGCAATCTGGAAGCTGGTGCGCGAGTCGATGCCATAGGGCCATTTGGTGACTTTCAGCTGACGAAACAAAATAATCACACGCAAGTCTTTATCGGAGGCGGCGCCGGTGTTGCACCGTTAAGAGCGTTAATACAAAGTGAGTTAGCAGCAGATTCTCCTCGTCGTTGCATATTCTTTTACGGCGCACGATATGAAAAAGAGCTCTGTTATAGGGATGAGTTCGAAAGAGATGAGCGGTTAAATTATATACCGGTACTTTCAGAGGTTGCTAAATCAGATGCGTGGGCCGGGCACACTGGCTTTGTGCACGAAACTGCAATGAAATGGTTGGCAGATGAAAACAAAGACACATTGGACGTTTACGTGTGTGGTCCTCCACCAATGCTGAAAGCGACGTTAGAGTCTCTTGCTGACTTTGGCGTTCCGCGAGAACAAGTAAGGTTCGATGACTTTGGGATTTAGCGCGTAAAAATGCCTGAATTAAAGATGAATCTGGGTGGTGATATGGGAGCTGTATTATCACTTAGATTCATTACCTAGTTATGGCTACTTCTTTTAATCGGTTGATCTTTATCAGACAAAGAGATATTATTTTAACATGTTTTTACAGTAAAGCTTCGCATGTATCGTTTAATCATTGCCCTACTGCTATTAGCAGTAACAACAATGTCATTTTCACAAACTATCAGTACGGAAAAGGCATGTATGCACGATCCTACTGAGCAAGTTTGCGATCTTGCAGATTGCGAAGTGTCACATTCTCTTACCGATAACTGTTGCTCTGATTCAATGATGCGTCATTGTTACAGCCCGTCAATTACTGTCGTTTATTCTGAGCAATCCACCGTTCCGCCTATTGAGAAGCTGGTTTTTAACGCTTCCTCATTCTTAGATACGAATATTAAAGAAAAGCATTCTCTCTCGCTTTTTCGCCCCCCAATCCACTCTTAAAAATACGAAATTTCTCGCTCCTGGCGCGTTTATCGTCCAGGTAAAAGCACAGCTATAAGCTTTGGTTCGGTCATTGTCGTTACGACGTCGTTCGTCGTCCTCGTTACGGTCCGACTCATAACTTGGTCTGTGTTTAATTTAAAAATTCACAGTTTTTGAGAGTAACAATATGAAACTTTTAAGAAGAATGGCTTATTTAAGTGTTCTGACTGTAGTGGTGCCAAATGTCGTTAATGCACAAGAGCCGCTTTTGAATTTGCAAGAAGCAGTGAGTATCGCTGTACAAGAAGATCCTTGGTTAACGGCAAGTAAGCAAACCCAAGAAGCATTCGCGAGTGAAGCAATAGCCTCTTCCAGTTTGCCTGACCCTAAAATATCGCTCACGGCTGCCAGTTTCCCGGTTGACAGTTTTAGTTCAAGACAGGAAGGAATGACCCAGTTAGTCGTCGGTGTTTCACAAACATTTCCCAGAGGAGACACATTATCGTTGTCTCGTAAGCAGAAAAACCAATTAGCTCAAAAACAACCGTTTTTGAGAGCGGATCGTATTGCAAAGGTCAAAACAACGGTCACGAAGTTGTGGTTAGATGTTTTTTTCTCTCAGCAAAGTATTCGCTTGATTGAATCGGATAGAGCGCTTTTTGAACAGTTAGTGTCGACCGCCAAGGCAAGTTATACCAGTACCGAAGGAAAAGCACGGCAGCAGGATGTTATTAGGGCCCAGCTTGAGCTCACACGACTGGATGATAGGTTGACGTCACTGCGACAAAAAGAGGAGCGACTTCAAAGCGAATTGTCGGAATGGATAGGTGTTATAGCGAAATCAAGGTTACCGGATGACCTTCCGAGTCTTACGCTGAAGAAGACATTGCTATCACCTTCGACAATACCGAAACAAGCCTTGTACGAATTGATAAAAGAACACCCGGTTTTGCAAGCGACCGATCAAGACATTTTGGCGTCGGAGACGTCTGTCGAGCTCGCTCAGCAAGGTTATAAACCGCAATGGTCAGCCAATCTGAAATATGGCCATAGAAACGACGATCCAAGCGGCAATGACCGTGCCAACTTGCTGTCAGCCGGGGTTACGTTCGATGTCCCTTTATTTACTGATAACAAACAGGATAAGCAGGTACGCTCAGCAAAGTTTAGAACGGAAGCAAAAAGAACTGAAAAACTGCTGATTGCCAGACAGTTAATAGCCAATTTACGCAGTACCTTTGTACAACTGAATCGTTTGAATGAACGCGCTGCTCTTTATCGTGAAGAGCTACTTCCACAAATGTCCGCCCAGTCTGAAGCTGCATTGACAGCTTACAACAATGATGATGGCGACTTTGCAGAGGCGGTGCGTTCACAGATTGCGGAAGTCAACGCAAAAATTGATGCATTAGCAATCGCCATCAACCGCCAAAAATTGATTGCCGAAGCAAACTACTTATTACTTTCAGGAGTGTAAAATGAAAACAGTCACCAAATCTCTTATAAGTTTAGCTGTAGGCTTTGCAGTTGGCGCTGGCGCTATTGGCTATGTAATGCAATCGACTGAAGTGTCTGAGCGTTCATCGGGCAATGCAGAAAAAGAGCCGTTATATTGGGTGGCTCCGATGGATCCCAATTATCGTCGAGACAAACCAGGAAAGTCTCCAATGGGGATGGACCTTATTCCTTACTATGGTGATGATGCAGAAGAGAGTTCACCTGGTACGGTGAGAATTGATCCCGACGTTATTAATAACCTTGGGGTTACAACTGCAACGGTCACCGTTTCGAGACTCAACCTGGATATCGAAACGGTCGGTTATGTTCAGTTTGATGAGAACCGAGTGCTGACAGTAAGTCCCCGTGTTGAAGGCTGGATTGAGAAGCTTTTCGTAAAAGCGGTTGGTAACTCGGTTAAAGCCGGCGAGCCTTTATACAGTATTTACTCTCCTGAAATGGTTAATGCGCAAGAGGAGCTTGTATTGGCCTCGCAAAGAGGTAATCAGGTGCTAATTGATGCCGCTGAAGAACGCTTAAGAGCTCTGCAAGTCTCTGAATCTGAGATTAAGAAGTTAAAAGAAACTCGTAAAATTCAGAAAACAATCACGGTAAAAGCAAAGCAGTCCGGGGTATTGGATAGACTGACTGTGCGTGAAGGTGCGTTTGTAACGCCGAGTATGAATTTAATGACCATTGCTCAACTGGATAAAATTTGGGTTATTGCAGAAGTCTTTGAGCGGCAATTGAACCAGGTTGAGGTAGGCAATGACGTTCAAATGAACCTTGAGTATGCTCCAGGTAAAGAGTGGCAAGGAAAGGTTGATTATGTCTATCCGTCACTTAACCCTAAAACTCGGACGGGACAAGTTCGAATTCACTTCGACAACCCAGATGGTTTTTTAAAACCGGGCATGTTTGCGAATCTTAACATTAAGGCTGGTTTAGGCGACAAAAACTTAATCATCCCTAAAGAAGCGCTTATCCGAATGGGTGGTTCGAACCGAGTTGTACTGGCACTGGGTGATGGGAAATTTAAATCAGTTAATGTTGACGTTGGGCGGTTAGGGAGCTCGCGAGTTGAAATTTTATCGGGTCTTATGGCAGGTGATGACATCGTTACTTCAGCTCAGTTTTTGATTGATTCTGAGTCCAGTAAATCCTCTGACTTTAAGCGCATGCAACATGACACTGATGCTGATAACGAGAGCCATGGCAGTATGTCAAGTGACGCAGCAGCTCAATCTGTCTGGGTTGAAGCAACCGTTAAAAATGTTATGCCTCAGCACTCGATGGTTACGCTGGAGCACGGTGAGATTTCTGAATGGGACTGGCCTGCAATGACGATGGACTTCGATGTTGCTTCGGATGTTGAACTTTCTCAGCTTAGCACGGGGTTATCCTTGCATGCGGAAATAACGCAAGTCGGGAAGCAACAGTACCAGCTCACATCGATTCATATTCCTGAGCAAAAACAAGTGACAGAGCAGGAGCATAACCATGATTAAGTCAGTCATTCGATGGTCAGTGAGTAACCGTTTTTTCGTTCTTCTGGCGACATTAATCCTCGTGGGTGTTGGTGCTTTTGCGGTTAAGAATACGCCCGTAGACGCACTGCCGGACTTGTCGGATGTCCAGGTGATCATTAAAACCAGCTATCCGGGTCAAGCGCCGCAGGTGGTAGAAGATCAAGTAACCTATCCATTAACAACCGCTATGCTGTCTGTCCCCGGCGCTAAAACCGTCCGTGGATATTCGTTTTTCGGCGACTCCTATGTGTATGTCATTTTTGACGAAGATACAGACGCTTACTGGGCGCGTTCGCGAGTACTGGAATATTTGTCTCAGGTTGCTCCGACACTGCCTTCTAATGCAAGACCGCAATTAGGCCCTGATGCAACAGGGGTTGGTTGGGTGTATTTGTATGCCTTGGTTGATCGTACGGGTAACCACAATTTGAGTGAGTTACGCAGTATGCAGGATTGGTTTTTAAAGTATGAACTGCAAACGGTCGAGGGGGTTTCGGAAGTTGCCGCCCTCGGCGGGATGGTAAAGCAGTACCAGGTGAAAGTGGATCCGGAGAAGCTGCGCGCATTCGATATTCCTCTTGCTCACATACAAAATGCTATCCAGCGAGGTAATCAGGAAGTGGGGGCGTCGGTGGTTGAAATGGCGGAAGCTGAGTATATGGTCCGGGCCTCAGGCTATATTGATGGTGTGTCAGACTTAGAGAGTATCCCGCTTGGCGTTGATGAAAATGGCACGCCATTATTGCTTAAAGACGTTGCTGATGTGGGTGTGGGCCCCCAAATGAGACGCGGTATCGCCGAACTCAACGGTGAGGGAGAAGCCGTGGGTGGTATTGTGGTAATGCGTTTCGGAGAAAATGCCCAAAAAACGATTGATGGCGTTAAACAAAAGTTGGAAGAATTAAAGTCTGGGCTACCAGAAGGTGTCGATATAGTCACTGTCTATGATCGTTCGGGGCTTATCTCGGATGCCGTGGAAAGTCTCTGGAAAAGTTTAATAGAAGAACTCGCTATTGTCGCGTTTATCTGTGTGATATTTCTCTTCCATGTCCGCTCCTCGCTGGTTGCCGTTATCAGCTTGCCTTTGGGTATTTTAACCGCGTTTATTGTCATGTATTGGCAAGGAATTAACGCGAATATTATGTCACTTGGAGGGATCGCAATCGCTATTGGCGCTATGCTCGATGGTGCCATCGTCATGATTGAAAATATGCATAAGCATATGGAAAAAACGCCACTGACAGCAGAGAACCGCTGGCGGGTGGTTGCCGCCTCTGCTTCAGAGGTGGGCCCTGCTCTTTTCTTTAGCTTGCTCATTATTACCGTCAGCTTTATGCCGGTATTTACCTTAGAAGCCCAGGAAGGGCGGATGTTTTCTCCGCTTGCTTTCACGAAAACTTACGCAATGGCAGCCAGTGCAGCCTTAGCGGTTACCGTTATCCCCGTGTTGATGGGATATTTTATCAGAGGAAAGGTAACACCTGAGGGGAAAAACCCGCTTAATCGGTTATTGATCGCCGGGTATAAACCGCTTTTAAAAGGCATTTTGAAATACCCCAAGACAGCAGTTGTCGGAGCGCTTGTTATCCTGGCCGTTGGTGTCTGGCCGATTGACAAAATTGGTAGTGAATTTATTCCAGATTTGGATGAGGGCGATTTGATGTATATGCCCACTACCTATCCCGGATTATCAATTGGTAAAGCAAGGGAGCTGTTGCAGCAAACCGACAAGCTCATAAAAACGGTACCGGAAGTGAAGACGGTTTTTGGCAAAATTGGTCGAGCGGATACCGCCACTGATCCGGCACCCCTAACGATGATTGAAACCTTTATTCAACTGAAACCGAAAGATCAGTGGAGAGACGGTATGACCACTGAGAAGTTGAAAAAAGAACTCGATGCGCTTGTAAAGTTTCCGGGGCTGACCAATGCGTGGGTTTACCCCATTAAAACTCGCATTGATATGCTATCGACAGGTATCAAAACGCCGGTAGGTATAAAAGTTGCCGGAGCCGATCTTAATGAAATTCAGACGATAGGGCAGCAGCTTGAAGCAATACTTGATGATGTCGATGGTACGGCTTCTGTTTATTCAGAGCGAGTGGCAGGTGGACGCTATGTCAAAGTTGACATAGAAAGAGAGCAGGCTGCACGTTATGGCTTGAACATTGAGGATGTGCAGCAGGTCGTTGCCACGGCTATTGGTGGAATGAATGTTTCAGAGACCATTGAAGGGCTTGAACGTTACCCAATAAACTTGCGCTACCCTCAAGATTACCGTGATTCGCCGGAAGAATTAAAGAAGCTACCTTTAGTTACGCCAAACGGGCAGCGTATTAGTTTGGCGGATGTGGCTGATGTCTACGTTGAACTTGGACCGCCGGCAATTAAAAGCGAAAACGCAAGACTTAATGGCTGGACTTTTGTCGACATTGAGGGAGTTGATGTCGGCACTTATGTTGAAAAAGCAATGAAGGTTGTAGAACAAGAACTCGAGTTGCCAGCAGGGTATTCAGTTACCTGGTCCGGGCAGTACGAATATATGGAAAGGGCAAAGGAAAAACTGACTTACGTGATTCCGTTAACGCTCGCGATTATTATCGTTCTTTTATATATGAACTTTCGAAACGCTACAGAAATAGCCATTATATTGGGAACTTTGCCTCTCGCATTGGTGGGGTCAATCTGGCTAATGTATCTTTTAGATTATAATTTCTCAGTTGCTGTAGCGGTTGGTTTTATAGCTCTAGCAGGTGTCACTGTAGAAATAGGAATACTAATGCTGACTTACCTAAACCAGTCCTATAATGAATATGAAAAAAGTCAGTTAGAGCATGGTAAAGCATTAACGAAAGACGGTCTCTCTCTTGCCGTAATGGAAGGGGCAGGACTTCGTGTTCGCCCCGTCATGATGACGGCCGTTTCTACAATTGCTGGTTTATTGCCTATAATGTTTAGCACAGGGACTGGGGCTGAAGTGGTTAGTAGAATAGCGGCGCCAATGGTTGGAGGAATGATCAGCGCTGTTATCTTAACCTTGCTCGTATTACCTGCTGTTTACTATTTGTGGCGAAAGAAAGACGTTAAGGTTAGATGATACCTTACTCTGTGAATATCACCTGCACACCTTTGATCTCGATCAATGATGTGCAGGGGGTAGTATGCTAATTTGTAGTATGCTAATTTATAGTATGGCAATAGGAGCGCACATATGTTTCAAGCAAAATTTTTAGTTGTGCTTATGTTAGGAATAGTGATACAGCTATCCTTCCCAGCCGCTCCTGCTTATAACAATGCTTCCAATGTACAGCACGAAAAAAGTGTTAGCCATATGTATGTTAGCAACGAAAGCAAAGATAACTTTCATTGCGATGAAAGTGAGCAATCTATCATTGACGACTGTTATTGCTGCGTAGCTGATAAATGCTCTATGGATGAAGAGTGTAACTCTGCGAACTCACCTCTAGTATTTATTCAATTCGACACCTCGATAAACTCTCCTAGCAACTTGCCACATCCCTTGTCTTATAAAGGTGATGTGAAGCAAATACTCTTCGATATTTACTACCCTCCGAAATAGCACTACTAAATTACAACTCTAGATTTTCTCGAAATTTAAGTAACTAGGCTAAACACAGTCCATAAGCTATATGCTTTAGGGCTTTTAGGGGGGGATATGAACCTATCTAAAATTACCGCTATTTTTGATCAACTTCGACAAGACTCAGTGGAAGAGGCTCTCATCGGCCGTGGCGTTAGCGGCTTTACGCTGTTTCCTGTGCGAGGACGGGGTTACTACTTCGATAGCTATAACGATGATCACTTAGTTGATCACGTACAGCTTGAAGTTTATGTGAACAGTGATGATGCGCGTGATGTTGCCCTCTTGGTAGTTGAAGCGGCCCATACTGGGGTATCTAACGAGGGATTAGTTTCTATCTCGCCAATCGATGAATTGTTCTGGGTTCACGATAAACGAGCAGCCACTAATAAAGAGCTTTCGTTACAAAGTTAACACCGAGCAAATGTTCCCTGAAACGTATTGGTAGTTTTAATTAACAGGACAGTATTGATGTCAAATAACGATCATAGAGCAGGAGTGCGGGAAATTAACTTAGTAAACCGCACTTTAAAGCTAAACGCAGAGAGTGTGAATGAAGTTCGCAAAGCTATCAAAGAAATTGACTTGTTGGTTGGTCTCGATAGCGTTGCCTACGACTCTGACCAGAACTTGTTATCGGTCGCTTATGATGCCTCTAAAGTCGATCTGACTATGATAGAGGAAAAGCTCGGAATATTTGGTGTTGAAATAAATAGTGGCTGGTGGACTCACTTGAAAGAGGAATACTACAAATTTATTGATCAAAATATTAAAGATAATGCAGAGCATACACCGTGGAGTTGCCACAGAAGCCCGCCACGTACCAAAAGCAAACGAAAGTAACAATTAATTATAGGTAAGGAGTAAAAAATGCAAATAGAAACAATCAAAGATGTACTGAGTTGGACCGTTGATTTCCACAAAAACCTGAAGGAGTGTGTGACTCACTGCTCTAAACAAAACCAAGATGAACGAGCTCGGATGATTCTAAGCTACGTGTCGGGTCATGAAGCTAGCTTAGAGCGAATGGTTGAAGGTTTTTTGAATACAGCCAACCTAAATGCATTAGACACTTGGTGTTATGACTATATTGGGAAACATCCCATCGTTGAGCATGGGCACTGCGATTCGCCTTTTAAAGAGTTAGATACCGATCACATTATGGAGAAGGTTGTAAACCATCATGAGCAAGTCATAGAACTGTATGAACACCTATATTCCCGTGTTGATATAGATAGCGCAAAAGAGCTGCTAGAAACGGTAAAGAACGTTGAAGAAAATGAAATTAAACGAATGGTGCAAACTGCGAATCGATTTTCGGATATGTAGTGAGTGACGGTTTTATCGTTGGTACTTTGCGGGAAATAGCTGTTGCTTGGCTCGTTTCCCGTCAATAAGGAGCACTGGTATGGGTGTAAAAACTGAGGATGTTCGTAGTCGTTCCATTGAGGAACTCATTATCGAGGGAGCTGGTTGCGCGAGTTGTGTTGGCAAAATCGAAAATGCATTAAAGTCTGTATCCGGCGTGGAAAATGCTGAGATGAACTTTGCCCAGCGAACGGTCAGTGTGACTGGAACAGCAAATCCGAGCGCTTTAGTGAAAGCAGTAGAGAGGGCGGGGTATAGCGCTAAAGTAGCCACTTCCCAAAGTGGCGATGATGCGTTGGCAGAAAAAGAGCAAGCCGACTGGGCTTATTACAAGCGGCTGATGCGGGAGATGACCGTTGCGCTGTCGTTAGGTGTACCTCTCATGATTTATAGCCTTTTTGTTGGTGAAATGACGGTGACCACTGCCACAGAGCGTGTGACATGGTTAGTCGTAGGTATTCTAACGTTAGGTGTACTTTACTTTTCGGGCAAACACTTCTTCGTCGGTGCCTGGCAATCTTTGAAAAATCATTCCGCTAATATGGATACGCTGATCGCACTTGGTACTGGTACCGCCTGGTTGTATTCCATGGTGGTTGTATTGGTTCCGCACCTGGTTCCGGAAATGGCGCGTCACGTATACTTTGAAGCGACCGCAATGATTATCGGTTTGATCAATTTGGGGCTGGCACTTGAACTGAAAGCTCGTGGGCGCACGTCCGAAGCCATAAAACGTCTCATTGGTTTGCAGGCGAAAACCGCAAGGGTGATTCGTGACGATAAACAATTGGATATCGCTATCGAAGACGTACTCGAGGAGGACGTAGTACGTGTTCGTCCCGGAGAAAAAATCCCTGTTGATGGAAAAGTTATAGAGGGAAGTACCACCGTTGATGAATCTATGCTAACGGGTGAACCCATGCCCGTGGAAAAATCAGTTGGTGATGACGTTGTGGCGGGCACGATAAATAAAAGTGGTTCCTTTTTGTTTCAAGCGACAAGAGTCGGAAAAGATACAGCACTTGCTCAAATTATTAACATGGTGAAACGGGCGCAAAACTCTAAGCCCCCAATCGGTCGTCTTGCCGATATTATTTCAGCTTACTTTGTGCCAGTCGTTATGATTATCGCTGTTATCAGTGCTCTAGCTTGGCTTAACTTTGGGCCTGAGCCGGCACTGGCCTTTGCTGTGGTATCAGCGACCACTGTCTTGATTATTGCTTGCCCTTGCGCATTAGGCCTGGCGACGCCTATGTCGGTAATGGTGGGTGTAGGAAAAGCCGCAGAGGCAGGTGTGCTGATTCGCAATGGCGAAGCATTGCAAACTGCTTCGAAAGTGTCGGCTATGATCCTTGATAAAACGGGCACCATCACACTTGGCTCTCCCAAAGTAACCGATGTATTAGTAGCCAGTGAGTACGATGAGCAAACAGTACTGCAACTTGCAGCCACACTTGAGTCTGGCTCTGAACATCCGCTGGCACAGGCGATAGTTGAATCAGCTCGGGAAAGAGGAATTGAAACAACTAAAGTCTCAAACTTCAATGCGATTGCTGGCCATGGCGTGGAGGCTGAAGTAGACGGGAAGTCCCTCCTTTTTGGTAATGAAAAACTGTTACGTGAACGTCAAATTGAGCTCGGTAACTTTATTGAAAAAGCCCAAGAATTAGCAGCTGAAGCTAAGACACCAATGTACTTTGCTGTTAATAATGAATTGGCTGCAATTATCGCCGTTGCAGATCCCATAAAAGACGACTCTGTCGCTGCCATCAAGCGTTTGAAAGATAATGGTGTGCGGGTAGTGATGCTTACTGGTGATAATCGTGCGACTGCAAAAGCAGTTGCTGAAAAAGTGGGAGTTAAAGAGTTTTTTGCTGAAGTTCTGCCGGAAGAAAAGTCAAAAAAAGTTCAGGAACTTCAAATGGAAGGCGAAGTAGTTGGCATGACGGGGGATGGTATTAATGATGCGCCAGCGCTGGCTATTGCCAACGTGGGCTTTGCCATCGGTACGGGAACGGATGTAGCCATTGAAAGTGCTGACATTACTTTGATGCGGGGGTCGTTACATGGTCTAGCTGATGCAGTAGCTGTAAGTAAGGCTACTCTGCGCAATATCAAGCAGAATCTATTCGGTGCTTTTATTTACAACGTGGCAGGTATACCTTTTGCCGCAGGTGTACTGTACCCGTTTCTCGGCATTCTATTAAGCCCTGTCATTGCCGGTGCAGCCATGGCTTTTTCGTCACTCACGGTAGTGAGTAACGCTAATCGGTTGCGCTTTTTCAAAGCCAAGAAACATTAACGCACCTTCTAACACTGACGCATTCAGGAGAATAAACATGTTATTCATTAATATTGCTGGTATCACTTTGATCGCGCTGATCGTCTGGTGGTTTTGGCTTTACAAGCCCCAGCAGCTGAAGCTGGGAGAAGGTGATTTGGTGATTGCCGTCGAAAACGGTACCTACTCGCCTTCGAGAATAAAAATACCTGAAGGTAAACCGGTTGAACTTAAGTTCCTGCGGAAGGATCAATCGCCTTGTTCTGAAACTTTGCTCATTCCCAAGCTAGAAATAAGTGAAACGTTGCCTTCTAACAAATTAAAGCAAATTCAAATACCAGCGCTGGAACCCGGAGAGTACGACTTTCATTGCCAGATGCAAATGTATCGGGGAAAGCTAGTTGTCGGTTAAATGGCTTAAAACGTCCAGGTCACAATATGAGCTTTAAAAGTTTCCCGTTAGATTCGATGAAATTCAATTTCATCGAAGGCATTGAAGGATTCGGCAATAAATATCGCCGTTATATGAGGTCTACGTCAGCGTGGGCTCCAAGATTTAACGATAGTGAAACAAAGTAAAATTAATGAGACCAATACAATTTGGTCATAGTCAAGAGGGTAATAAAATGAAAAAAGTACTTTCAGCTTTAACTATCACAGCTTTAATGACCTCTCCTGTCTTTGCTGATGCACAGCATAAACATGGTGATGATAAAACAGGTTCAATGAGTGGAATGATGCATCATGAAAAAATGACATCAATGAATGAGCACATGCAAGAAATGCGCGAAGCTATGGAAAAAATAAAAAGCGAATCCGATCCCAAGAAACGTAAAAAACTAATGGAAGAACACATGAAGTCAATGCAGAAGGGAATGCAAATGATGAACCATGGGATGGATAAAGGCATGAACAAAGGAGAACATAAAAAGGGAGACAAAGCAGAGCAAATGGGCAAAGAGAATATGATGAATAAAATGAAAATGATGGAGCATAGAATGGATATGATGCAAATGATGATGGAGCAGATGATGGAACATCAGAGTGAAGAAAAAAAGGAAATGTAGTAGAGATTAAGCTCTCCGTTGGAAATGCCGCTACTTGCAGTGTGCAAGTAGCGGTACTTTCGCAGTTTTATGGGGAGTTTGTAGCTTGCTAGTGCTTATTATGCCCTCTAGCATGATGGCTTTAACAGAAGGCATGGTTCACGGAAAACTCTCTGGTTTCGAGTGGCATTTGAGTTTTAGTGGATTTGTTACGGGATTATTCGGGTGGTCCTTGGGAGCTATGATTACTGGCTGGCTAATTGTAACGTTATATAATAAACAAATGAAAACGGCTAAATGAGATTGTTGTCAAACTGGAAGCCTTTAAATCTGTTGCTCTGAAACTTTGCTTATTCCTGATCTGGGGATCAGCTATACTTTACCGACCAATAAGTTAAAGTTGATCGAATTGCCAGTATTAAAGACCGGAGAATACGATTTTCATTGTCAGATGCAAAGGTATCTAGGAAAACTTATTGTCAAATAAGTGAGACAAATAAGAGCTAATATGAATGAAAAAAAAGTGCTTATAACAACTATTATCACTCCTGAACTAGCTTAACCTATCACCAACCAGCAGCTAAACCCGAAATATTGGTAACTGTCCAGTGAAGTTAAGCTAGGTTATCTCACCCAGCGCAGCAAGATAATTGGCTAACATCTTTAGTAAACGTTTGAGCGCATAATTTTAAGCCTTCTACCATCGTAAGGTATGGGAAGAGCTCATCAGCCAACTCATTGACTGTCATTCCTGCTCTTATCGCCATTACAGCAGCTTGAATCAACTCACCAGCTTCTCCTGCGACGACTTGAACACCGAGCAGCCGGCCGCTGCCACTTTCTGCGACAATTTTTATAAACCCTTGGGTATCGAAGTTAACCAATGCCCGTGGGACATTTTCAAGGCCCAACGTGCGGCTTTCGGTGACGTAACCACCAGTTTTAGCATCAGCTTCTGATAAACCCACCGTGGCGACTTGTGGATCAGTAAAGATAACCTCGGGCATGGCACTGAGATCAAGATGCGCATCACCGCCCGTCATGTTAATAGCGGCTCGGCTGCCGCCTGCGGCGGCGACATAGACAAACTTCGGCTGATTCGTACAGTCGCCTGCCGCATATACTCTTGAGTTAGAGGTTTGCATGCGATCGTTAATCGTTATGGCACCGCGCTCGGTTTGTACGGCGATGGTTTCTAAATCGAGGTTTTCCGTATTGGGCGTGCGGCCTGTGGCCACGAGCAGTTGTTCTGCTTTTAATGTTCCGGCATTGGTTTTGAGAATGAAGTGTTGTCCGTCGTAACGCACTTCGCTGGCTTCTGTATGCTCAAGCACATTGATGCCTTCGTGATAAAAAACAGTGGCTATTGCCTCACCAATGGCAGGCTCGTCTTGGGATAACACCCGACTGCGAGCCAAAACAGTAACTTCACTACCGAGACGCGCGAAGGCCTGTGCTAATTCAAGAGCAACGACCGAGGCTCCAATAATAGCGAGGCGCTTAGGAATGTTACTTAGCCCTAATGCGCTTGTCGAAGTAAGGTAAGGGGTTTCAGCTAAGCCGGGGATGGGTGGTTGTGCGGGTCGGGCCCCGGTGCCGATAAAAGCACGGTCAAAGTGAACCGTTTGCTCACCGCCATCGCAAAGTGATACGGAAAGAGTTTCATCGTTTATAAAGCGGGCTTCGCCGTTAATAACGGTAATGGCGGAATTCTCTCTAAGAATACTCTGGTATTTGGATTCACGGAGTTCTTCTACCCGAGCCTGTTGTTGCTCGAGGAGAGCTGATCGATTTACCTTAAGAGTATGGGTACTTAAGCCTTTATCAAAAGGGCTTTCTCGCCGCAGTTGGGCGATATGAGCCGCTCGGATCATGATTTTAGACGGGACACAGCCAATATTGACACAAGTTCCGCCAATAGTACCTCTCTCAATGAGCGTCACTCGGGCACCTCCCTCGGTCGCTTTGAGTGCCGCAGCCATCGCACTGCCGCCGCTACCAATGACAGCAATGTGTAAATTGTTACTACTCATAACGGTTACTCCTTGGTCTTTCAGTTTTACAGCAGCTATAAGGCATTGTGATGTTTCATGACTGATTTTTTGGTGCCGTTGCTTTCAGTGTTGATGGGTATCCTGCATTTGTCGTTGCTTCAGTGAGCTGCTTAACTGACGTTTTTTCGTCGTCGAATGTCACGGTTGCATCCCGCTCTTCAAAACGGACATCGACGGCGCTCACACCTGCGACTTGGCCAAGTGCAGCTTTGACGGTAATTGGGCAGGTGACGCATGTCATACCGGGTACTGATAGCGTGACGGTTTTCTCAGCCGCCAATGCGGGCATGCTAAACAGTAAAAATAAAATGGTTGTTATCATTGCTTTTTTCATCGTGTATTGCCTCCTAGTAAAAGAAAGGAACAGCATAGGGGTACGCCAGTGCTGTTAAAGTAAGCACCGCAACGAGCCAAAACATCACTTTGTAGCTCTTACGAGCACTTGGCGTTGCGCAGGTGTTATCAGGGTTGCAGTCATCAGCACGCCGGTATATTCGACGCCAGGCAAAGAATATGGCAATCAATGCAATGGCAATAAAAATGGGTCGATAAGGCTCAAGTGCTGTGAGGCTCCCAATCCAGGCCCCGGATACACCGAGTGCAAGTAATATGAGGGGACCCAGACAACACGCAGATGCCAGAGTCGCTGCGATCCCTCCCGCGAGAAGAGAGCCCCGACCAGATTTTGAATTTGACATAAGAGTAACTCCTTCGGGCATTTTGCTTTAATGTGTTAATCTTAGACCCGTACCTCACTACGGAAGCAATAGCTATGTTAAAAAAACGCAACGTAATGACAATTGGCACGCTGGCCAAAACAGCCGGCGTGGGCGTGGAAACGGTGCGCTATTATCAGCGCCGAGGGCTAATGAGCGAGCCGGAGAAGCCGTATGGGGGGATCCGACATTACGACGAACAAGCGCTTGCTCGGCTTCATTTTATTCGCGCGTCTCAATGGCTCGGATTTAGTCTGGATGAAATTGGTGAGCTATTAACTCTGCAAGATGGCGCTCATTGCGATGAAGCACGGGAGCTTGGAGAGCAAAAGCTCACCAGTGTTCGTCGAAAGATATCGCACTTACAGCAAATTGAACAAGCGCTGAATGAGTTGGTGCAAAAATGCAGCGCCGGACACGGAGATGTCTATTGTCCACTGATGGCCTCGCTTAATGACGGGGTTGAGGACGCTACGACGGACAAACATAAGGTGCGCTAGTCTGTGTAAAACTTTTGAGTGGAGTTCTTTAACTGAATTGCTTTATAGCTAACGCCAGCCATACACAAGAATCCCCATACCGGTTAGCACAAACGTCGTGCCAATCAGGTCGAAATTGGATAGTGGCGATTTATCGACAATTCGCAGCCAGACTATGGCAGTTAACACGTAAATACCACCATAAGCTGCGTAGACCCGCCCGCTTTCCGCTGGATGAAGTGTTAATAAGTAAGCAAATAAAGCTAAGCTTATTGCTGCCGGAATGAGCAACCAAACGGAATGGCCCTCTTTGAGCCATAGGTAGGGTAAATAGCAACCGACAATTTCGGCAATTGCGGTTGCAATAAATAACCCGAGCGTTTTCAATAAAAATAATGCACTCATTATCAGTTGTCCCTACACGCTTCATCAGGATCTTCTAATTCTACTGTTGTATGGCTTAAAGCATAGGGCGCAAGGACGTTATCGATGCGCTGTTTTAAGTCGCTACGAGCCTCAATATCAAGGTTCTTAGTTAACACCAAATGAACGGTTAATACATGCTCCTCGCCATCTAGTGACCAAAAATGCAGATGGTGTAGGTCAGCAACATGAGGTAGCTCCAGCAAAGTGTCAGCGACTTGTCTGTAGGTTTCTTTGTCCGGAGTTGCTTGTATGAAGAGTTTCAGCGTTGCCCACAGGTTGCGCAGCACATTCACTAAAATAAATAGAGTAAAACCAATCGACAGTAGCGGATCGAGAATTGGCCAATCCACAAACAGCAAAACAATACCAACGATAAGTACAGTAACCCAGCCGAGAACATCTTCCAGCAAGTGCCAGTTAATAACGCGCTCGTTTAACGTTTTACCTTCTGACAATTTGTAAGCGGCAAATCCATTAACTGTAATGCCAACGACGGCTAAAGCGATCATGCCATCAGCGATGGGCATTTGAGGGTTCCAGAGTCTGGGAATCGCTTCCACAAGTACCCAGGCAGAGCCTGCGATTAAAACAACGGCATTAATAAATGCACCGGCAAGATTGAGTCGCTTATAACCGTAGGTAAAGTGTTGGTTAGCCTGTTTTTTGCCAAGTTTATTTAGTATCCACGCGAGACCTAACGACAGGCTATCGCCAAGATCATGAACGGCATCAGCTAAAATGGCGGTACTGTTGGTAAGAAAGCCACCAATAAACTCGATAATGGTGAAAACAAAGTTAAGAACAAATGCCCACCCTAATCGGTTGGACGGCATGTCCTTTGAGTGATCATGGTTATGGTGATGCCCCATAATACGTTCCTCTTTGTAGTAGAAGGGGCGGCAATAACCGCCCCCTTAAGTGCTGAACCCTAACGGCTCAGATCCTTAATTTTTTGTTTCGAAAACCAAGGATAGAGCACGGGTAAGATAACCAGTGTTAGCAATGTCGCAGACACCAAACCGCCAACAATGACGGTGGCCAATGGACGCTGAATTTCAGCGCCTGCGCCGGTTGCAAACAGCATGGGAATGAGTCCTAACGCTGAGGTTATTGCCGTCATTAATACCGGGCGTAGTCGCGACCATGCGCCATCAAACACGGCATCATTAACTGCATGCCCATCGGTTATTCTCTGGTTTATACTTTCGACCAGAACCACACCGTTTAGTACCGCCACACCAAACAGTGTGATGAAACCCACGGCGCTGGGCACCGATAAGTACTGTCCTGACACATAGAGAGCCACAATACCGCCGATGACTGCCAATGGTACATTCACCAAAATCAACATGGCTTGACCCATGGTGCCGAAAGCAAAATAAAGCAGCAGGGCGATGAGTGCCAGCGATATGGGAACGACAATGGACAAGCGCTCCTGTGCTCGTTGTTGACTTTCGAACTGGCCACCAATATCGACTGAGTAACCGGTTGGTAAATCCACCTTCTCGTCAATCGCCTTCCGAATATCGGCAACCACGCTACCCATGTCACGACCCTGAACGTTCGATTGAATCACAACGCGACGCTGTACATCATCACGACGGATTTGCGGTGGTCCTGATTCAATTGCGACGTGGGCGACTTCGCCTACGGTTACCCAGGCTCCCGAAGGAGTTAACAAGCGTAACGAGCGAATAGACTCCGGCGTATCGCGGAATTGCTTGGCCAGCCGCACGTAAATATCATAGCGCTCATTACCGCGAATGATCTGGCCTGCCGAAGCGCCACCCAAGCCATTGTCGACAACGCTAAGTACATCGGAGACATTTAAGCCGTAGCGTGAGAGTTGTTGGCGTTTCGGCGAAACCACCAGTTGTGCTTCACCTTTTATTTGCTCCATCGCTACTGCAACGGCCCCGTCAACCTGCTTGACGGCACTTTCTATTTCCTGGCCTTTACGGGCCAACACGTCAAGCTCGGGTCCAAATAGTTTGATGGCTAGCTGCGATTTTACACCTGAGAGCAGTTCATCAACCCGTGTTGCAATAGGTTGTGAAAAATTAAACAACAAGCCTGGGTGAGCATCTAGTTTTGCCTCCATTTTTTCTTGTAAGGCGTAGCGATCGGATGCCGTTGTCCATTCAGACTGCGGCTTAAGACCCACATATAACTCGATGTTGCTGATAGGCTCTGGATCGCCGCCCACTTCAGCTCGTCCAATGCGGCTGAGTGCGTAGGTGGTTTCCGGGAACGACATCAGGATTTTTTCAAGCTTCGGAGCCACCTCTAAGGCCGTTTCAAGGTTAGAGGAGGGGGCTAATGTCACGCGAATATTAATCGTGCCTTCTTCCAATTCGGGCGCAAATTCTGTGCCGAGACGAGGCACTAACACCAAAGCGCCGACAAACAGCACACCGGCCAGGGTAATAACAGCCTTTTTACTGCGTAACGCCACCGATAATAGTCTTTTATAACCATTATCTAGTGGTTTAAGCAGTTTATTTTCACGAGGCTTAATACCCCGACTGAAAAAGTAACTGGCTAATGCCGGTACAACCATGATGGCCACAAAAACCGCGGAGATAATGGCCAACATAATACTGATAGCCATGGGCTCAAATAATTTAGCTTCAACACCCTGAAAACTAAACAGTGGCATAAAGACCACCAAGATAATCATGGCGGCAAAGAATACCGGTCGTGCCACTTCGTTCGCCGCTTCCTTAACTCGCAGCTTGATACCATGGCTATCGAGTTCGGCTGCCTGAGGATCTGGGTCGCGGTGCTCTGTGCGTTGCTCGGCGTCGTCTTGGTGTTCACTATCCGGACGACTTAAGTGCTTAAAGATGTTTTCAACCATCACCACGGAGCCGTCGACCAGCATACCAATGGCAACAGCAATCCCGCCCAGCGACATCAGGTTAGCTGACATGCCCATCGCGGACATTACCATCAGGGCAATGGCGATAGAAACGGGAATGGACAGTAACACTAAAAAAGTAGCGCGTATGTTGAGCAAAAACAGTGCTAATACTGCGATAATAAAGACAAAGGCAATGAGCAGTGAATATGCGACCGTAGATACGGCTTTTTGTATTAAATCGGCCTGATCATAATACGGCTCAAAGGTGACACCCTCGGGTAATGCTTGCTGAATAAGCGGAATGCGCTTTTTAATACCGTCGATGGTGGCTTTGGTATTCGAGCCCTTGCGTTTGAGCACAATACCCGACACCACTTCGCCCAGCTGGTTGACCTCGCCGTCGACTTTACGCGACATTGAGACCGCTCCCTGGCGAATTTCACTGCCGATTTCGACGTCGGCAACCTGGCCCAGTGTTACGGAAACGCCGTCAACGGTTTTGAGCGGTATTTGTCGTATTTGTTGCAGGCCTTTTTTACCGCTTTCCAGCCAGCCGGTGCCGCGAATAACCAACTGCTCCTGACCGCGGGGCATATACCAACCACCAACGTTACCGTTATTCTTGTTGACCGCGCTCATCACATCTTGCTGGGTAAGGTCGTAAGACAGCAGCTTGGCGGGATTGAGGTTAACCTGATATTGCTTAACTTCACCGCCAAAGGACAAGACTTCGGTAATTCCCTCAACGGGCATCAGTAGCAGTTTAACCACATAGTCGTTAAGACTGCGTAGCTCCATGCTACTGACACCAGAGCCCGGCTCGGCAAGTAGCAGATACTGATAAACCTGGCCGAGACCGGAAGAGTTAGGGCCCATTTCGGGCGTGCCGACTCCCTCTGGAATCAACTCCTTTGCCGCTTGCAGCCGCTCGAATACCAGTTGCCGGGCAAAGTAGATATCGACACTCTCGTCAAATACCACGGTAATGCCCGATAAACCTGTTTTTGAGATTGACCGAACTTCTTTGACGTCGGGCAGGGCATACATCACCGACTCTATCGGATAGGTAATAAGCTGCTCGACTTCGGTCGCTGCTAATCCTGGTGCTTCCGTATTTACCGTTACCTGAACGTTGGTAACATCGGGAAAGGCATCCAGATTAAGTTTGGGAATAATAAAAAATGACGCAATGCTGATGCTGAATAAAGCCAATACCAATAACAGGCGATTGGCGACAGCAAACTGAATAATGCGCTGAAACATACAACCTCCTGTTAGTGGTTATGTGGGTCAAAACCGCCTTTAGCGATTTGTGAGCGAACGAAAAACGCGCCGTTGTCTACGTATTTTGTGCCTTCCTTAACGCCTCGAATAACTTTCCACGGACCCTTTTCATCAACCAATTCGACTTTCTTCGGTTCAAACTTTCCGGGTTCGTGCTCAATGAATATCTGCCAGTCACCATCAGGTGCCCGCATTAAGGCTGAGTCCTTAACTGCAAGCACCGGTCCATCGGACTTGACTGAGAAATAAACATCCGCAAATAAACCAGGGTGTAATTGGTCCTTTTCGTTATTTACCCCAAGTCGTACCGTTCGGGTTCGGGTTTTATGGTCTATTGTGTGGCCTTCCTGAATGACTTTTGCCGCAAAGCGCTGATTATCGACACTTACCGTAACAGCATCACCAAACTGCACATTAAGGTCAGCTGAGCCTGGTAGCCGAGCATTAACCCACAGGGTTTCTTCTTGCAGCACTTCAACCAAGTGGTTACCGGCATTAACTTGCTGGCCCTGCTTAAAGTTATCGCTAACCACAATCCCGCCAATTTCTGAGGTCAGTTGGTATTCGCCGATAGGGTAGTCAGCTTTACTTAAACGCTTAATATCACTGGCTGACATACCAAATGCTTTGAGTTGCGCTTGCGCTGAGGTAAAGGCGTTTTTCGCTTCGACAAAGCGTTTTTCACCCACCGTTGACTCACCGAGCGACTGCACGCGTTGCCATTCGTTAAGTGTGACCAAATACTGACTTTGCGCCTCCGCCATGATCGCGCTGAAGAGGGTGGCTAGTGGTTCACCTTTTTCGACGTGGTCGCCAATACTGACAAAACGTTTGAGCACGGTCGAATCGATGCGCGGACTCACGATATAGCTATTAAAGTCGTTAGCAACCACCTCGCCCGGGGCATAAACCGGATATTCAATGACTTGAGTTTGCAAGGTTCGCGTGGTGATATCTGCCATGGATAGCTGCTTGCTGGATAGCTCCACGCCTGAGCTTTCCTTATGTTCACCTTGCTCGTGTTTGCCTTCTTCCTTGTGGGTATCTTCTTTTTCGTCGTGTCCGTGTTCATCCTGCGCCATAACCGAAAAGCTCAGCGCAAGTGCTATTGCTGCGTATAAAGGTTTTACTGACATCGTTTACTCTCCAATCTCTGCGTTTGTTGGCTGGCTTAACGGCGATAACGTCAGTGCTTTACTGAGTTCGCCCGAACGGTACAACCATTCAATGGCGGCCAACCGATATTGTGTTTGCAGCGCTATCCCTGCAAATTGGCTATCGAGCTGCTGTTGCACAGCGGTGAGGTAGTCTGTGGTGGATAGGTCACCGGCGAGCCAGGACTGCTCAATCACCTGCATCGACTCATCCTGCCGAGATTGAAAGTCTCTTTGCCAGCTTTGCCACTGTTTTTTCACAAAACGATAATTGTTAAGAGACGATTTCAGTGCTGCTTGCCATTGTTGCCTTAGTGCAATCAAACGTTTTTCTTCAGCAACAGCTTCGCTATTGGCTGCGCGCACCGCATCGCTGTAGTTATTGCGAACCTGTAGTGGAATGCTGAATGATAAGCCAATTACTGTTTCGTTATCGCTCTCGCCCGCTTCGACGCCTACGGTTGGGTTGGCGGTGGTTAACGAGCGTTTCCAGTCGACATCGGCGCGCTTTAATTGCCATTGCAGGTAAGCGGCTTTTAACGCTGGATGTTGTTGCCAACGAGCCGTTAACGCAGGTTCAACGTTAAATAGCTCCTCATTAATGGAGAGTTGACCGACATCAGACGTTGTTAGCAGAGCGTTTAACTCTGCTTCAGCGGATTGCAGTTGTTGATAAGCCGCTGCCGTTTGTTGCAGTTGCCGACTTAGCGCGAGTACCGTCAGTTGTTCGTCGACGGCACCTAAGTCACCGGCTTTACGTCGTTCGGCAACCAGGCTTATCGCCTGTTTAACGATTTTCTCTTGCTGCTCAGCCAGTGCGTAACGCTGTTTTGCGTCCAGCCATTGCACATAGGCATTCAACAAAGTTTTAGCATGCGATGTCGCCGACTGGCGATAAATACTCACTGCCATAGCCGTCATGGCGTCACTCTGACTGGCCCTTGCTTCATTGCGAGTGCTCCAGTCCAGCGTCTGGCTTAGACCAACAGCGTAATTATTGATGTCACCATCGCGCTCTAAGCGTGACGATAAGCTAGGGTTGTACAAAGGCTGATTTAATTGTTTGCCCTGTTGGATCAGCGCTTCAGCCTGCTGTTGAGCGGCTTCAACACTGGGGTGTTGCTGCACAGTTTTTTGCCATTGCTCGGGCAACTGTTGTGCATTGGCGTAGCTTGAACTTATTGCCAGACTTACGGCAACAAACAAGCGTTTGCTATGTGTCGAAAACGGACCCATAGATAGACTCCTCAGTCATATTACTGCGTAAAATAATGATTTAGTTGCGCTGCTAAAGCAGCGTATTAGGCAGCTATGAGGAGATGGGAGGCCGGAACAGCGGCGATGATAGTGGGTTAGTGTAAAACTCAGTATACCCAAGACGTATTGTGCCCATTCGTGGTAACGCGAGAGTTTTTTCAGCCTTCATGGCATATAAATGAAATGAACCATGGCAGTGACAGCAATGATGGTAGTCAAAGCTGATTTCGCCACTTTTAGGGAGATTGCGCTTATCGATGTGGGATTCGTCATGCTCAAAATTGAGGTGTTGCTCAGAAGAGGATTGGTGAGATTGATGCACATCAGCAACCGCCTGACTGATTTGAGTCAGAACAGCAACAAGCACCAGTATTAAAAATCCGAGTCTAAGCATCATTACCTATGGTTTAAAAAGGCGTCACTACGGTACATTAATTAAAAGTCGTTCTCAATCAAAGCTTGAACTTCCCATAATTTAAAAGATATATCATCAAAAAGAGTGGTTCTGTTTTGATTACTACTAAGTTCCTAAAATAAGGAAATGGGAACAAGCAAACTCATTAATGCCAGGCTATTTCTCCTTTTATACCATCTTAAGTACTGAAAGTCACGTCTTACAGCAAAAAAAGAATTCGAGCATGGTGGAAGTACAAGCGGGTAACCGTCAAATTAATTACCTACCCAACCTACGATCAGCAGGTTGCTGATGTTTGGGATCTGGGTGTGAACCTAGTGTTAAGGCTCTCGGGTTTCCTGTCCATCAAACTTGAAAGCATGAACGATGACCAGCCTGACGCTGGTAGGGAAAGGAACCGAAACCAATGGTCTCTCGGCTTGGATGAGGCTCCAATTAGTTGCAATCACGTTTCGAGGGCGTTCGTCCAGATTGGCAAGGGAGTTGGTATTATACTGGGTACTCACTCAATGCGAGAAAACCGAGGCTACCACCTTTATAAGAGCACGAACGACATCGCCAGTGTAATGAAAATGCTGCGTCACAGCCCTTAGGCAGTGAAGTTGCGTTACATAGGAGCCGCTCAGGGAGATCTTGGCCTCGGCGTTGTCGAGATAGAGTTATAGGGACTGAGGATCCCTATTTCTTTAGGGTATACGGATTTAATGGTTGATGGGGCACCTTCACCCCATCAATCTGATACCACCCTCAGATGGTTGATAGATCGACTCCGTAGTTGAGTTCCTCTG
>NZ_LSBQ01000033.1:0-8864 GCF_001577655.1 Idiomarina sp. T82-3 | reverse complement strand
TTCCGGTATCGTGATCGGCAAGCGCCGTCACAGCCTTTTTCTGATCACGACGCAGCGTTGCTTTCAGGCTGACTTCCGGCAGCAACTGGCCGGGCATTCTGCGGTCATCGATTTCTACTGTTATTCCCTGTTCGTGCAACAATGCCTGAAGATCATCAAAACAGCCTCTCGGTACCGAGATATAACCTTGCTCAATCCGGGCACATGATATGTAACGAGGGATGCCATGAGTTGAAAATCGAAGTGCCTGGGTTTTGAAAAATACTGGATTGGCAAAGCTCGCCATGCGCTTTATTCGTGCCGCCAGTGTCCCTGGTATGTCTGACAACTTCATATAAATGTGATTGGCCAGGGTAAGCGTGATGCTCTCGGGACATCCTGAAATTATCCCTGTATCGACCGGTAAAGCTTGTTCCCACGGCAACGCAACTTCTGCTATCGCATCGGAATCAGGCTCATTTCCAACGATATCTCGAAGCTGAGCCGGCGAAACGGTCTTTTGCTGACTAAGTAGCGCCCACTGATCCGGATACGGGGTTAGCTTATCGTCGACGAATACAGTACATCCACGACTTCGCGCCTCATGCTGAAGCGGAAGGGCAATCAAATTGCCAAATCCACCATCGGGCATCGTATCCTGGTTGGGGAATAGCCGGTCATACGAATCGAAGGACAGGCCCGGGTGACGTTCCATGGCTTTGTCCAGCAGCTTGAACCCCAAAGCCCTCGCGGACCAGGCTGGAACAGCGTCCGAAAAGAAGACCCATAGGTGGGCACCCGCACCGGACCGGGAGATCTCTACAAGATAAGGGACACCTTCATCACGACAAGCCTGGGCCAGCGCACGAACATCTGCTCTCCAGTCCTCCTTATCAAAATCTACAGCCAGCAGATAACAGGAACTGTCCGGCAACAATGGGTATAACCCTGCTACATGCTTGCCGGACAGGTGGTCATACACTGCACTGAAATCCAGAGGCTTGAACTTTTTGTGAGGGCACTCGCTACATTTGATCCGGGGTTTCTGACAGATGCCCTGTACCCACTCATTTGCACAGGCGACAGCATAACCGGAACGTCCATTCGAGCTACTTTCCCAGCGAACCGCATAGACATCCTGTCGGCCGCGAAAGAGCTCCCGAAATAACTCAGCTTTTTGATTGGGAGTCAATTGCATTGATGTGGGTGATTGTGCAGCTCGCTGAAGCTCGTTCCTCCGGGAAAGTAAGGCTACTTTTTCCTTCTCAAGCTCAGATAACCTCAATGCAATGGCCGCAAGCTCTTCTTCTACTTGGATAAATGCCTCCCAACGCTAAATCAGTCAACCACAATAATCTTTCTTTGAATATTTGACTGATCCTATCAGATATAGATTTCTAATCAGTAAAACAAATGACCGCGTTTTCTTACCAGTAAACAGCCGGAGTCAATAAGAATGGCCCCGCGACCTTGGTTCCGGGTCATCCAGAATAGCACCTGCTACCGCCGTCAGAGTAATTGCGGCGACGCTTTCCATAGGTAACCTCTGCTGATCAAAAATACCATTTTCTTTTATAGCCAATGATATGCATGCCCCGCCAACTTTTCGCTACGTCCGAATTTGAACTTTGTTCTATAAGTACAAACTATTGATTTATAAAGATTATTTTTGTTTTTCCTCTTGCATATTCTCAACTTCATGAGAATATTTAATAAAAGCAGGAGGACATAATGAAAAGATTAGCACCCTTAACTACGGCAATATTGGCCGCTGCCCTGGCTGGCTGCGCGGCCACCCCACGAGTTTACAATCAGGAAGAGTCTCGGGCTTTAAACCTGGCGAGAGCCGGTGGCATCTACGATATGGACTTGCGGGATTCTGGGGATGGCACTCGCTCCTACAGTAAAGGCATGTTGGTGCCATTACTGGATCTCGCCAGCCTGGCGACTTCATTTGATGCACCGCTTCGACATCTCTCAGGTAGCCAGACGTTTTTGTTCAACGCGACTGACATCATGATGACTCCAGACAATCCGTCGGCGAGACCAAGCCTGATGGGATGGATGCCAGCGTCTATGGCCAGTTCGGAGGCTCAGGCCTATGAGCAGTATGTGGATCTGGTGGACCAGGCCATCCGAGTAGCTGCCAATGATATGGCGTTGAGGGCCACCAAACTCAGTAACGTGGAGACGCCCGAGATTGACGGCCATCCACTGGTGCTTTGGTCGATTGAAAGCGCTGAGCATGGATGTGGTGTGAATCAATGTGTGGTTGCCTACAACATCAAAACTCCGAATCGCTGGAAGTCACCGCTCTACGTGGAAGGTACTGGACCTGAAAGCTTCAACATCGCGGCCAATCATCCAGAGAATTACTCTCGCCTCATTTTCCGGCAGTCAGGTGAACAACAAAGCTTCCCTGTGGACGAGTTCTACCGCACGGTCAGTGGTGCCTTACCATCCTGGATGGTGATGTATTTTCCTCCCGGCACCGTCGTCCAGGATGGCGAACCGCTGCCGTACCCAGTGCTTTACGAGCAGGGCCAGCGACTGATGTTCAAGGAGCCAGATCATGAGTGACTGGCATGATGAACTTGAGTTCGCGCTGTTGCCGCTTGAAGACGCCAAAATCGATAGCAACTGCATGACCTCTGTGATCAGCAATGCTCTGAGTGAGCAAGGCATCTTCCATCAATGTCGTATCGGATACGCAGAGGACCGACTGAGCCGAATGGCCACCGCTCCCCATTGCTGGATCGAGCTCGAACAGGGCTGGTGTATCGATCTCCGGCTCAGACAGTGGCTGGGCGATGAGGACGACCTCCCTCACGGTGTATTCCAGCCATCCAGCTACCCCAGAGTTCGATACCAAGGCACTGCGTGGCTGGTTTCACGCCTGGACACGGAGGATTTGAGGGCGATGACAAATGATGCCTACAGCAAGGTGAAACTGCCATGGCTAGCCGGGCAAGCCGCTGCGGCCTGACGCCGGGCAAAACTTGCATTTTCTCAGGTTCTGGTAGCTTCGAAGTAAAGAGCTATCGGGGGCTGAAACCATGGTGAGAGTAACAAAAATAGTAGTAGTGGGGCTCGCCGGGATCGGCTTTGTGGAGCTCGTCTTTAGTGGCGTCGATGCAGCGCTTTACGCATGGTATCTATTGTTCTTGCTCTGGGTGGTCGTACTGCTTATTCGTTTCGCAATGGCCGCAGTCGATGCTTACAAGACGGTTTTCGCCAAGGGACTCGATGGGCAAATGACGTTTCCTGAATTCGAGAAAAAGATGGCGTCGTTTAGTCGAGGCGGTGGTAGGGAAGAAAACGGTCCAAGCAGCACGACAACCTCCGATACCGGGAGTCAAGAAGGCGCAGGCGATCTCTTCGATGACTTCAGAGTCAATCCGATCCTCCGAGAGGATGATCCGTTCGGGGAGTTTTTCGACTCTTGAGGTGGTTCCTGATGGGTACACATCAGGGGAACCAACTGCTCAGGCCGCTTACCATGACAAGTAACCATTTAAAACAGACCGGCCAAACGGAACCACTTATAACAGACTGAGGAGGCATGAATGTTTATACGCGCCTATTTGAGAGCATCGACCCAGGAACAAAATGCCGAGCGGGCCAAAGCATCGCTAATCCAGTTTGCCGAGCAACACGGTCAGCGCATTGCTGCCTTTTATACCGAGAACGTCTCCGGTGCCACATTGCATCGTCCCGAACTGATGCGACTGATTGCCGAATCTGGTGAAGGTGACATTGTGCTGGTAGAGCAGATAGACCGGCTTGCCCGCCTTAAACAGCAGGACTGGGATACGCTCAAACAGAAGCTGGCAGCCAAGCGGTTGGCGATTGTCTCGCCCGAGTTACCAACGAGTTGGCTGGCTCTGGACAAGAAAGACGACACCGGCTTTACCGAATCTATCTTGCAGGCGGTCAACAGCATGATGCTCGACATGTTGGCAGCGGTAGCCCGGAAAGACTATGAGGACAGACGTCGCCGACAGAATCAAGGGATCAACAAGGCTCGCAGCGAGGGTAAGTATCAGGGGCGTCAACCTGATCTGAAGAGGCGGCAACACATCGCCAGTTTACTGCGCACTGGCCATAGCTATAACGAAATCCAGGACATCCTGGGTTGTTCGCGCCATCTGATTGCCTCTGTCGCAAAGGAACAAAAGCAGTCAGGTGCAGCATAGGCTGCAATTTGCAATCAAAGAACGAAAACAGGAGAACTCACATGATCGATATGTTCGTCACACTCATTGCTTTCCTCGGCTTTGTCGCCGTTATCCTGGCGATCTGCGGCATCACATACCTGAATGCTGACAAGCTGGAAGCATTTCTCAACCGGAAGCTTAAAGCACGCCGCCAGATCGATAAAAATTCCAGATAATCTGGGGTAAACGGCTACTTTTGCCCAAATTGGCAAATTACAGACCCGTGGGTTTGTCTCTGCGGCCAGTAGCATTTCTCTTGAACATCAACCAACAGGAGAATGCTAATGAGCAAACCCAAAACCATTCAGGAAATCACCGATAAGTGGCATGAGGTGGCGCGCGCCGGGGAGTTTGACCATCATCAGGGGCGCCGAATGGCACTTGGTCAATGCAGACAGTATCTACAATCACTTTCCAAAAGCCTGGATATGGAGCGAGCGCGCCTTCGCTATCTCGCTCAGCGACTGTCGGACCATTTCTGGGCGCATAATGAGGCTCATCGAACCAAAGAAACGAGAGGCTATCCTGGCCATCACGGCTGCCGGGTGAGAATGCTGCACGGCAGCTTGGAAATGCACTGGTACTACAACACCTTCGTAAGAGTGAAAAACGGTAAGGGGCATGCGGTTTTCAGTGAACACATCCGCCGAGCCCTGAAACACCGGTACTCAAAACCCGCATTTAACCGCGCTCACGACTGGGAGAGGCCCATCATTGAGGAGACCGAAGCCGGGTTTGAGATAGTGCGTATCATGAATGCAAACCTCACTCACATGCGCCGTCTCGTCAGGGCAAACCTGAAGCAGCTGGACAGTCTGGAGGCGCACTTCGATGGCCTTCAGCCCCCGGAATCCTAAACAAAAAATCGTTCAGGCCCGTCCCTTTCCGACGGGCTTTATGCATCTATTTTAGTGGATGATTACAAACAGTATTTGGCTTGAACTACGTAATCCTCTGGGTACAAGATTTGTCGAAAGACCTAGATTTTTTTGTATTCGCACCGACCTGTGTATACGATAGTTTGACAATAAAAAGCAATTCTTACGGTTGACTGCGAGGGATATGTGAAAAACTGCTCAAAAGGATCAATTTGGAGAAAGTGGGACCTCCATGTCCATACCCCATTTTCAATTCTGAACAACCAGTTCGGCGACGACTTTGACAATTACGTCAGAAAACTCTTTCGGTCAGCAATAGATCATAATGTAAGTGCCATTGGCCTGACCGACTATTGCCTTCTTGACGGCTATAAAAAAGTAGTCGAAGACTATATTCTCAACGATGATAAACTATCTGAGCTATTTGATGAGGATGAAATCAGGAAAATTAAGAATATTGCTATTTTCCCAAATCTCGAGTTTCGCTTGGACAAACTCGTAGTAGGCAAAGAGGTCGACTTAAAATGGAATAGGCGGACCAACTTCCACGTTATCCTTTCCAATGAATTGTCTCCCACATTAATCCAAAGAGAGTTTTTATCTAGAATACAGTTTGAAACTCACGCTGAAACAGGGCTTAAAGCAGAGAGAAGAGCCTTAACCAAAGAAAACTTGATAGAATATGGTGAAAGACTAATTGAAGAACACCCCGAGTTTAGAGGCCAATCTGCCCTTGCGGTAGGGATCTGCAATGCCTCGGTCAATACAAGCGAAATAGCAGAACTGCTCACCGAAGATGGAAGATTCAAAAAAAACTACTTGTTAGCTTTGCCGTGTGACGAAGACCTCAGCAGAGTAAGTTGGAACTCGGCCGGTCACGGTACTCGGAAGACACTTATTCAACAGAGCCAACTGATATTCTCATCTAACAAGCGTACGAGAAGCTTCTTGCTCGGAGATTATCACGATAATCCTACCTCTTTCAGAAAAGAATTTGGCTTACCTAAAGCTTGTATATGGGGTTCTGATGCACATGCATACGACACACTTTTTGAGCCTGACGAAGAAAATAACACTTGGATAAAGGCTGATCTTACTTTTGAGGGCCTCAAGCAGGTAGTATTTGAGCCGAGGTCACGGGTTGCTATTCAAGATACCTGCCCTGGCGATAAGGTAAGCTATGAAGTTATAGACTCTGTTCGATTCAAAGATTCCAGTGGGAAAAATATTTTTCCTGAATATAAAATAGAATTAAATTCGGATTTAAATTCGATTATTGGTGGCAAATCCTCAGGGAAATCGCTTTTACTCTATCATATTTCAAGGACGGCAAACAAAGAGGAAACCGTAAAGAAGTGTGATCTAGCAAAGGCAAGTACTTATCCAGAATTTGAAAATGAATCAAATTTCGACTTTGAAATCACTTGGAACGACAACACTAAACAAAGCTTTAGAGAAACAAACGACCAACGACCAATAACCTATATACCTCAGCTATATATAAATAAATTAGCCGAGGAAAGTGGTCGAGATCAACTCAATGAGCTTGTACTCGAAATTCTATATCAAGACAGGGAAATAAAGCTAGATGCTGAAGAGCTTTTTAAAAAATGTGATTCGTTGAATGAGAGCATCAGTACACAGGTTACAAAACTTGTATCCCTCAGACACAAGTATGCAAAAGAAAAGAGCGAAAAGGAAAAAATAGGAGCTGAGAATTCGGTAAATAATGAAAGAGAAAAAATAAAAGAAAAAATAGAAAAAATAAAAAAATCATCAGGTTTTACTCCTGAAGAAAGCAAGATTTATAAAAAGCTTAGCGACAGATTGTCAGTTAGTGAAAAAAGGCGTTCGTCTCTTTTAAGATATATTGAAATACACACTGAGCTAAAAAATGAATTAGTAAGAGAGATGGAAGACTCGTTTAGAAACGTAGCTCTTATGACGAATTCTGAAGAGTCAGAAAAAAAACGGTTTCACACTGGAAGCCGCCTTGTTCAGATAACACTGGCTAAGATTCAGAAAATTATTGATGACCTGCCAATAGAAGCGGGAAAGAACATTCGCCGCGCTAATAGCTTGATAGGCTCGCTAGATGAAAGAATTATAAATACCACGGAAAGTCTTGAAAAATTCTCGTCTAAAGTAAAAAGCCAAAACGAATTGAAAGGACTTCTAGAGGCGCAAAAACGGGAAGAAGCTAAGCTTAGAGCTATTCAAGAAGCAGGCAAGAAGGTCAAAAGCACTCTCGAACAAGGAAAAGCAGCTTCTGATCAGCTTAAAGCCCTGTATGAGCAGTTGTTTGACACATATGGTGAAATAGAGGCGCTTTTCAATGGTGCTGCGAAGATAGACAATGAAAATATAACGCTTCAAGCTAGCCTAGAATTCGATCACAATAGTTTCGATTCTTTCATAAACTGTTTTGATGCCAGAGGAAGCCTTGCAAGTATTCTAGGCGACTCGATTGATAGTGAAAACAATTATATTTACTCAAAAGACACGCATTTAGACTCTATATTCACCCTGAGCGAGAAGGTTCGAGATTTCTCCCAGATCGCCCATAAAGTTCGAAAGAGTGCGAACGAGGAACTAATCCTTAGAAATCTACTTCAGGATTGCTTTTACATATCTTTTAACTTGCTTTATAAAAATGACGACATTATCAGCATGTCGCCCGGTAAGCGAGGACTGGTGCTTCTCCATCTCATACTACACTTGAGCAATTCCTCTCACCCTATACTTATAGATCAGCCTGAAGATAATTTAGATAACCGAACAGTTTATAATGAACTCCGCGACTTTATTAGGGAAAGGAAAGAGAAAAGACAAATCATCATGGTCACTCACAACGCTAATATGGTTGTATCCACGGATTCCGAATGTGTTATCGTCGCGAATCAGGCTGGCCAGCAGCATGATATGGAAAACGAGCAATTTAGATTCGAATATGTTTCCGGCGCCATGGAGTGCACGTTTTTCGAACCAGATGCGCCTTCATTGCTTAAGAAATTCGGCATTAGAGAGCATATTTGCGAGGTTCTAGAGGGGGGGCAACTTGCATTCGAAGAGCGAGAGCGTAAGTACGCTTTCAAGCGATAAGGACAACTTAAGGCCCGATCGAGGTCGGCACCGGCCAGGGAGAGGAAGAGGTGCAGTTATCGACGCTGGTCGACAAGCTCAACGAGCGATTTGGTACTGAATTTACCCCGGCGGATCAGCTGTTCTTCGATCAGGTGAAGGGAACCGCTGTTGCCAACGAACAGCTACGGCAGGCCGTCATGGCCAACAGCCTGGAGAATTTCGAACCGGTATTTAACAAGCAGCTTGAGAATTTGTTTGTAGAGCGAATGGACGGCAACGAAGACATCTTCATACGCTTGATGAACGACGAATCCTTCCGCAATATCGCTTCTCAGTACCTGATGCGGGCTGTGTATAACCAGGTCAAAACCAGCGTTGAATCACAGTAACAGAACAAAAAAGGGATAACGTCCGTTATGAAAGCTACAGAAGCCAAGTTGCTCGACTTCCTGAAGAAGTCGCCACAATTTGTCATTCCGATTTACCAGAGAACGTATTCCTGGTCTGAACAGCAATGTCGCCAACTGTGGGACGACATTATGCGAGCCGGCACCAACGATGGTATATCAGCACATTTCATTGGCTCGGTGGTCTACATCGAGAAGGGGTATGTAGCGTCAATTACCTTGGCCGGTTTTCCGGCAATTATCCTGGCCGGTTGATACCGATTTTTAACTACCGTTGCTCATTGCCATTTTGCGACGGT
>NZ_LSBQ01000025.1:0-37344 GCF_001577655.1 Idiomarina sp. T82-3 | reverse complement strand
AAAAAAATCCATAGCCAGAAATTCTGACTATGGATTTTGAAGACTCTGCCGGATCGGTCAACCGATCATTGAAAATTTCTTAACTGATCGGCATTAGCCAAATGGCTCCTTTTTTTGTTACCAGAAATTAAACCGTGACCATTGTTCGCTTAATTGCCCCTCTGCATCAGCAACATAATACTTATCGAACTGAGAGGCTGTGGCACAAGCATGATTCGGAAGGATGCGTAATTTATCGCCGATCTGAACATCGCTGGGTATTTCGCTCGAGCCTGCACGCTGTTTAATGACCCCATGCTCTTGGCTAGTGCTCTCTACTATCCAGTCGGTAAGCGGTCGTCCGGCACCATCTAGCACCATACCGTAGCCATAATCGATCGCTTGCGATGCTGTACCGCGGTCGCGCGATAACGCCATCCAGCCCGCATCAATGAGGATCCAACCTTTCTCCGGCTTCACCCCTATGACAGTGGTCACCACAGATAACGCGATATCATCTAGTGAGCACACATTGATATTCGCCATCACTAAATCAAAAAATGTATAAACACCGGCACGCACCTCCGTCACGCCCGTGAGATCTTGAGCAAAGTGTGCGGTAGGCGTAGAACCGATACTGACCATCGGGCAGTCAATTCCTACCAGTTCAAGCCGCTCCTTCACATAAACCGCAGTGGCACGTTCGTTCTCAGCCGCCGCGACTTTGTCTGAACGTGTCATACAACCGTACGAGCCACCTGCATGCAACAGAACACCCTTAAAAAGTTCGGCTTGCGCTAGGATTTTGCTGACATCCATCAGCGCAGGACTCTCAGCAGTTAATCCTGCACGGCTGCCATCGCAGTCAATTTCAATGAGCACAGGAATAACGACGTCATGCATACGACAAAATTCGACCACCTGAAGCGCCTGTGTCTCACTCTCTAAGATGATTTTTAAATCAACGCCTTGTTCGATCAACCGCTTAACGTGAGGCAGTTTGTTCTGCGCGATCCCCACCGCATAAATTTGATCTAGAAAGCCGTGTTCTGCAAAAAAGTCAGCTTCTTTTAGCGTCGATACGGTAATCGGTCCCGTGCCACCATTAAAGATAGCCTTAACCGCAGGCAGCGATTTGAGCGTTTTTACGTGGGGCCGTAAGGGCGTCTTTAATGCGCTAAGATGGCAGTTCAAACGCTTGATATTGGCATCAAACCGCGGACGATCAACACGTAAATAAGGCGTTTCAAGCGCATCCCATGTCATTTATTTATTCCCCTCACTGAGTTCATAGCATCGGCAGATATGCGCCCACGCTTCTTCCGCCGTATTCACTAACGTAAACAACTTCACGTCATCGGGCGCTATTAAACCTTCTTCAATTAATAAGTCGAAATTAATTAACTTCGACCAAAAACCTTTGCCTATCAGTACAATAGGCACTGGATCGATTTTCTTTGTTTGAATTAAGGTGAGCGTCTCGAACAACTCATCTAAGGTGCCGTAGCCGCCTGGGAGCGCAACTAGAGCGCGTGCCCGCATCAAGAAATGCATTTTCCGAATGGCAAAATAGTGAAATTGGAAGCAAAACTCGGGCGTGATGTAAGGGTTCGGATATTGCTCCTTGGGTAACACAATATTAAGGCCGATACTCTCACCACCAGCCTCAGTCGCACCGCGATTAGCCGCCTCCATCACACCTGGACCACCGCCTGAAATTACCACAACCCGATGCTCAGGGTAATTCTGGCTGTGCTCAGTAACTAAATGCGCAAATTTCTGCGACTCCGAGTAATAGCGGCTGTTCTTTAAATCCCGCTTTGCTTTAATCCAGTGTGCTTTAGTGGTCGCATCGTTGGGGGTTTTATCAAGCTCAGCTTGCGCAATATCGAGGTTATATTGCGCCTGTTCCGGTGATAAAAAACGCGCGCTACCAAACACGACTACCGTCGCATCAATCTGATGCTTATCGAGCACGCGCTCAGGCTTTAGGTACTCTAATTGCAATCGAACATGGCGAAGATCGTCTTCCAGTAGAAAGTCGTTATCAGCAAATGCCAGTTTATAGCTGTCATTATTCTGCAGTCGCGCGATGGCTTCTTCCGACTGCTTAGCCGAAGCGTGGTGTCGTTGATGCAGGGGGTGTTTGTCCGCCATTCGAAAATCCTACGGTAAAGGGTGGTAGCCCATCCAATCGGGCTTTAACGGCTGTTGCACGCCATCGTATTCAAGTTTAATGGCATAGCCATCGAGTAAATCAATCTTGAGGCAGTCATCGACTTCAAGCAAGTCGTCTTTATGCAGTTGTTCGGCCCCCGCAAGTCCTGTGGCAGAAACGTGCACTCGTGCCCGTTGTTTAGCATCCGCGGCTGACTTCGCCACCACTACAGTAAAATCATGGAATTCCGCCAAACGACCCGGGAAATAACCACCAAAATTCACAAAGTATAAGGATACTCCCTGATTGTCGACGGGCTCTTTGGTGAGCAAAATGCGATAGCCATCGACATGATGTAAGGCAACGTAGCTATCCATATGGAGACCCTGCTGCGAACCGAACCACTGCTGTCGTAATGCCGGAAAAGTGGCTTCAATCACTGGCGCGACCGCAAACCGCACATCATGGAGCTCAATATGTGCACCCGGCGCGCTACCGCCGATATAAATCATAAAAAGTTGGTTAACTTGAGTGCTCTCTGCAGACACGTTGGAGTACCTCTTGTATTGTGTTTCTTAACCATCGACGCATCGGATCAGCATCCGTCCGTTCATGCCAAATCTGCATTACCTGCACATTCGGAAGGTCAAGGGGTGGTTCAAGTATGACTAAATTATCATCCAATACGGTCGCCTGCTCAGCTATTGAGCGCAAACAAGTCAGCAACCAACGCGTCCCGGTTAATAACCGAGTCGGCACAATAAAACTGGATAAACCTGCAACGATACTACGTTCACGCCCCAACTCTGCCAGCTTTTGATCGACCAACCCTTTCAAATCACCGGTTAAGGTAGTAAGTAAATGCTCACACTCTAAGTAATCGTCAAGTGAAAAGCCGCCGATGACATGCGGATTATCCCTAGCTGCTAATACTTTAAATGGCTCCTCAATCAAGCGTTGTTGTCGCAACGTGTCAGGTAAGTCACTGTAAAACCCTGCAATAGCAATATCACATTCGCCGGTTTCCAACTCCTGGCGTGGGAGACGACCTCGCGTATTTTGCGTAACTATGGTGACATTAGGTGCAGCTTGCCGAACTAAAGGCAATAAATGAGGCAATAGCGCCTGCTCCATATAATCTGTCGTATAGATCCGTATCGACTCCGTTCTACTCAGATAATCATGTCCTTCGGTTTGTTCATAAAAGTTTCTGAGCTGATGAATAAGTGGTTGCATCTGACGCGCAAGCTCATGGGCACGCGGTGTCGCGGTCAATCCCCTCGCTGCACGCACGAATAATGAGTCTCCCATTTCGTGGCGAAGTTTATTTAACTTATGACTTAATGCGGGCTGACTCAGTGACATACGTTGCGCTGCCCGGGTAGCATTTAACTCTTCATAAAGTGTATGAAAAACCAACAGAAGGTTAATATCCTTAGTGTATAAATTCATTTGCTATTCATTTTTTCGATGGGTCAAATAGATTTTTTCTTATTATCGAATGATAGTACACACGCTACTATAAGCGCATCAAAATTTACGCCTTAATTGGAGGCTTTATGACAATCGGTTTTATCAAGTCACTCTTACTCACTGCCACTTTAGGTGCAGTATTGCTGTTTTGCCAAGCAGCGGTGGCGAGCAAGGGCAAGGTACTCGTTTTACTCTCCAGTGAAACACAATTAGAACTTGCTGATGGCAGCCAATATCCAACGGGATACTACCTGAACGAATTTGGTGTACCGGCTGATGCGCTTCAGCAAGCGGGCTACGAGCTCGTTTTGGTCACTCCAAAAGGTAACGCACCGCGGGTCGACCAACGTTCTGTCGATACACAATATTTCGGCGGCGATGAGCAAGAAATGCAGCGCATTCAAAAAGTCATCGCTAACCTTGATGGCATTAACGATACCCACAAACTCGCCGACGTACTCAAAAGTGATTTGAGCCAATTTGATGGTCTATTCATACCTGGCGGTCATGCACCCCTGATTGACTTGGTCGGTAATCCTGAAGTCGGTAAGCTACTGACTTATTTCCACAACCAACAAAAGCCTACCGCCGCAATTTGCCACGGCCCTATTGCACTGCTGTCACCACAGCAAATGCCGACACAGTTTATTGACCAATTTGCGAAAGAAGGTCAATCACAAGCGCAAGATTGGATCTACGAGGGCTATAACATGACTATCTTCTCGACCCCAGAAGAACAAGTTTTCGAGCGCTCACTTAATGGCAAACAAATCCGTTATTACCCAGCCGCTGCGATGCAAGCCGCAGGCGCGAATCTCGAACAAGCCGAAGCGTGGCAGCCCAACGTCGTTATCGACCGCGAACTGATTACCGGTCAGAACCCTTTTTCCGACAAAGTTCTAGCAGAAGCGTTAATTAAGCAACTAGAACAAGCGCAGTAATCAACAAGGAGTACTTAGCGTGTCAGCTTTATTTCAACCATTTGAGTTAAAAGATGTTCGTTTGCGTAACCGTATTGCCGTACCTCCGATGTGCCAGTACATGGCAGAAGAAGGCGTGGTCAACGATTGGCACCTCAGTCACTACACCAGCTTAGCGCGCGGTGGTGCGGGCTTAGTTATTGTTGAGGCGACCGCAGTTTCTCCTGAAGGACGTATCACCCCAAACTGCACCGGGTTGTGGAATGACGAGCAAGCACAAGCGATGCAGCCGATTGTCGACAACATCAAAGCCGCCGGTGCGGTAGCGGGTATTCAAATTGGCCACGCGGGACGGAAGGCAAGTGCCAACCGTCCATGGGACGGCGACGACCATATTGCTGAAGAGGACGTCCGAGGCTGGGAAACGCTCTCGCCCTCACCAATCGCTTTTGGTGCGAACCTGCCTCGCCAACCCAAAGAGATGACGTTAGAAGATATCAAGCGTGTGCAAAATGACTTTGTTGCTGCCGCAGAGCGTGCTCGCGACTTAGGGTTCGAGTGGTTAGAACTGCACTTTGCTCATGGGTACCTTGGTCAAAGCTTTTTCTCGCCACACGCTAACCAGCGTACTGACGAGTATGGCGGGTCATTTGAGAACCGCGCACGCTTCTTAGTCGAAACTGTCCGGGCGGTCAAAGCCGTATGGCCCGATAACTTCCCGCTAACTGCACGTTTTGGTGTTATCGAATTTGATGGCAATGACGAGGAGCAGTTGCAAGAGTCGATTAAGTTAACTGAGTTACTCAAAGCAGAAGGGTTGGATTTTTTAAACGTCAGTATCAGTTTCTCAACGCCGCACGCCAATATTCCATGGGGACCAGGCTTTATGGCGCCGATTGCTGAACGCATCAGAAACGCCGCGGATATTCCCGTTGCATCGGCGTGGGGAATGGATTTACCACAGCTGGCAGAACACACCGTCGCACAGGGTCAGTTAGACTTAGTGATGGTTGGCCGTGCACATTTATCGAACCCTCACTGGCCTTACGATACTGCTAAAGCATTGCGTGTTGAGAAGCCGTCTTGGGTATTACTCGCCCCTTATGCGCATTGGTTAGAACGGTATTAAGCTCACTTTTAAAGCTTAAACACCTTGTACAGTGAGCACCAGTTTTCGACTGCTGGCGCGGTCACGGTGCTCACATAAGTAGATACCCTGCCATGTGCCCATATTAAGACGCCCTTGGGTTAATGGTACAGTCACACTCGCGCCCAGAATACTCGACTTCAAGTGAGCTGGCATATCGTCAGGTCCCTCGTAGGTATGCTCATAGTAGGGCGCATTCTCAGGCACCATCTCGTTGAAATGGCGTTCAAAGTCACCCCGCACGGTCGCATCGGCATTTTCATTGATCGTCAATGAAGCCGAGGTATGTTGAATGAACACATGCACGAGGCCAGTCGATAATTGGCACTTTTCAGCTAATAACCGCTCTACGCGATCAGTGATTAAGTGAAAGCCTCGATTAAAGGCGGGCAGCGTTAACTCAAATTGTTGTACGTGCATAGAACTCTCAAAAATAAGCGTGTACTAGCGCATTAAACGCATAGGCACCATCTGTGGATCGCTATTGGTTTGCTCTATAAACCCTAAACTGCGATATAGATTCAATGCGCGATGATTTTCTGGCAATACGTTTAATGTAACATGCTCAACGTCAGGATGTTGCCAAGCGTAATCAAGTAACTCCTGCACAAATAGGCGCCCTAGCCCTTTACCTCGCTCCTGTGGGTTTACAATCAAACATGCAATGTGTCTTGCGCCTTCATGTTTTTCATAACATTGTGCGAAACCAACTAACTTATTGTCGTACCAAAACCCAAGAGAAGGTCGTTCGCCACATTTTAAGCGCGCCCAAACATCATCTATGGGACTATTTGCATCAACATTTGGACCTAACCAAAAGAGACGATCGTTCGAGGTTGTTGGCCACGAAAATATGTCATGAAATTGAGTAAGTGTAACGGGCTGAAGCATCATAAATTCCTTTTCGTTGTTTAGAAAAACTATAAGGGAAAAATAAACAATGCCAATAAGCGCATCCTCAGACTGAACACATCATGAACTGAAATCGCCCATTTACGCGTTGAAAAGACCTCAATTTGCGCCGAGCAACCTTAAATATTATTAACACTGGGTTGAAATAAAATGTTACATTCAGCATGCTGTAACATTACACTACGCTTTTTTATATAGGGATCTGGCTACGACATGGAATTGTCAGCGTTCAGTGCGCTCTCACCTAAGCGCCCGCAGTTTTGGCAAGTTGCGAAACGGTGTTGCATTATCGCTGCATCAATCGATGTCGCATTTTTCTTCATTTTTTTGATACTTGATTCGCCCATCCTTGCCTGGGTCAATTTACTCAGTATTGCAATGTATCTTACTGCATATTGGGCATTCGGTCAGCGCAAAAATATGTTAGCCATATCGCTTATTTGGTTAGAAGTGCTCTACCATTCGGCACTCGGTACGCTCATGATCGGATGGGACAGTGGCTTCCACTATTTTTTATTAATGTTTGTTCCCGCCATATTTGTCAGCATGAGCCTCAAGCCCGCAGTGTTAACGCTATTTGGATTGTGGGTATATTATCTTAGCCTTGATTTATTCAGTTGGTACTATCCTGCGATACAGCCAATCAATGCTACCGCTGTCGTCGGGGTTCATATTTTTAATCTGACGGTAGTGTTTATGATGTTTGGTTACTTAGCACTGTATTACCTAAATAAGGTCAATTTAACTCATGACCAACTCAGGTTCTACGCAACCACCGATCCATTAACCAAATTAAGAAATCGCCGACATATGTCGGAGTTATTAAAACGAGCCTTACAGAATAAACACGCCGAACAACGCAACGTTTCTGTTTTGTTGCTCGACCTTGATCATTTTAAATCAGTCAATGATACACATGGGCACGAAGTCGGCGATAAGGTACTTCGCATTACTGCTGATATTTTACGCGACACCGTACGCGACCATGACAAAGTTTCTCGTTGGGGGGGGTGAGGAGTTTTTGGTGTTTTTACCACGAACCAACTTAAATCACGCCGCGCAAGTTGCTGAACGCATTCGCAAAGCAATTGCAAAATATCCCTGGCACACAGTTATAAATGAGAACATTCAATTGACTACTAGCATCGGAGTGAGTGAACTCAAACCCGATGACTCGGTCAATACATTAGTAAAGCGTGCGGATGACGCGCTATATCGCGGCAAGGAAGCTGGTAGAAATTGGGTCGAACTCGAATCGGAGGCTTCATGTCGCAAACCAAAAACAGCATCATCATCGCCATCGGACTGATCGTCAGTTGTGGGGTACTTGGTACATTTTTTTCAAAAGGCTTAACCGACTTTCGAGCAATGGATCGCAGTGTCACTGTGAAAGGGCTCTCTGAACGCGAGTATGTTGCCGACACCGTTATATGGCCGATTCAATTTACCGCTGCCAGCAATGAACTTTCGGATATTTATCAAACCATTGAACAAGGCAAACAACAGGTCACCGAATTTCTAAAGGGTAAAGGGGTTAAAGCCGATGAGATTTCCGTCGCAGCTCCCTCGATCACCGATAAGTCGGCACAACGTTATGGCTCAGGTCAACCGGCTGAGTTTCGCTACACCGCCACCCAAACCATTACCGTGTATTCAACGCGCGTCGAAACAATACGCGACATGATGAGTTCGCTATCGGAATTAGGTAAACAAGGTATGGTGCTATCTACCGACGATTACCAAGCGCAACCCGAGTACCTATTCACCCGATTAAACGATGTGAAACCCGAAATGATAGAAGAAGCCACTAAGAATGCACGCGAAGTGGCAGAGAAGTTCGCCGAAGATAGTAATAGCGAACTCGGCAAAATAAAAGATGCCCGCCAAGGCCTATTCAGTATTCAAGAACGTGACCGCCATAACCCACACCTTAAAAAAGTACGTGTCGTTTCAACAGTTGAATATTACCTATCCGACTAGTCAGCCGTTTCATCATTTTTAGGTCGAGGGCATTGTCCCTCGACATTCACTTCAACATAATTCATATCGAAGCATCGCAGATAAGATTCAACAATAGTTAAGTTAGGTGGCCACGGCACTTCAATCGGATTACCTTCAGCATCGCGCGGATCAAATCCCTCGGGGCGCGGAACGGCTTTTAGACGCGCTATTGCATCAACCAGTTTCGGTTTGTCCTTTTTAATAAATGCAATGGTCGCATCCATATAGGGGTTCCACCCGCTACGGTCCTGCTCGTCCGGTTTATAACTCTGTCTAAATAAAGCAATCGCCGCCTCATTGTGACCCAACTCCGCATGCAGCTGGGCTTGATGTAGACGGAGCGTGTGCTTCATACCGTCCGATAAGTCAGTTCGTTGTTGTTGATACGCCTCAATCAGTTTAACCGCTTCTGGCTTACAACCGGGTGTATCGGCAACGGCGCGCCAGCCCCCTTCAAAGTCTTGGTCAAAACTCATAAAATCTAACTCAAGCAGCGCTGCCTTGTTTTCAATGCATGTGGCTTGCGCCGCTTTCGCACCAATAGGTACCAACATAGCACTAACCAATAAGAACTGAACGAAACGACTCATTACAAATAACCAAAGTTTATTTATTTTGTTTATCATTAGCACTCTTTTGCCCCCATCTCAAGCGCCTCACATCGGCAGTTTATTGATTCACATCAACGCGTGATAAGGCATTTAGCAGTAACCTGCGAGCATTTAGCTCCGCACGTAACTGGATCAGTACCTTAAACTATGTCGATGTATAAAAGCCCCGAACTACTCGCGCCAGCCGGTAACCCCACCGCCATGAAAATCGCTTTTGCTTACGGTGCAGATGCGGTTTATGCGGGCGAGCCACGCTACAGCTTACGGGTAAGAAATAACAGCTTTACGTTGGCAAATTTAGGTGAGTCGATCGACTACGCCCATCAGTTGGGTAAACGCTTTTATGTCGTGGTCAACATCGCACCGCATAACGCAAAACTGACGCAGTTTGTTGAACACATGGTGCAGGTGGTTGCTCTACAGCCTGATGCATTAATCGTCTCAGATCCGGGTATCGTGATGTTGCTGCGCCAGCACTTCCCTGAACAAGCACTGCACTTATCTGTGCAAGCGAATACAGTGAACTGGGCGGCACTCAAGTTCTGGCAACAACAGGGCATCGAGCGGGTGATCCTCTCACGCGAACTGTCTTTGCAAGAGATCAAAGAAATGCGCGAACACGTGCCTGATATGGAGCTTGAGGTGTTCGTCCACGGCGCTCTGTGTATGGCTTATTCGGGTCGCTGTTTACTCTCCGGTTACACCAATAAACGTGATCCCAACCAAGGCGCATGCACCAACGCATGTCGTTGGAAGTACCACACGCAACCTGCACAGCAAGACGAAGTCGGCCAATATATACCGGACCCCATCTTAGTCGCCGATCCTCAACGTCCCGATGAGCCCATGCTACTGGATGAAGATATTCATGGCAGTTATCTGATGAACTCCAAAGATCTTCGTGCCGTTGATTTAGTCGAACCGCTGACGCAAATGGGTGTTCACTCTCTGAAGATTGAAGGCCGGACCAAGTCCGACTATTACGTCGCACGTACAACCCAAGTCTACCGACGTGCCATTGATGATGCCGTAGCGAGCAAGCCATTCAACCCGCAACTGCTCAATGCGCTTGATGGCATGGCGAACCGTGGTTTTACTCATGGCTTCTTACAACGTCACAGCGCACAGTCACTGCAGAACTACGAACGCGCTCATAGTGAAGGAAAAGAGCAACTTGTCGGTCAGTTACTCGCAAGCGACAACCAAGATGCCTACCTTATTGATGTAAAAAATGCATTCTCGGTGGGCGATGAACTTTTACTCATCACGCCCAAAGGTAACTATCCACTTAAAGTCACTGAGCTTGTGGATAACAAGGGAACGCCGCTTTTACGCGCACCGGGCTCGGGTTATCAAGTCTATGTTCCTGCTGAAGTCGCTATCGACTCAGGAGATAGACCCATGTGTTTTCTGATAAAAAGGAGCGAGCATGATCACCATTAACGAAGACTGCATCAACTGCGATATGTGTGTGCTTGAGTGCCCGGTCGAAGCGATCGAGATGGGTGACGAGCATTACGAAATTAAGCAGTCGTTATGTGTCGAATGCGAAGGTTTCTATCCTGAGCCCAGCTGCTATGCAGTGTGTCCGGTCGATGCAGTGGACATCGGCAAGTAAAAAACAGCGAAATTTGCTATGCTTTGCCGCCAAGAACATGAATAAAGGGGCATCGCCATGGGATTACAGGTCATTAAGCATCCGCTTGTACAGCATAAGCTTGGGTTAATGCGTAAACACGGGATCTCGACCAAGAGCTTCCGCGAACTTGCCAATGAAATCAGTACGTTACTTACCTACGAGGCGACCAGTGACTTTATGCTGGAACCACATACCATTGAGGGCTGGAACGAAAAACCTATTGAGGTCGAGCAACTTAAAGGTAAAAAAGTCACGGTAGTCCCTATTCTACGCGCAGGTATGGGGATGCTGGATGGCGTTACCACACTCATCCCCAGCGCAAAAGTTAGTGTTGTCGGCTTATACCGTAATGAGGAAACGTTAGAGCCCGTCAGCTATTTCGATAAATTCGTTAACGACATCGGCCAGCGCATCGCCCTCGTTATCGACCCGATGCTCGCTACCGGCGGCAGTATGATTGCCACCCTCGACATGCTCAAGCAACAAGGCTGTAAGGACATTCGCGTACTCGTGTTGGTGGCGGCGCCCGAAGGCGTTGAAGCCGTATTGGCCAAGCATCCCGATGTACGAATTTTTACTGCATCACTCGATGACAAGCTCAATGAGCAGGGCTATATCATCCCGGGGCTGGGAGATGCCGGGGATAAAATTTTTGGTACCCGTTAACCGAGCTAAACAAAGAGACTGCTAAAGCACTGACACTTTAGCAGTCATCAATTAAGTAATGCATCGATCAGCCACGCTGATAAATTATTGCGACCACTCAAACCAGACTTCGCATAGATGGCGGATGCCTGTTGTCGCACGGTTTTTTCCTTCGTACTCCTAACTTCCGCAATTTCGTTAAATGTCAGCCCTTTGATCATCAATACAGCGACCTCTTGCTCACTCGGCGAAAGCTTCCATTCATTAAACCAAGTTTTTACCGTTGAGTAAGAGGCCTCCTCTCTCGCATCTGCACTTTCTTGATGCTTTATCAACGCAGTGCGTAAATGCGCCAGTTCATTGTTTCTGCGAATAACACGACGCCAGAGCACGATGAAAGCGATAATAGAAATAACGACGGTAATCCCCTCAACGATCAAATGCCATACTGCCACTTCCATTTTATAGTCAGCTACAACATCCGACACGTTGGCCCCTGCAATCAACAAAAAAACGACCATCAACAATCGGTCAATTGTCATAAATCCCCCTGCTATAGCTGTTATAGGACATGTGTCCGATGTCTTTTCATCATAAAAACCCTAGATTATGTGGTGATATTAACCGATGGAGTTGATGATGTCTTTTACCCGCATCAAAGCACCGAAAATTTTTGTTTCGCTGAGTGCGTTATTTTTTCTGAACAATGCTTTTGCGAATGACCTCGTAGATTACGCTCGCTCGAATATTCTCGAACATGATCCTACGACCTTACAAACCTTCAACACACGGAGTTGGTTAGCAGAACCCATCACCGCCTCTATTATGCGCTGGCAGACCCAAGATAATGCGATAGGTAGTGATGAAACTGAACTATTATTTGAATTTGCGTTTCTCACACCCAAGCAACATGAACTTCTTCAGTCATCAAAACAATTGAGTCATCAATACCATGTTGTTCAACAGCAACAAATCGACTTGTGGATATCTGGTACAATTCGTCAACTGTTTTGGGAAACTCAACAAGCTGAGGTCGAGCAACGCTTTATAAAGCACACTATCGATGCACTCAATAAAATGCTGGCGACTGTCGAGCTTCAAGTTCAGCAAAAGCAATCGCCTAAGTATGCGCAACTCATTATTGAGCAGCGCCTTAATAGCTATAACGTTGAGCTCAATAAAAAGCAGGTCGAGTTACAGCATTTCTATCGGCTATGGCAGCAATACACGGGTCAAGCTCAGTTACCCGACACCCTAGAAGAACCTAATTCGGACTCGTCGAATCTGACGCACCCGAGCGTTCAAGCGATTGAATTACAATGGCAACTTGCGCTATTAAACGCCGAAAATAATGCCGCGAGTCAAAGTAACTGGCGCGTAACGGCCGGTGTTAAAGATATTCGTTCAGTCGCAGGAACAGAAACACAGCTCGGGGTCGGACTCGCGATACCCTTAACATTTTCTCGGACACTTTCGTCGCTCGACCTTGATGCGTTGCAGCGCGAGCAATCTGATATCAATACCCGCTTAAAAACGACCGTGATCGACATTCAAACCCGAATCGCCCAGCGCCGAAGTCAGTATCAACAATTACAACAACAAGTTGAGCTGGCGAAACAAAATGCTTCTATCAGTTCGCAAGCACTCGATGAGCTCGACGCGCTATATCGACAACACCAAATTGATACAAAAATGTACATCGAGCGGCTGATAGAACAACTCAACTATCAGAAGTTCTTCCAACTCACGCAAGTACAGCTTCAGATGGCCAAAGCACAACTCAATCAAGCTCAGGGAGTCTCTTTATGAACCGTCGTACCCTTGGTTATTCATTTCTTTTAATACTAGTGGCGTTGAGTTCAACGCAAGTATCTGCACAAACAGCAGTCTCTATCGCAGAACTTAAGAACTATGAGCTTGGGCTACAGCAGCCGGAAGTTGCTGATATGGTACCAGGAGCACCGCTATTGGCGACTTACCAACCGATGACCCAGAAGCATTTAGTGATTGCGAATCCGTTCGAGAACGCACATGTCCAATTTGCAGTGACGGATGGTACTCGCGTTAATTTAGGTCAACGCATTGCAACCATCACGGGCCCGTCTGTCGAACACTTTTTTCACCGTCTCGAGACGGTAAAAGCACAATATGACGTTGCTCAACAACAGCATAAAAGTAAGTACAATTTATACCAACGCAATGCCTTGTCAGCTGATGATTGGCAAAACTTTTTAGACCAATACCTCCGTCTGTCGGATCAAATGCATGAAATTAAAATTCTTTTATCGCGCTTCCATCAACTCGCCGATGATAGCGCAGAACTAAAGGCCCCCATCGACGGCATATGGCAATCAGACGCCGATGACATGCGAATTGGTTACGTCATTGATAGGTCTGAAATACGCCTTGCCGTTCAAGCGCCCAATGAACTTGCATCGTCGGTGCACCACATCAGCGTTCAAGGCGAACGATTCACTATTGACTATCGCGAGCAATCGACACGAAATGGCTTTACCACACTGTGGTCATCGCCGCTAACAGAGAGCACATTTACACTCTACCAACGAATGAGTGTAGTTCCGCTCCGTAACATCGCAAACGCATTCAAAGTACCTGGCTCAGCGGTTTCATCATTAAACGGCGAACCTGTCGTTTTTAGTGTTGATAAACAAACCATCCATCCGATTCCAGTTAGCGTAAGCGCCGTCGAAGGTGAAGATTACTATGTAGCCGCTTCCACATCGCTCGATAATCCCATCGTGACTCATTCTGTCGCTGCGCTTAAAGGTATAATCGATAGTCGCGAGGAGGCGCAGCAATGATTGCTAAATTGCTCAGTTTCTCATTAAAAAATCGACTATTCGTTTTTATCACCTTTTTGCTCATCATAGCGGCGGGAATACAATCATTTCGGCAACTCCCGGTGGATGCCTTTCCAGAGATATCACCGACACAAGTTAAAATTATCTTGCGAGCTCCCGGAATGGCCGCAGAACGGGTAGAAAATCAAGTCACGCACCCAATCGAAACCGAATTGCTGGGGATTCCTAACCAGACCATCTTACGTTCGACAACTAAATACGGTATCACCTCGATTACATTAGATTTTGAGGAAGGCACTGACATTTATTGGGCGCGCCAACAAGTGGCAGAGAAGCTTGCCGCCGTGCGCGATGCGCTGCCCGCAGGTATACAAGGTGGACTTGCGCCCATGAGTACACCATTAAGTGAAATGTTTATGTTCACTGTTGAAAACCCTGACCTCACGCTCAGTGAAAAGCGACACTTACTCGACTGGGTCATTCGCCCTGCGTTGCGTACATTAGAGGGCGTAGCCGATGTGACTAATTTAGGCGGCAAGGTAAGGACTTTTCAGTTCAGTCCCGATCCCATCAAACTGAGCGAAGCTAAGGTGTCATTAGATACCATCAAGACACGTTTGGAGGAAGCCAATCAAGTCGGTAACTTAGGACGCGTCACACTGGGCACCGAAACCTTTAGTGCTCGCGTCTCGGGCCGTATCGTTGAATTAAACGATTTAGCCGCACTGAGCGTGGAAAATGCCAATGGCGATGTCTACCGACTCGAACAGCTTGGCGAAGTCTCATTGAGTTATTTACCGCGATTTGGCGCCATCACCAAAGACGGTCAAGAGGCGGTAGAAGGCTTAGTGGTTGGCTTAAAAGGCGCTAATGCAGCGGCTGTAGTCGCGTCTGTTAAAGATAAGCTCACACAACTACAAAGTAGCTTGCCGCAACACACTGACATCAATGTTTTCTATAACCGTAAAGGCCTGATCGATACAGCGATTGCCGGAATTTCTGATGCGTTGATGGAATCTATTGTATTGGTCATCGCGGTATTGGTGTTCTTTTTACGAAATATACGCGCGTCTATCTTAGTCTCGCTGTCCATTCCTATCGCAGCGCTCATTACATTCATCTGCTTGCGTCAGATTGGCTTATCAGCCAACTTGATGAGCTTGGGCGGGTTAGTTATTGCCATCGGTATGATTGTCGATTCATCCGTCGTCATTACCGAGAAAGTTGAAACCGAACTCAATTCAGAGAAAAACTTGCCGATTCTGCATAAAATTTATCGAGCAAGCTTATCGGTTGCGCCCTCAGTAGTCAGTGGAACCATTATTATCGTACTCGTGTTTCTACCCCTATTGACGCTGACAGGCCTTGAAGGCAAATTGTTTTCGCCAGTCGCGCTCACAATTGTCATCGCTATTGCAGCATCACTTGTTACCGCATTGACCTTGATACCCGCACTCGCCTCATTGATGATGCGTCCTAATAAACGCCGCAATAAGATGTTAGAACGCTTGCAGGCAAGCTACCGTGTAATACTCAATAGCGCATTAACGCACAAACCTTTGTTAATCACGGGTTTTGTAGTCCTGTTTGGTCTGAGCGCCTTAAGTTTCATCATGGTCGGTAAGACATTTATGCCGACCATGGATGAAGGCGACATTATCGTACAGTTTGAAAAAGCGCCCACCTTGTCACTCAGCGAATCAATAGCCATTGATACGCAAGTCGAAAACGCACTACTAGAACAAGTCCCTGAAATTAAGCAAATTGTCGCACGTACAGGATCTGATGAACTGGGTCTTGATCCCATGGGATTAAATGAGACCGATGTGTTTATGGAGCTGAAACCACGAGATGAGTGGCGTTTTGACAATAAACAAGCCTTAATTGATGCCATCCGTGAAGTTGTATCAGGTTACCCTGGCATGAATGTGAACGTGACGCAGCCGATTCAAATGCGTATTTCGGAAATGCTAACGGGCAGCACCGGTGCAGTTTCAATTAAAGTGTTCGGCGATGAGATGGACACATTGGCAGGTTTGACCGATGAAATTGTTGCGTCGGCACGCGATGTTGAGGGTGCCGTCGATGTGCAGGCAAGCGTGATAACCGGTGCGCAGTTTCTAAGTATCGTTCCTGATATGCAAAAGCTGAATTACTATGGTATTTCAAAGCGTGCCTTTAGCGAATTTATCCACTCACAATTAAGTGGCTACTCGGTCAGCGAGGCGGTGAATGGAAGAATTCGCACACCTATTGTGTTCGGCTCACAGAGTGAACGTTCCGGATACCAAGCTGTGACACGACTCAACTCGCTCACAATTATTGCCGAACAAGGTAAAGCCGTGCCACTTAGCGAGGTCGCTACTATCAGTTTCGAGCAAGGTCCAGCCATTATCGAGCGCGAAAATAGTCACCGTTATGCACTCATTACAACGAACGTTGAAAATCGTGACGTCGTTGGGTTTGTAAATGAACTACAAAGCCAAATTGAGCAGCAGGTTGAGCTACCTGCCGGTTACTTTGTCGAATATGGCGGTGAGTTCGAGAACCAAGCGCGTGCCAGCGCCAATCTACTGATGGTAATACCTGTTGCACTGTTGCTGATTGTCATACTTTTGTTTACTTCGATGGGCTCACTTGGGTTAACCGCGATCGTGCTCACGAATATACCGTTCGCATTAAGTGGCGGTGCTATTTCACTATGGATTAGCGGTCAATATATGTCTGTGCCTGCATCCGTAGGTTTCATCGCATTGATGGGAGTGGCGATTCTTAACGGGATCGTTATGGTCAGCCACTTTGAGCAAACCAAAATACACTTCTCGCACCTGTCCTCGCTCGTGATCGCTGGCGCAACCGACCGTTTAAGGCCGGTATTAATTACAGCCATCACGGCGATATTTGGGCTCATTCCCCTGCTGATCTCTACCGGTCCAGGTTCCGAGATTCAACGTCCGCTCGCCGCCGTGGTCATCGGTGGACTAGTGACCGCGACGCTGGCGACCTTGTTGTTATTACCGGCGCTCTATCAAATCACAAATAGGAAGCACTACCATGAACAGTAAACTGCTAAAGTTGTATTTTAGTCGTGAGCAAAAAGCAGATGTGGTCGACTGCCTATTACAAATAGACGCTCTTTCGGGCTTTAGCCTATATGAGATTGATGGCTTCAGTCGTCGCCACGAACGCTACGATATTGCCGAACAAATCCGCGGCGCCCGACGTATGTTAGCGGCCGAGGTCGTGTGTAACGAACACGACCTCACCGAAATAAGAGCCGCCTTGCAAAGACTCAACTTTAAAGAGCCCATTCGGTTCACCCTGCACCCTATTGAGGCAATGGGGCACTTAATTTGAGCACTCACAATTATGGGCTACACTTAGATGCCATGGTTGCTTAGGAGCCAAGAATGAGTACCACTAAAATTAATTATATTGAAATGCCTGCAAGCGATATCGCCGCAACTAAGCAGTTTTTCAATGACGCCTTCGGTTGGGAGTATATCGACTATGGTCCCGATTACGCGGCTATCAAAAATGCCGGCATTGATGGTGGCTTTTACAGTGCGCCTCTAAAAGCACAAACGGCACAAGGCAGCGTATTGGTGGTACTTTACAGTCCCGACTTACAAAAGAGTCTACATGCCGTCGAACAAGCAGGCGGTGAAATCATTAAGCCCATTTTCAGCTTTCCAGGCGGTCATCGATTTCACTTCACCTGCCCCAGCGGCAATGAATATGCGGTTTGGTCGGAGTAGTCCGTACAAGCTGTGATAAACTGATGAACGTATCAGTAAAGGAGAAATCTCATGGCACGTGCGCATGCATTACACATTTTGGTTAAAACCAAGCCCGAAGCCGAAGAGCTAAAAAAGCAGCTCGCCAACGGCGCAAAATTTGCCGACTTAGCGCGTAAACATTCACTCTGTCCGTCAGGCAAACAGGGTGGCGACTTAGGCGAGTTCCGTCGCGGTGAAATGGTACCTGCCTTTGACAAGGTGGTATTCGGTCAACCGACACTAGAAGTACATGGTCCCGTTAAAACCGCATTTGGTTACCATCTTATTAAAACACTCTCGCGCGGCTAAACCGCACTATATGAGTGATTACCCAGGGCGGCCATCCGCTCTGGGGCTTCGCAAGATGTTCTGATACACACCAACAAAACAACCATAGCTCAACATCCATCCCAGTGCCGCAACCAATAACCAACTGAACGTAGCCTCGGGCATCACCACAATACCCACAACACGCGCTAACGCAGCCAGTAATATTAGCAAGAACGCAACAGACATCACGGGTTTAGATTTTAAAGGGCGTCCGCTATGGCCGAGTGAGATACGTGCCATCATCGCCAAAATCAAGCTACCCATTGCACCGACGGTTAACGCATGCAGTGCTGTACTTTTGGCAAGCTGAATATGAGTTGCTAATAAACCTGCACTTTGCGCGTAATAGATAGCAAGCAAGCCCAGCCCAACAGGAATAAACGCGTAAGCTCCATGCAGGGACCATACTAACGGCACGCGCCAAGTTATCCATGGGCGCCAGCGCAACCAACGAATAGCGTGCAATGCACCAGCGACTGCAAACAATAAGGCAAGCACAGCGCCCGGTAACACTCCATCTAGACTGAACAAAAACGCCACCGCGATCAGCCACGAGCAACCCAAAGCAGCACGTTCTAGCCAAGGCCAAGCGCTTACCCGAGCAGTACCGGTACCATTTGCAGTAAACATGGGTATGACACGTCCACCGATCACACTCATCAACAGGGTAATTAAAAATACCGCAGCATAAGCGCCCTGTACCTGCCACGCATACTGCTCAAACCAAAGTCCTGCGTGCATCATCGCATTTGTCGCGGTGAGTAACAGTAAAATAGGCACAAAGAATAAGTTACGGGTTTGATTCACATTAAGCAGCAGACGCGCAAACAACAGTGCGGCTACTGGCAATACACTTAAATCAATAAGGATGACCGCGAGCGCAGGCAGATAGGCACCAAACAGGAACGCCAACCTAGCTAAGCTCCAAAGCATGACGAGAACAAACAATGTCTTACCATGAGTAGCGCGCTGCCCCGTCCAGTTTTGTACTGCGGTTAGCAAAAAACCGAGAATAATTGCAGTAACAAACCCAAATAGCATTTCGTGAGCGTGCCAAAACAGTATGTTGCCGTAGACAGGGAGTGAGACCCAGCCGCCAAGCATCGCTATCCACAGACCAACCGCAACAATGCTAAAGCTAGCGCCGAATAAAAAGAAAGGTCGAAATGCCTGGCGCAGTAGAGGCGTCAGGCGCATTTCCTGTTCCGTTTGTGTCACTTGCATGAATAACTCCGTATGGGCTCATTATGCCTTACGAATTAATCATACATTTAAAATGCACTTTAATACCAGCGAAACTCAATTATCGAATGAGCTGCGTCAATATTCGGTCGAGTTGATTGGCAAATGCCATTTTATCGCGAGCATGCAAAGGGGGAGGACCTCCGGTATGCTCGCCACTGCTGCGCATGGTATCCATAAAATCGCGCATATTAAGACGCCCACCGATATTTTCTTTGGTGTACAGTTCGCCTCTTGGGCTCAGCGCTTGCCCACCCTTTTTGATCACGTCCGCAGCCAAAGGGATGTCTGCGGTGATCACTAAATCACCTGCCTCGCAGCGTTCAGCAATTTCGTTATCCGCCACATCAAACCCCGACTCCACGCGCACTGAGCGAATGAACTTAGAAGGCGGCACGCGCAACGCTTGGTTAGCGACCAAAATAAGCGACACCTGCTTGCGCTCAGCGGCACGATACAAAATCTCTTTTATGACCGTCGGACACGCATCGGCGTCCACCCAAATATTCATATCCGTTCATCACTCACTAATAAAAGATGGAAAGCATAGACAGACGGGCTAATCTAAGCAAACATAAGGTTTTAGAACAATCATACTAACAAAATCTAAGGCGGCTTATGAATAAACCTGCATTTGCAGCCCTTGCAGAATATATGGATCTGCTCCTTGATGCCATTTGCGTTGTGGATCCAGACCACCGCTTTAGTTACCTCAGCCCAGGCGCCAAACGCGTGTTTGGATATGAGCCTGAAGAAATGATTGGCCGTTCAATGTTTGACTTTATGCACCCGGATCATCATGCCGAGACGCTGTTGCGTGCCGAGCAGGTCAATAATGGACGGGACGTGCTACATTTTGAAAATCGCTACATCCATAAAGACGGCTCAGTCATTTACTTACACTGGACAGCACGCTGGTCCGAAAAAGACCAAATGCGTATTGGTGTGGCACGCGATATCACTGCACAGCGAGCGTTGGAACACGAACGCGAAGCACTTATCGAGCGGCTAGAGCACATGGCGCTCACCGACTCCCTGACTCAACTCCCTAACCGGGCGTTATTCTATGACCGCGTGCGTACCGCACAAGCGCGTGCAGAGCGTGATGCCGGCGGGCTAGGTATACTCTACCTCGATCTCGATAAGTTCAAGGCGGTTAACGACCATTACGGTCATGCTACGGGCGATGAATTATTAAAAGCAGTCGCCACTCGGATTCAATCCGCGATCCGTAATACCGATACCGCAGCACGCTTGGGTGGAGACGAGTTTGTGGTGTTGGTGGATGCTTCGCATACCCGACGACTCGATAGTGCGATTGATAAGGTGGTTAATAAGATCCAGGCTGCATTAAAGCCACCCCACATCATGAAGCATGGATCGTTAGCCATTACTGCCAGCATTGGCGTGGCCATGTGGCCGGAACACGGTCAAAGCATTGAGCAACTACTACATCACGCCGATCAAGCCATGTATAACGCCAAGCGGCGAGGAGGAAACTCGGCAAGCATCATCTGCTAATGCATCGTGTGTTCGTAGCGCGCCTCAATCTGACGTGCAGGCAACTCACCACCCACAATAGGTTTCAAGGCGCGCTGTACCTCCGGCACTAACGCGGCCAAAGTCGACAACATCGCCGGCTCACTGACATACTCATCAAACACCAAGGTCACCACTAAGCTCTGTGGAAAACGCTGATAGTTCACCTCGTGCGTGAGCCACACGAAGCCCTCATGCTCAACCTTGGCATCCTCGCAGACTTCCGTCAGCGCTCGAATAATGTCACGTTCGGTGTGTTTGTGTTTTGGGGGCATGGTTGGTCGCTATGCAAAAATGATGAGTTCATTCTAACCATCTTGCCCAAGCCCGACAAACCTGGCATCTTGAGATGCTTAAGTATTGGGCTCAAAGGACCATGGTAATGAAAAAGGGATTTTACGAGCTACTCAAAAGCGAAGAGCTACAGGAAGCTATTGATCAGTCGGGCTATACAGAGGTAAGCGAGGAGCTTGACCTCACCACCAGCAGTCGCCATTTAGCAGAAGTTCTAACTGAACAAATCGCCCAAGCGCTCTCTGAGCTCACTACCCAAACTCAAGAAAATGAGTCTGCTAACAATGCCAGGTTAAGACGGCAAATCGAAGTTCTTAATGAAGTGTTAGTCACTGCTCGACAGCTCAGCCAAACTGAGACGAACACACCGACTTACTTAAATCCACCTTCAGTCTTGCGTGCTCTACATTCGCCTGACCAACCGTTAAGTTTACCGCAAATAGGTATGTCGCAACCTTGGTTGTTTACATCAGGAAAAGACTCGCCAGGATTACTCAATGAGTTACAAGCGGAGCTTTCGCACTGCAATCACGTTGATATTTTGATGAGTTTTATCACCATGTCAGGTGTACGAAAAATCATTAATATCCTCAAGGAAATTACCGCAGTAGACGCCGAACAACGTTCGCAGACCAGCATAAGAATTATAACCACGACGTACATCGGCGCGACTGAACAGTCCGCAGTCGATATGTTAGCTCAACTACCCAATTGCCAGGTTAAAGTGTCTTTGGATGGACGTCGTACTCGTTTACACGCAAAAGCATGGATATTTGAGCGAGACACAGGGTTTGGTTCCGCTTACGTCGGTAGTGCAAATCTTTCTAAAGCGGCACTGATGGGGGGCTTAGAGTGGACGGTTAAATTCACCGAACAGGGTCAGAAACAGTTATATCAACGCGCCCGTGCGCACTTCGAAACACTTTGGCAGGATGAAGAGTTTCAACTTTACGATCCTAATAATGAAACACACAAAGCTGAACTCAAAAAAGCACTGACGCGCGAGAGCGGCAAGCCAGAATACAATGCCGATATCATTACCACATTCTTTGACATTCGGCCTAAACCGTTCCAACAGATTATCCTCGATCAACTACAAAATGAGCGAGATCACGGACGTTACAAAAACTTGTTGGTCTCAGCGACCGGTACGGGTAAAACCGTTATGGCCGCTTTAGATTATCGGCGGATCTGCTCACAAGAAGGCGGACAGCCTCGATTATTGTTTGTGGCTCATCGAGAACAGATTTTACAGCAGTCTCTACAAGTATTTCGTCACGTTTTACGAGACTCTAATTTTGGTGAGTTACTCTCGGGAAACCACCAACCTGACTCTGACTCGCATCTGTTTGCCACAATACAAACACTGAATTCGCGCGATTACACAACACGACACGATGAAAACTATTGGAATATGGTCATTATCGATGAGTGTCATCATATTGAAGCGGCCTCATTCCAACGCATCACAGAAGCACTAACGCCTAAATACCTACTCGGTTTAACTGCAACGCCAGAGCGTGCGGACGGATTGAATATCATGCGTCATTTCGATCCCCGACCTGATGGTTCACCTGCTGTACAGTTGCGTTTATGGCATGCGCTAGAACAGCAACTGTTAGCGCCATTTGAATATTATGCGTGTGACGACGGAGTTAACTATCGAGGTATAAATTGGCGCTCAGCTAATGAACGCTCACAGCTTGATAACCTATTATCTGAAAGTGATATAAGAGCTCTTGCAGTCCTTCGAGCTTGGCAAGAGCACGTAAACAACATCAGCGAGTGTCGAGCGTTGGCATTCTGTGTTTCAGTGCAGCATGCCCAGTTCATGACTCACTACTTCTGTGACAAGGGCGTTAAAGCCAAGCTACTCACTGGCGACACTCCGCAAAATCAACGCGAACAAATCAAAAGAGAGCTAGAGCAGCGAGACATTAATATCATCGTAACCGTTGACCTCTTTAATGAGGGGGTCGATTTACCCTATGTCGATACGCTCCTTTTACTGCGACCAACACAAAGTGTGTCGCTATTCCAACAGCAAATTGGGCGAGGGTTACGATTATTCGAGGGTAAAGAGAGTTGTCTCATCCTCGACTTTGTAGGTCAATACGATACTCATTTCCGGTTCGATATTTTATACAGTGCGATTACAGGGTTAAGTAAAAAAGAAGTTCTCGACGGTGTGGAAAATGGATTTTCGCGCTTACCGCCCGGTTGTTATTTGCAAATGAATCGGCAAGCGCGTCAGCAAATCCTGACCAATTTACGGCAAACAATCAATCTAAACTGGAATCGCCTAAGGCAAGAACTTGTCCAATATCAACTGCGCCACCCACAAGACGAAATAAAATTAACGGATTTCGTTAATGATCAAGCGATTGAGTTAACTGACATTTACCGTAAAGGTAGCGGGCAAACCGCATCGGGCTGGACACGCCTCAAGCGTGATGCAGAAATTATCTCACCCGCATTTACTGCACAAGAAACATCAATCAATCGACGCTTTAAAGATGTACTGCATCTCGATGACCCTGACTATATTGATGTTATTAGAAAGCTTGGACAACACGTCAGTATTTCACCAACCTCACCCCAATATAAAAGAGCGTTGATGTTTACATATCAGGTAAAAGGCGGTCGCTCTACACAGTCTGTTGCCGAGCTACAAACAGAACTCAATGAATGTCCTGAGCTTGCAAAAGAGCTCATCGAGCTCAGTGATGCCTTGGACGCACGGACTAATCAAAGCTTTTATGAAGTACCGGGCATTAAGTGGACCGGCTTGAAGCTACACAGTAGCTACAAAATTAGAGAGATATTAACCGCATTTGAATACTATACTGAGACCCGCTACAGCCCTTTCCAAGCTGGCGTGTGGCGCGACTTCGAACGGAAAATTGAAGCTTTGTTCGTAACCTTAGATAAATCAAATGCATTGCATGAAGGCGTCGAGTACAACGACTACGCAATAAGCCCCGAGCTATTTCATTGGCAATCTCAAAATACGACAGGCCCATCAACAGCAGCGGGACTCCGCTATATACAAGGAGCTGAAGAAGGCTGGCAGTTTCAACTGTTCGTGCGTTTGAACAAGGACTCCCCTTACAGACCTTGTGGACCTGTAGAATTTGTTAAACATGAAGGCGCCGCCCCAATGAGCATCACATGGCGCCTTGCACACCCTTTACCTGCTCATCTATTTCAGGAATTTTCGGTAGTTAGGTGATGGTGTGGTTGGTGAGGCTGGGCGGAGTCGCGCCAAAGGCGCGACAAATCAAACCAACCGCAAGTCCGGTCCTTGTTTATGCGGGTTGGGAAAGTCACCTTCTTTGGTTCCCGGGATAGGACCGTCGCAGAGTCCTTTCGCATACCGGTACAGGTTGTCGTATAAGAATCGTTCAAGAGGTACAAACTCCGCACTTTTACGCCGTTGTTTGTTCACTCGTTTTGTTTCCTGATTAAGCATTTCACAAAAGTGCCAGGCGTGTTCGCTATCGAATAGGCGTGGTTTAACATCTCGTTTATAGGCTTCTAGCCAAAGCTTTGCGTCGGCTAAATGGCCGTTAATGCTCATATCTAAGTTACGATGGTATTCTGCTACCGGCTTCGTGTTAAATTGCCGCACGACTTCGGCAATTTGTGCATCTGTTCGCACAAAACCCCCCATACGAAACCAAGCCAAAATATGCTCTAACCATAACGCATCAAAATCCCGCGCAATTTCAGTCCAGACCGGTTTTAATACGTAGGGCATGACAATGCTATAGCGGCTATAAGATTCCATCGCAAACACCAACCAACAAAGCTCATCGCGCACGACATGAAATTGCCAGCCACATTGCACGCTGTTTGTTAGCACTGGCTGTACACCAGGGTTTTCTCCGTTCACATCAGTAAGCCGGGGCAAGTCCAGTTTACATAGCTTGGTGAGTTGATTTGAGATACTGAATTTGAGTTTCATGTGTTCGAGAAATTAAAAAATCATATAAGTATTCAGAAACCTTCTGCATTTTTTCTTTTCTACCTGCTGATAGTTCTCTGAAAACATCTTACCCCTCCCACTCATAGCGTTGTTTTAATTCGTTGCAAAAGTTCTGCGGCAAAAACTTTTTATGCTGTAGTTGACCCACTACGATTCCTGGCGCTATACCGATAGCTTCGGCAAACCCGCGTATATCATCGGCATAAAAGTTACGAGCTTTCACAAAGGCGTTGAACTCAGCTCGCGGTATAAGCATTTCTTCGGCAAATTTATCCGCTTCTTCCTCTTTTTTACCATCCAGTCCGTTGGTTCCTTCCAGAAACATTTCCTTTTTACCATGAAGTAAAATGTGACCAGCTTCATGAAAAAACGTGAACCAAAGGTGATCATTTGATTTATACCGTAAGCTCAACTGGATCAGTGCTTTGTCCTTTGTTAGCCAACGTGTCGCACCACTCACGCTCGTTTTCGGTAATGCGGGCACAAAAACTACAGCAACACCAAAATTAGCACATCTTTGTTGTAATTCAGGAACGAAGTTTTTTGGTGTCTTAGTTGTTAACGCCCGAAGGTCGGAAAGTAGTGCCTTAAAACCAGATTTATCAAACTTATTACATTGAATCTTATGGCTTTCTAGCTCGCCTTTCCTCAACCAAGCCGATACGGCTTCAGGAAACACTTCATGCTTTTGATGCTGTCGATATGCAACCGCTAAATTTGGCCAGATATCATCCCATTGAGCCACGCTAGCAATACCGAAGAACTTAAGTACGCGGTCTAGTACCGCCATCTTATCCTTCGGCTTTTCTATCCAACCACGCTTTGCCATTTCATTCACAGGAACACGCTTAAGCCACTCCAAATCGCGTTCTAGCTGTTTTTTCTCAGACTTTCGAGCTAATATTTCTCGATATTGAGATTCTAGATTCAACCAATAATCAACAGGCATACCCAACACTCGCTCAAGCTTAATCGCTGTTTGCGGTGTTATCGCTGAGTCCCCTCTGATAATTGAAATTAAATGCTTAGAGGTAATGCCTGTCCGGTCAGAAAGCTCTTTTTGGCTCATCGCACGAAACTCTAACTCATATTCCAGAATCTCGCCCGGAGGCACCGCATAATCAGGGTGAAACTCATTTTTTACTTTAACCATGAGTATCCTCCACTCCCAGTATTTTAATTGCTGTAACGCCACCCCAATCTAGTCCGCCATCAGGCAAAGTTGGCAGTGGATCGTTGATAGGTTCAAATAACAATCGATATGGACCATCGAGATCTATCGAAATAGTTCCTTTTCTATTGCCAGTTAGCTCATGACATCGATTAGGCGGGCTATATGGCGGAGCAAATATACCTAAGTTAGGCGCAGCCGATAGCGACACCATCACCCGTCGAAGATGTTTGCTCCGATTGCTTCCGTAGGCCTTCTGCATCTCTTTATCTTTGCTGAGCTGCTTCTCGAGTCTTCTCGATTTGAACTGTATATCCATATATTTTTATTAACCTATTAGGTTAACCATTTTATCTTATATTAATTTAAAAGCAAGCTTCCTAATACCTCCTTACATAAGAACAGCGCAACTGAATCCAAGCACCGATACTTACCGGTGAAACGTACAGCGTAAATTATGTGCGCTTAAGTGCTCTATCTTCCATCAAGTTAGGATCGGGGGGTGTTCGTTGCCAAACATTTTGTTGATTGCACGATTAATGCCGTCGTCGTGGACGAATCATTAAATCGCTAGGAGATGGTTGGGTTGGGCTGGGTCGCGCCAAAGGCGCGACTTACTCGATGTTCTGGATCTGAATATTGTTTGTTTTTAAAATGCTCTTATAAAACATAACTATAAAAGGAATTACCTCTTAAAAATTGCATTTCACCCACCTTTTAACCCACCAACACAACGTACTTTGATAGGTTTCATTTGGGATTGGGTTTGCTAGCTGTATCTGCCTAGTATCATCACTGCTTGTCTTTATTAGCAGTTCAAAGCTCACGATATTTCTCTCTTATCAATCGGTCTAGAAAATCAGATTGCGACTTTTCGCCCTTGCATAGCTCATCAAGCATATCTGCTGTATCGTGTGATAATGTAAAGTTTTTGCGGATCTTCGTCGACGCGTTCTCAACCTGACGAGTCTTTCTTTGAAAGGCTGACCTAACTTTCTCATGGATAACTCGTTTTTCCGCGACGCCCCGACCCCAAAGCGAGAATTCTGCAATTAATCTTTCAACACGAAACGTATCCAAGTGATCGCTCACCTTTCCAGGCATCCGATATCGAGAGTTAACTTTGCTATCTGTTCCCCTAAGGTATACCCAGAGCCAATCAAGCAACTTCGGTTGTGCTTCTTTGATAAAGGGCAGCCAATTCTCTTGCTTAGCAGCATCGACTATTCTCTTAATGTGTGCAATGTAGTGCCTTTTCTGATCGATTTCAGCGTGACAAAGGTTTAAGAAGTCGATAACCAATAAGGTTAGTTGCTCTCGGTTATATGGCTGCAACTCAAGGCCCATGTCTTTGTAATCAGGGTTCACCCACACATCTCCGCCAGCTTGCAGCTGAAACCCTAAACCACCTGATAACTCAACTTCAGCATCAAGGTAGCTAGCAACTTCGTATATAGACTGATTTTGATCGGCTTGTACTTGTCGAGGTTTAGATTTGATTACACTTAACCACACCAAATAGAGCCACTCAGTCCCAACAGATTTATTTGAAAACCAATCTAAATCACTTTGTTTAAGACCGTACAAGTCATATTGCTCGTTATAATGACGGGCAATCTGTGGACCACTGGGCGATCCTGGTTTAGATTCCTTAGGCAGAGTTCGGTAATAACTATCAATCTCTCGCACTCTTTCTTTAAGTGTCGTCGTACCCACAGTCGGTTTTATATTTCCCTCCATAACTAACTGTTTATACAACCAGCACCAATGGGCTTCATCTTTCGGAAGCAACGATTTTGGTACTACCTCACCCTTATCATGAACTGCCAAAATAGACCCCACTCTGAAAAATTTACCTGCCGGTCACGCACCAATCGCACATAAAAAACACACCCTTCGCGCATACGCAACTCATTTATAACGCATTCTAAACACATTCAAAACGCATTCTCCATCTTTATTATAGATAGCGAAGTAAAGCGCCTTTGGTGTCATAAATTTTAGGGAAGCATAGGTAAACCCAGTAGCGTAGGGCAACCATTCGCTTTCTATACTATCAAAATAATGGCGAACTGAGTACGCTGGCCAGTGCTTGTGTTTTTATCAAAAGCATAAGCTATCACGCAAGTAGCAACTGTTGGTAATAGTAATATATACAACCTTCACTACTATCAATCAGTGCATCATTCATTGGTACGTTTAGTAACTAATGCTTAGCCAGTGACAGGTAAGCCGCTAAGCTTAACGCCTGACTCATGGTTAAAGATTACAGGATCAGATCTCTTATGAATCAATAACGGTCACGAGGTCTGAAATGAGAAAACGTAACGCTAACAACCATAACCACACGCTACATTATGATGCTGAATATGAGGGCTTTGCTTTACATACAGCAAATGCACCATACATTCTGCCATACGTAGACCGCCTACATACGGTCATGGAGAGAGTGCTACAGAACCATAAGCGAGTATTAGCAGTGAAGTTTGACTTGCATCTACCTGCTCATACGAATCCGTACCTTCAACGTAATCCGATAACGGAGTTTATAGAGAGAGTTAAGGCAGGCATTGCAAGCTATCAAAAGTCCCTAAACCGCCGTAGCAAACGTGTTTATCCAACGGACGTCGAATACGTTGCTAAGGTTGAACAGACTGAGGCGTGCGAATTAGAGCACTATCACGTCGTACTATTCACCAATAAAGACACGTTGTATCCGGTCGGTAACTTAAGCCATGAGGACCCTACTAAGCTGGGTCAGATTATCCGACGAGCATGGCTCAAGACGCATGGGTTATCAGCTGATTCGCCCGTAGCGCTGCTTCACACATCGAAACCCGTGTTTAGGGTACTGCAAGGGCCACTCAGTACTGACGACCCAGTACACAGAGACGCATTCCTGCACTTCAGCTACCTATGCAAAGAAGGCACGACCAAGTACCAGGGTAAGCGTCAGTCGTTTTACAGCAGCAATGCAAAAAATAAAGCGCCAGCATAAGGCACCAAGCAACGTAGAAAAGGCCCAGGGATAACCTCTTCTACGCGCTTAGCGACAGTGCAACTACAACAATCCCCTTTCAGCAAACGAAACCGTGTCTTGGCCTACTACGATGTGGTCAAGCACGGGGACGTCTATGTGATTGAGCGCGTCCTTAATACGCGTTGTCACACGCTTGTCAGCCTCCGATGGCTCTGTCACACCTGATGGATGGTTGTGCGCCAGGATGATGGCGGCAGCGTTTTGCTGAAGCACTTCCTTCATCACCTCACGGGGATATACCGGGGCGGCGTTAATGGTCCCAAAGAACAACTCCTTATACTCAATCAGGCGATGCTGTGAGTCCATCAGCATGACAGCAAACACTTCACGCTTTTGATGCGCCAGCTTATATCTCAGGAAGTCTTTTGCAGCAGACGGACTGGTGAAGCCCTCCCCCTTCAAAAACTTCGTCTCGAGGATCTCAGACGCTTTATTCAGCACATCAACCTCAGTCATCGGCCCATTCGTTACATACTCAGCATTTTGCTCGTGCATTTTGTGTCTCCATGTTTTCGATTCTTGAATGCACGTGCGTGATATAGGCCTGAAATCCAGTGGTTTCGTTTTTCATGGTTATTCGTTACAGCCCCTGTGAATCCTCTGAGATAAACCAATCAGAGGAAATAACAATGAGATTCTTACGCTTAAAAGAAGTTAAAGAGCGCATAGGCTTGGGCACCACATCAATCTACAAAATGATTAACGAAGGCACATTTCCAAAGCCGGTCAAAATTCTTGGCAAAAATGTCGCCTGGATAGACTCAGAAGTCGACGAGTGGATTATGAAACGCATTGCAGACCAGCGCGGCGACGCCATTCCAGACATGAACTGCTAACCCCAAATTCCTCAATGGCGGCAGCTCGCCGCCACTTATCAATTGGAGACCATTATGATTTTACGCCTAGTCAAACCCATGGACATCGTCAAAATACACAAGGGGATGCATCGCGAAGCGACACACCAGCCCAACTTTGCTCAGCTTGTCGATATTTGCAGCACTGTTGACCGTGAGTATTTTGATTACACCGTTAACTTAGACTCGATATTCTCAATTGCCGCTGAGTACGCTATTCGCTTAGCACACACCGAGTGGACAGAGGATACCAACCGTGCCGCAGAAACTGCATTTGCTGTGTGCCTGCTATTTTTGAATCAGTATGGCATCCCCATGAAAGGCAATGACCAAATATTGTTCAACGTCATGCGGGACGAATGGACAACGGTTGATAAGTTTGCACCGCGACTCATGTTAGAGCACGCCAAGACCATCATAAGCAATTCGAGCGAGTCCTTAACAGCAGGTGATGCCCTTGAAATGACAAAGCGGAGGATTCACTCACCGATTCGTTTTGGACCACTTATAACGGGTTTAAGGAGCTTAAGAGAAAGTTTCACTGTGTCAGGATGCAAAGGCGTTCAGTGGGACAACTACGTTAACGACTAACCCGTTGAATCTAATAAAGTAAACAAGTAATGTCACCCTTTCATGCTGGGGTAATTAACCACCACTAATTATCAATTCGATTACTCCAGTCTACCCAAAACAAGGAGTAACGTTTTGATATTCGATCCTCAAGAAGGCTATGTAGATACAGGATTTCGCCGCACATACATGCCTTGCGTTTCAGTCTATGACCACGCCTCAAAAAAAATGATTGAACTTCGATTAAATGAAGCGTATCAAGCCGGAGTCGCGATAGCAGAGCTCAATGTGACGCCTATCACGAAAGAACTTCTGGATGCTGTAAAAAGCTCATTGAACGCGTCGGACTGGGATAGTGATTGTGACCTCACCGTGACTCACCGATTGAGACATGTGACATTGCAGCACTTAATCGCCGCTATGGATGCGCCAGACCCGTTTGTTTACATTGCGTCGTTTACCTATCAAGCGGCCCAACTGGCGCCCAAAGAGCCAGAGTCAGCTGAGCGCTTTTATCAATACCTGGCTCGCGTAGTAACCGTATATCTGAAGTCCCACGGATATTACATGCCAGACACTATTTATCCATTGTTCATCGAAGCGATAGCAAACACCTCAGCCACGCGAATAGATAAGATAATCAAAGGATTGCATACCCAAATTGGCATTCGCTCGCTGAAGAAATATCTCAACAGCTATGTCCAACTGAACGAGGGGCAACTAAATATTACGTCTAATAAACGCATTGCAGCGAACGATGCTTCCACCATTGCGGAACAACTTAACGTCACTGACGTAGACAAAGCACCGAAGAATAATGAAAACGAGGACGACTAAAGAACACGATAACTAACACTCCGAAGCTGATTCCATATTAGAGTCAGCTTACCCCCCTGCCTAACACCTTAAAATTCAAACACAAACCATCTGGAGACAATTATGTGGATCCATACGTTCACCCCTGCTCAATTGCAGGAAGTTCACCACCGGCTGCACAGACACCACGCATTGCCGGTAGATATGGATAAGCTTTCAGCAGTATGCGAAGAGGTAAACCAAAGAAGTCGGTGCATTAGCCACGGACTATTCGAAGCGGATGCCATTCAGGTGGCGGTCGATTATGCCATCACCCTACGAAAATGTCGCTGGGTAGAGAACTACGAACAGTTAGTCGATACCGCTTTCGTAACGGCATTGACTTACCTTCGTTTAAGCAAGTATCCCATTGACTCGGATGACCCAGCACTATGGAGCCACTTTAAAGATACCTATAATAACGAGAGGCTTGAGTACGTGTTTTTTCTAGCCTTCACTCGGCAAAAAATCCTTTTGAACGCATTTTCTTGTAAGCGCTCTCTTCACGAGAGGCTGCCGAGAACGGAGCTAGGGTTAGACAATCACCGATGGATGGCAATATTAAGGGGCGCTGTTGACGAGAGCTACGAGCGCTGTTGCCTTACTGCCCCTGGCTACGTTTGGGATGACTATGAGCGTGAGTTGCAAAAGCAGCGTGAACTTGATTATCAAAAACTAGTTGCGTTAAATCCGATACATTATTTTGATAGGTAGCCCTCAGCTTTTAGCCACAGATCTGAAGGCAACACCCCCAAGGTATCAGCAATTTTCTTTACAGAAGTCACAGAGGGATTTGCATCGCCTCGCTCGACTTTAGAGATAAACGAGCGCGCCATCCCAGCGCTATTTGCCATATCTTCCTGTGACAGATCTATCTCTACTCTTCTCAACTTCACCGCTTTTCCAAATGCAGCCTTGATGTCCATTGACGTTCACACCGTTTGGGATTTCGTTAATCTTGACACCAAGACGAAGAACTAATAACGCTCTATAAGCTACCTATTGACTCATATAGTAAACATTGAGATGCTTTTTAGGCTCACTAATCTAAAAAGGAGAAATAAAGTGTCACAAGTTAACTGTCCCGAATGTCGAGGTCGCGGTGAGATTCCTTGTCCATTGGATTACGGCGGCGGTCCACATCCAGAAAGCTGTCCCACCTGTGGAGGCGACTCAAGTGTACGGATTGAATGCCCTTACTGTGATGGTGATGGCAAGGTTGATGATGAGTAAATAACACAGCGGAGCACTCACTCCGCTTTTTTATTAGGAATACGGTCATGGGATTTTGGGACGCAATATTTGATTTAGGCAAGAAGGCGCTGTCCGAAGGCACAAAGCAGACGAAGGACGTCAGCAATCGCTTAAGTAAACTAAAGCGAAAAAGCGACTCGGAGCTTCTCAAAATGGTGAAAGACAGCTCTTGGGCCTCAACGGTTGACTCAAAAGACAAAGCCGTCGCTCGCCAAATCCTTAAGTCTCGCGGTTATACCGACGAGCAACTTCGAAAATAGCGAAAGCGAATGGAATAAACGTGAAGGATACATTATGAAGTTAACACAATTAGCACTCGCACTAACGACAGTGCTTGCATTAACCGCTTGCGGCGGTGGAAGTGATTCACCGGATACGACGACACCACCTGATACTGGCAGTGGTGGCGGTGATAATGGCGGTGGTGACAATACGGCCAGCGGCCCTACTATCAGTGGTAAGGTGATTGATGGCTACGTTAAGGGAGCCACAGTATTCGTTGATATTAATGGCAACGGCCAACTCGATGACGGCGAGCCTAATGGCGAATCTAGTGATGCCGGAGACTACAAACTGGAGCTCACCGACATTGATGAAAGTGTCGAGGAATGCATTACCTATGCGCCTATCGTCGTTGACGTGCCCGTTGGAGCCATTGATGAGGACTTAGGTGAAGTCGAAGAGGCATACACCATGACGCTTCCACCGATTAACGAAGATGCGTTCGACAGTGCCAATATCACGCCTTTGACGTCAGTTCTGTGGGAAACCTTTCAGAATGACTTTGCGTTAGAAGACGGTAATGCTGACCCCGTGCTAGCGTGTGAACAGCTACTCAATAACAACGAGCTGATTTCACAGTTCAAGGACCGCATGGACCAGACACTGGCTAAAATTGTTGAAGACTACAACATCTCGCAAGAGACCATTTATAGTGACTTCGTCGATTCCGGTGATACGGATGCCTATAACCTAGCTCAGAAAATCGTGAAAGGCCTCAAGATGTCTCTGGCAGAGACAAAAGCCATTACCGATGAAAGCCCCAACGCAGTGCCGCTGATTAGCTACTTGAAAGAGGGTGAGGACTGGGCTCGTGAGGAATACATCTTTACCCCGGCATCCGATACGGTTGACGGTGAATGGTCGGACAATGCCCGTGTCAGCGCTAAGACACAAATTGTAAGCGATGACTTTGAACAACGCTTTGACGTCATTTATACGTACAATCGACGTTCATCATTCAAAACCATCGGTGACGCATCCGTTGAAGTCGCGTACTTCAATGAAACCTGCAACACCGCCGATATCTTTGAATACATCGCCAATGCCGATGCGACTGAAACCGAAAAGGTGGAAATCACTAACAACGACGACAGCTGCATCGATATTCGCTCAAAGCGTATCACTGTTAGTCATATTACGAACCAGGACCAAAACCTGGGCGAGAGCTATACATACTCGTTACCGTATGACAACGATGCTGGCGCGTTTACGCAGTTTGACTATATGAAGGACTTCCAAGATCGCAAAACTGAGTTGAATATTGACTCAATTCTGGCTGACGCAACCTCATATGAATTCAGCATGTCAGAAGACTATGATGCCGCCACGCTTCTGGAAACGTTCGCGTCCGTTGAAACACGCACTCGCGTGATGGATGGTGAGAACCTAGTCGATACTCAACGAGTCTACACATCACCAGAAGGGCCAACCTGGCGACGTAAGACGACATTCCCTGATGGGACATCTGAGGTCGAGTGTAAGGAGATTGGTGAGACTGAATGGTCGGAGTGTAACCAATAAAAGATATTTGGGCGGCCACGTAGTCGCCCAAACCCACTGTAGATAAACCCCAGCGATAGTCGTTAATATCAAAATAAGTATTTGATTTGCACCATTAATAACCCTAGTCTGGTTAAAAATAATCATTCCGTTATCTGATTTTTAGGGACAAATATGGCTATCGAATATGAACACGCAGTAATTCATCACCTTCGGAAGGAATCTAAAAAACCCATCGAAAAGCCTATTTTGAGGGATGCAACTCTCAATTGCGAATCAAAAGCAGTGCGGAAGCTGATTGACGGCGTAATTAACTTATATGGAACCAAAGATAACAACGCTATTTTCGGAACCTTCGCAGAATCGCCGGAAGAAAAGGGGTTTTTCCCAGCCTCATTTGAAAAGTTTAGAAGCAGTAACCAAAGTGAACAACAATTTATCGATATGACAGTTACGGCTATGCGATCTCTTCAAAGTAAAGCGCGAGACGTTAACTTCGCCTCCGGCGGATACATCCTTTTCGCATCTTATACCAGCGATAACAAACCATTTTTACTAATAGCCATGATCAAGCAAAGAGACGGGATTCAGCTTAATGACAACCTTGAGCCTATTGGTATTCAAGAGCTAGATTTAAATAAGCTGCACCAAGCAGCAAGAATAAATATCGAGCGCTACCTTCTTCATGGGGAAACTCAAGACATTGATGAAAAGGAACAGTTGAGTTATTTGAGCTTTGTTAGTCCCAAGACAAATCAAAGTGCTTCCGGTTATTTTATCAAGGCCCTAGGTTGCAGCGGTGGTGTTGCTGCAAGCCGAGCTACGGACACGGCATGTCGGGAAATGGCAAATTTTTTCCAGTCCAATAGTGCACTAACGCCAAAAAAACGAGAGCTGAAATCGGCAGTCTTTGATTATTTGCGAGAGTGCGCTGAAGAAAAGCAAAACGCGACAATTGGAGACTTAGCAGCCCTAGCGAGAAGGTATTTTCCGGCAACCTACAGCGATGACGAAAAAAATGAACTTGAGAGCGCACTCATTAGTGAGTTAAATAGTGAAGACACCCAATTACCTGGCGAATTTCGAGTGCATTTGGCTACTGTAAACAAACATGCGAAGACGAAGTTAAAGTCATCAAACTGGCAGCTATCTTTCGAGAAGCACTCGTTGGGAGACGATGAGAATGCAGAGATTTGGTTCGACAAAAAAAACAATAGAATCGTGATTAATGAATTGTCTGATGAAATCCGTCGAACTCTATTAGAACAATAAAAATGCCAATCAAGTCACAAAAGACTCAGCTACAAACCATAGTCACGCTATACAGAGCATTTGGTAAGCCAAGCTTAATTGAGAAGAACAGCTTCTCAGCAACGGCTATTGCTAGTACCGAGATAATCGATGCAATAAAAGACTGTCAAGCGCTGAGTCCATCATGTGGTAGGTTTGATGAAGTACTAGTAAACGGTAAAGAACAACGTGCGGATCAAGCTCTTAAGGTAGGAGACGAAATCAGCATACGCTGGCTTTTATCTACAAACGGTCAAATACCGTTTTATCGAGACTATTGCCATTTGTTGGAGTCAAGAACTAGTATATACAAAGGCTCGGCACCCGATTTCTATTACGTGTCGGACGAAGATTTCATTAACGACGAGGTCTCATGCTCACAAACGTCGCAACGGCTACAAAAGCTGTGTCAGGTAATTGAATGCCTATCGGTAATAGCACAATACCACGACGAAAAAAGTACCTCTGATACGTTTCGCTTAGTCTTTATAGTCCCAGAGAGCGAGACTAAACCTCATCAACCAATAGTCTTAGATACTAAATTTCGGATGAGCGATCTTGCGGGTCCTGAGATAGATATATCGACGATACAGGAAATAGCTACGGCAATTAGTAGCGAAGAGACTCACGCACAAGAGAAAGCAGGCCTTTTTCGTTTATGCCTGGCCGATATAATTGAGTCCACGCCAGAAGCCTGTTCCTCTTTTTCCTATCTGATACAAGAATGGCCGACCCTACTACAAAAATACAAACAAAGTTACGAGACTTATATAAGTGGGTTTGCATTCAACCGTGTCAGAAGCGAATTAGCCAAAGTGGAGGTCGAAATCGCTTCATCCTTATCAAAAGCATTGAATGACATAACAACGAAGCTCCTAAGTATACCTATATCTTTCGCTGCATTATTAACAATGTCTAAACTTGAATCAATTGAGGAAAATGTAATATTTCCTGAATTCAGATAATAACCGCAACACTCATGTAATGGGATAGGTCGGAAGGAGGTCAGCTACCAACATGTGGTAGTCTTACTTTTCGACCAAAAAAAG
>NZ_LSBQ01000024.1:0-37415 GCF_001577655.1 Idiomarina sp. T82-3 | reverse complement strand
GACGACCGTGTCACACTGCGCTTCCGCGTCTTTCTCTGTGACAACGGCGGCGAATTATAGAGATCCTATTCACACTTGCAAGCACTTTTTTGAAATTAACTTCCAACTGGTTATTTATTGCTCGCTCTGGTTATTGTTCGAGCTTTTTCCCTGCTTTTCGTCCTTAAACTCGGCATCATCTTGCTCATTATCACCAACCACGTGTTCCAGCTTTAGTTTGTTTACGCTACGAATAGTTAATACCGGACCCGATAATGCATATAAGAAGAAAATACCGAACAGCACTAAAGAGGGCTGAGTTGCTACAATAACGAATGCCAACACAATCACTAAAATCACGACAAATGAGACTTTTCCTTTCCAGTCGACATCTTTAAATGAATGGTAGCGGAAGTTTGTAACCATCAGTAAGCCGGCAACAATAGTAACAATTGCCGCAAAGCCGCCTAAATCATTACCCGATATACCGTATTCAGTGCCGACCCAAACCAGCCCCGATACAACAGCCGCGGCACTTGGGATTGCGAGCCCCTGAAAATAGCGTTTGTCAGCACTACCTATATTAGTATTAAAGCGAGCTAACCGGAGTGCGCCGCCTGCCACGAAAATAAAAGCAGCGAGCCAACCCAATTTACCTAAGTCGGCCAATGCGTAGTTATACATGACTAACGCGGGCGCCATACCAAACGATACGATATCAGCCATGCTGTCATATTCAGCGCCGAAATCACTTTCAGTTTGAGTCATGCGTGCGACGCGACCATCTAATCCGTCAAAGATCATCGCAATGAAGATAGCCACGGCAGCTTCCACATAGCGCTCGTTCATAGAGGCAATGATCGCATAGAAGCCCGAGAACAAACCTGCCGTAGTAAATAGATTAGGTAATAAATAAATACCACGTCGTTTCTGTGAGCTCTGGCTTTCTACCTTACCCGACTCGTTAGCCATGTTTACTATTCCTCTTAAGTACGAAAAAAATTCAATCTGATTTGAGTTTAGCACAGCGCAATCAACGGTTAAAAATGCTTTAAAACACTATCAATAAAAAAGGAGGGGCTTCCCCCCTCCTTTATGCATTAGACGATAGTTGATTAACTAACACGCTACTCAATAGCTAAACGATTATCTGCTACATCAACATGAATCGTATCACCGGCTTTAAAATCTCCCGAAAGAATGCGCTGCGCTAACGGGTTTTCAAGTTCTTGTTGAATTGCACGTTTTAACGGGCGCGCACCAAACACAGGGTCAAAACCTGCAGACGCGATGAAGTCTAGCGCTTCAACACTTAATTCGATGCTCATGTCTCGGTCTTCAAGTCGAGCATAAAGACGCTGCAATTGCGCTTCTGCAATCGAGCGAATTTCTTCTCGACCTAGCGGATGAAACACAACCGTCTCATCAACTCGGTTAAGAAACTCAGGTCGGAAGTGACCCGCTAAGACGTCCATGACCATCGCTTTCATTTCATCATAGCTGTTATCAGACGCATGCGCTTGAATCAGATCGGACCCTAAGTTCGATGTCATAATGATCACCGTATTCTTAAAGTCCACCGTGCGACCTTGACCATCGGTCAGCCTTCCATCATCCAATACCTGTAGCAAGATATTGAATACGTCAGGGTGAGCTTTTTCGACCTCATCGAGCAAAATAACAGAATAGGGTTTACGACGAACAGCTTCAGTGAGGTAGCCGCCCTCTTCATAACCGACATATCCTGGAGGAGCTCCCACTAACCGTGCCACCGAGTGCTTCTCCATAAACTCGGACATATCGATTCGAACCATCGCATCGTCGGTATCAAACATGAAGTTTGCTAACGCTTTGGACAACTCGGTTTTACCCACACCTGTTGGTCCGAGGAATAAGAACGAGCCGATCGGACGGTTCGGATCCCCTAACCCTGCTCGAGAGCGACGAATAGCATTAGCGACCGCATCCACCGCCTCATTTTGACCAACGACTCGCTTGTGTAATAACGACTCCATCTGTACCAGTTTTTCACGTTCACCCTCGAGCATTTTGCTCACAGGAATACCAGTCCAACGTGACAGAACGTCCGCGATTTCCTCATCCGTGACTCGGTTTTTCAACAAACTCATGTCTTGCATCTCGGCTTGCAGCGCTAAATCCAATTGTCGCTCTAGCTCAGGGATACGCCCGTATTGCAGTTCCGACATACGATTTAAGTCACCAGCGCGACGCGCAATATCCATCTCAGTACGCACTTGGTCAAGCTGCGATTTAATGTGCTGAGTGCCCTGGACCGCCGCCTTTTCTGAGTTCCAAACTTCTTCAAGCTCGCCGTACTTTTTCTCTAGTTCATCGAGCTCATCATGTAAGTGTTCAAGACGCTTTTTACTCGCATCATCCTTTTCCTTCTGCAACGCCTGACGTTCCAATTTTAATTGGATAATACGGCGCTCTAAGCGATCTAAGTCCTCTGGTTTAGAATCAATCTGCATTCGGATGCTAGATGCTGCTTCATCAATCAAGTCGATGGCTTTATCCGGCAGCTTTCGATCACTGATATAGCGATGCGATAACGAAGCAGCCGCAACAATCGCTGGGTCAGTAATTTCCACCGAGTGATGGATTTCGTAACGCTCTTTCAAACCACGCAAAATAGCAATCGTGTCTTCCACGGTGGGCTCATCAACCAACACTTTTTGAAAACGACGCTCAAGCGCGGCATCTTTTTCAATGTACTGACGATACTCATCAAGCGTGGTCGCCCCTACACAATGAAGTTCACCACGCGCCAGCGCAGGCTTGAGCATATTGCCAGCATCCATCGCGCCATCCGCTTTGCCAGCGCCCACCATCGTATGTAATTCATCAATAAAGAGAATCACTCGACCCTCTTCCTTTGCCAGCTCGTTAAGCACAGCTTTGAGGCGCTCCTCAAATTCGCCGCGATATTTTGCACCTGCTAATAAGGCTCCCAGATCGAGCGATAAAACGCGCTTATTCTTGAGACCTTCTGGCACCTCTGCATTGATGATTCGTTGTGCCAGCCCCTCAACGATAGCTGTTTTTCCCACACCTGGATCACCAATCAGTACAGGATTATTCTTAGTTCGACGCTGCAATACTTGAATGGTACGTCGAATCTCTTCATCACGCCCAATCACAGGATCCAATTTGCCTTGCGCCGCTCGCTCAGTCAGATCAATCGTGTACTTATCAAGTGCTTGACGCTTTTCTTCGGCATTCGGGTCATCAACATTCTGTCCGTCGCGGATATCATTAATGGCCTTTTCCAAGGCGTCCTTCTTAATACCGAGCTTTTTAAACAACTCACCAAGCGGTCCTTTATCCTCAGTCGCTGCCAACAAAAACAGTTCGGACGAAATATATGCATCTTTACGTTGCTGGGCATACTTATCGCAAAGGTTTAATAACTTTGCGGTGCCTTGCGAGAGTTGAACTTCTCCTTCTGCCCCTTGCACTTCCGGCATTTTGTCGAGCAGTTTGCCAAGCTCTGAGCGGAACTGACTGATATTAGCACCAATAATGGTAAACAGCGGACGAACCGAGCCGCCCTCTTGATCCATGAGTGCCTGCATCAAATGTGCGGGTTCGATAAATTGATGATCTCGACCGAGTGCTAATGATTGTGCATCAGCGATGGCCATTTGGAATTTAGTAGTGAATTTATCGTGTCTCATAATTACTTCCTGAGTTAACTTTCTCTTAAAGCAAATATGGGTACTTTTTCGACACTTTCAAGTGATACAGATCAACTTCGCCAGATTAAAGATGCCATCCTGGCAGGCTCTTGGGCTCGACGCCAAGAATACCAAGCGTCGCTTTCACGATAAGTGCAGCGATTACTCAGTGTAACGTCAGATATACCCAGATTATTGAGCTGCTGCGTTGCGAGCCCTGATAAGTCGGCGAGCCATTTGCCGTCACCGTCTGGAATAAAATAGATATCCGCATTGATGTTGCGGCGGATAAATGCTGTGCGGACTTCGCTTCCCACTTGAAACATCGGCTGAGAAATTGCAGGACCAATCCACACGCTTAATTGATCTGCCTTAACCTTCATTGCAGTTACTGTATTTTTAATTATCCCTTCAACTAAACCGCGCCAGCCTGCATGAACCGCAGCAATGCGATCACCATCCCGCGTGCACATTAATATAGGTAAACAATCAGCAGTCAATACCGCACACACACTCGGTTGATCAGACCAAACAGCATCGCAGGGTTCGCTAAGCGCACCGACATGAGATACCTTTGTTGTGTGCTGCTGTTGCAACCAGCGCACGTGAAAAGGCAAGTTAAGTTCTCGTCGAAGCTGCTCGCGTCGGAGTATTACAGCGGCAGGGTCATCACCCACATGGGCAGCGAGGTTACCCACTGTACGTGTGGTAACCGCCGCTGAAATACCTGAGGGTAAAACCCAATCAGGCGTCAGAATGCGCTTCAAGGTCATCTTTCATGCTTTGAATGAGTGCTACAAAGTCGTCAGGACGTGGGGCTTCAAAACTCATCCAGTCACCGGTTATAGGGTGGTGAAGCGATAGTTTTGCTGCATGCAATGCCTGTCGACTAAAGCCACGTAGCGATGCCAAAAACTCGTCGCTCGCCTGTTTAGGTGGACGCGGACGCCCGCCATACGTTAAATCGCCAACTAACGGGTGACGAATGTGCGCCATATGAACGCGAATCTGGTGTGTACGACCACTTTCTAGTCTCAGGCGGAGTAACGTATGCGCTCGAAACCGCTCCACAACTCGATAGTGAGTGACTGCAGGCTTACCTGAACTAACAACCGCCATATGCGTCCGTTTGGTGGGATGTCGACCGATAGGTTCATCAACCATCCCACCCGCGGTCATTACCCCGTTACACACAGCTTCATATTCACGGGTAATTTCACGCTTTTGCATCATATCAACCAACTGAGTCTGAGCTGGAATATTACGCGCCACCACCATTAAACCTGTGGTGTCCTTATCCAAGCGATGAATAATGCCTGCCCGCGGAACATGATCGATATCAGGGTCGTAATGCAATAGGCCGTTTAACAGAGTGCCGTCAGGGGCTCCGGCTCCTGGATGAACCACCAAACCGGCTGGCTTATTGATAATTAAGATGTCTTCATCCTCATAAACAATATCAAGCTCAATCGGCTGTGCTTGGTAACGCTCCTCGCGCTCAAGTTCAGCATCGATAGCAACCAACGCGCCGAACTCTAGTTTTTCGCGCGGCTTTTCAATAACCTGAGCATCGACAGAGACTTTACCCTCTGTGATCCACTTTTTCATGCGCGAACGAGAATAGTCTGGGAACAACTCAGCCAATATCTGGTCTAAACGCTTCCCCGCGAGGGATTCAGGCACGATGGCCTCTAGTTGAATAGTTTCATTCATAAATTTTTTTCGACTGTCAAAGAGTATTGTGCTGGGTTAGAATGCGGATTATCTATTAATTATGATAGTGTAACTTGTTACACTGAACTTTGCACAGGCAAAACACCGCTTATCTAAGTGACTGACTCTAAAAAACCTGAGGTGTTATGAAACGTCGTATCCTAATTTTAACTGCCGCAGTCGGATTAAGTCTGGCAGGGTGCTCGTCAACAGATGACCAGCAAAGCGAGCTCAAGTACACACAAGTTGAGCTCATGTATGAATCAGCGCAAGATCAAATGTCCTTAGGGAACTTTACCCAGGCAGAGGAAGAACTTTCGAATATTAATTCGCGTTACCCCTTTGGTCCCTTCGCTCATCAAGTCCAATTGGACCTGATTTATCTAAATTATAAGCTTGATAATACTGAAAAGGCGCTTGCTGCCATTGACCGTTTTATAAGCTTAAACCCGAATCATAAGGACGTTGATTACGCGTTATACATGCGCGGTCTGACGAATCAACGAGCCGAATATAATGCCATTCATGAACTGGCGGGCGTAGATCGTTCTGACCGTGACTCCACCATGGCAAAAGAAGCTTTTAAAGACTTTGCCGAACTGCTACGCAAGTATCCTGAAAGCAAATATGCAGCAGATGCTAAAAAGCGTATGATCGCGATAAAAAGTCGTCTGGCTAAAAAAGAACTGGCAGTGGCCCAGTACTATATGAAGCGTCAAGCCTATCTCGCAGCAGCTAACCGTGGTCGTTATGTGGTAGAAAACTTCGAGAATACGCCAGAGGTGGAGAGTGCCTTGGCGATGATGGTTGAGTGTTACGACCAACTCGAATTAGAAGAACTTAAGCAAGACACGCTTAAGGTACTCAGAAGTAACTTCCCTAATAATGAGTTAGTCAACAACTAATCAAAAGTGAGCAGGCTAAACCGCCTGCTCATTTTCCTCTCCGGTTCGGATTCGAATGACTCGTTCAATATCCGACACAAAGATTTTACCATCACCTATTTTGCCCGTCTGTGCGGTTTCCATGATGGCTTCAATACAGCGTTCAACGTCTGTATCAGCAACCACTACCTCAAGCTTCACTTTAGGCAAGAAGTCCACCATATATTCAGCACCCCGATAAAGCTCCGTGTGCCCTTTCTGGCGTCCGAAACCTTTGACTTCGGATACTGTCATTCCTGCGATGCCGACTTCTGATAAAGCTTCTCGCACATCGTCCAATTTAAATGGTTTTATTATTGCTTCGACCTTCTTCATGGCCACTCCAATCTAATTTTGGCGTTCTAATTCAAAACGGTAATGACTAGTTATCGGATAACGTCGATCACGACCAAAGTTTCGTGCCGTAATTTTAGGTCCAACAGCCGCCTGCCGGCGTTTATATTCATTTATATCAACCAACTTTAATGCTCTGCGGACATCCGCTTCGTTAAAGCCCGCTGCAATAATGTCCACCACAGACCAGTCCTGCTCTACGTAGAGCGAAAGAATACGATCTAGGTCACCATAATCGGGCAACGAATCACTATCGACTTGATCCGGCGCCAGCTCCGCAGAAGGTGGGCGCTCGATAACTCGCTCTGGTATACAGGCAGATCGCGTGTTTCTGTAAGCTGCAAGTTGGTAAACTAACGTTTTTGGCACATCTTTAATAGGTGCAAACCCACCACACATATCACCGTACAGCGTTGCATAGCCTACTGCAACTTCACTCTTATTGCCCGTAGTAAGCACTAGCGCGCCGGATTTATTCGACAACGCCATGAGCAAAACACCACGACAACGTGACTGTAAATTCTCTTCGGTCGTATCTGTCGATGTCCCAGCAAAGAACGGATCGAGTTGCTTCATAAACGCATCAAACATCGGTTCAATCGGAACAACATCATACTTCACGTTAAGCGTTTCCGCCTGTTGTTCAGCATCCTCTAGACTCATATTTGACGTATACTTGAACGGCATCATGACGGCTTGAACACGCTCAGAGCCCAGTGCATCTGATGCAATCGCTAAGGTGAGTGCCGAATCGATACCTCCCGATAGCCCGAGTAATACATTCTTAAAGCCATTCTTATTGACATAGTCTCGCACCGAGAGTACCAGCGCATCATATACATGAGCCAAGCGCAAATCACTATCTTCGCCGGCATACGGAGGAAAAGCCTCACACGTCAGTGACTCAGTGGTTAACTTAAGTGTTGCGAGCGTTGTCTGGCAGTGAGGAAGTTCTGCGACTAACTCGCCCTGCTTATCCAATACCAGCGAATGACCATCAAAAATCAGTTCATCTTGACCACCACAGTTATTCAAATAAGCAATGGGGAACCCGTGCTCAGCCACTCGTTGCTTCAAAACGGATAGTCGTTGATCGTGTTTATCGATTTCGTAGGGAGAAGCATTAACAGACAATACGAGATCAAGTTGATCATCCGCCAGGCGAGCCAAAGGCTCAGGATGCCATAAATCTTCACAAATCATCAGCCCGATGCGATATCCCTGCCATTCAAACACTTGTCCCTCATCACCAGGAACAAAATAACGCTGTTCATCAAACACACCAGTATTTGGTAAACGTTGTTTTTTATAGCGCAGTAAACATTCACCCCGATGAAGCACTGATATAACGTTAAACAGCTGCTCGCCGACTTTGCTGGGATGTCCAACAATTACAACACAATCCGAAGCAGCCGCACTGATCTGCTCGACCGCATTATCAACAGCCTCCTGATGATCAGTTCGTAACAATAGGTCTTCAGGTGGATAACCTGTAATAGCTAACTCTGGAAAGACAATAATATCATGATCGCGGCTCTGCTCAGCGACCGTTTTAAGTATCAGGCTTGTGTTGTTATGAAGCGCACCGACAGTAAAATCTAATTGTGCCATGCACAATGACAGCTCAGACATAGTGTTTGATCCAGCGTTACAGGACTAAAAATACAGGGGGCGAATAGTATAGTAGCGACGAAATTTTGGCAAATTAACGCCGTCCTAATGGCGTAAATCTTCAGGTATTGGCTCGTCAGTATTCGGCTTTTTAGGTCGCTTAGCTTTACCTTGTTTGAACATTTTAAGTTGATAAACATAAGCAAGCACCTGAGCTACGGCAACAAACAATCCGCGAGGAATCTCAGTTTCTAACTCAGTGGTATGATAAATTGACCGAGCTAGCGCAGGCGAGGCCACCAACGGCACGTCGTACTCTAGAGCAATTTCACGAATCTTAGCCGCTGTTTCGTCGGTCCCTTTGGCTAAGAGGATAGGAGCCTGATTTCCACTCTCTTCGTATTTTATAGCCACCGCAAAATGTGTCGGGTTGGTAACTACAACATCTGCTTTAGGAACCTCTTGCATCATCCTACGGTTCGCCATTTCCATCTGTAAGCGGCGAATACGACCTTTTACCTCAGGACTACCTTCTGAGTCTTTATGCTCGTCTTTGATCTCCTGCTTGGTCATACGTAAATCTTTATTGTGCTTCCAAAGTTGAAAAGGCGCATCGATGACAACAATTAAAAACATCGAGCAACAAATCAGTAGAAACATCCACATCAAGATATCGAGCGCATTTTCAATCATGCTCGGCATCTGACCCATTGAGATCTGTAAAATGTTATCGAACTGCCAGCTCAGCAGTAAAAAGGCACTGATCGCCACCACCCCGAACTTAGCGATTCCTTTTACTAACTCGACCAAGGCTTGGGTACCAAACATTCGCTTGAAACCGTTCATGGGGTTCATACGCGAGAATTTAGGTGCCATTGCTTTCCAAGAAAAATTGATACCACCTAGCCAACTATTACCCAGAAATGTAAAAAGGGTAATAAAGGCAAATATAATGATAACCGGCCAAATGATGTGCTCAAACCCTACAGCGAGCGCCTTATAGATTTGCGAAGTATCAAAAGCTTGTCGTCTTTCAAGCGTAAACAAGTCACGGAATAGCCCTCTCACGCCAGCGTAGAGCGACTCGCCAAACCAAAAGAACGCGACGGCAGCACTGACTAACACAAAGGCAGTTCCCATCTCCTTTGAACGCGCTATTTGACCTTTCTCTCGGGCCTCTCGTTTGCGTTTCTCGGTGGGTTCCTCTGTGCGTTCTTGATCAGTTTCAGCCATTCATCACCTCAGCATCGACTACCAATAACCGTACACATGACACTCACCGCTTCTTGCCATTGATTTTCAAAGTGGAAGATAAAGCCCCCTAAAGTCAGCCACAAAACGATCAATCCACTCACCATGGTAATCGGGAAACCAATCGCAAAAATGTTTAGCTGCGGCGCTGCACGAGTCATTACACCAAACGACAAATTAATTAGTAGCAAGGCAATAATACCCGATAACATTGCTGTAAGTGCTGCCGAAAACATTGAACTTCCCCAGTCGGCAATCATTCGAAATGCATCGGCATTCAAACCAGTCATCGCCACGGGTACAGAATCGAAACTCGCAACGACCATTTGAATCATTAATAGATGACCGTCAAGCGCGAGAAATATCAAACTCGCCAACATCAAAAAGAACTGCGCTATCACTGGAACTTGTTGGCCATTAGTCGGATCGACCATTGAAGCAAAGCCCAAACCAATTTGCATTGCAATGATTTGCCCACCCAATACAAACGTCTGTAAGAAAAGCAATGAGAGCAAGCCCAACGCAACCCCAATGACAATCTGTTGCGCTGTCACCAGCATACCGCCCACTGTAAACATCTCGACGCCCGGATTCACATCTGGTAATGCGGGTGATATTGCAAATGTAATTGCTAAGGAAAGTAAGACCTTAATTCTTGAATTAACTAAGGTACCGGAAAACAACGCCATACTCATTAGCATTGAGGATACACGTGTCAGCGGCCACAAATGTTGCTGTAGCCACTCCATCAACACCTGCGTAACGAGATCCATGCTAGCCGACCACTTGCGGTATGCGGTTATACATTTCTATAGTGAAGTCCATTAGCAGGCCAACAATAAAATGCCCACCGAGTCCGATAACAGCCAGTGTGACTAATAAACGCGGCAAAAAGCTAAGGGTTTGCTCATTAATTGAGGTTGCAGCTTGGAAAACCGCAACCATCAGACCGACCAGCAAGCTCGGCACGATGATAAAAGCCACTATAATAACAATGACTTTGAGCGCCTCTTGAAACACATCGAGAAAGACTTCGGGGGACATCTCGCCTCCTAAACACCAAAGCTGCCAGCTAACGTGCTCATGGTTAAGTTCCAACCATCGACCAAAACAAACAACATTAACTTAAACGGGAGCGATACAATCATCGGTGATAACATCATCATACCCATCGCCATCAATACACTTGCAACAACTAAGTCAATAATCAAAAACGGGATGAATAACATAAAACCAATCTGGAAGGCGGTTTTGAGCTCCGATGTAATAAATGACGGAATCAATATCGACATCGGAGTATCTTCTGGACTTTGAATATTCGTCTCACCCGCGATATCGGCAAACGTTTGGATATCCGTCACACGCGTTTGCGCAAGCATAAAGGCTTTTAGCGGCGCTTTGGCGCGATCTACCGCTTCCATTGAGGTCACTTCTTCATTTAAGTAGGGTTGCAACGCCTTGTCATTAATTTCTGTAAGTACTGGACTCATAATAAAAAATGTCAAAAAGAGCGTGATACCGATAAGCACCTGATTAGAAGGGGACTGCTGTAAGCCGATAGCTTGTCGTAAGATGGCCAAAACAACAATAATACGTGTGAACGACGTCATCATAATAACCATCGCAGGGATGAACGTCAGCGCCGTCATTATTGCCAGAATTTGTAACGTGACAGAATACTCCTCGCTACCATCTGGATTAGTTTTTACCGTAACGGCTGAAATATCTTGCATCGCGTTTGCCACATCAGGAAGCAATAGTGCGAGTAGCACAAAACAACCTAAGAGAAGCTTTATTTTCATTGTTTTTCTTCTCCTAACACAAAGTCATCGGGCAATTCTTTCAAACATTCGACGCGTTCAGGCGTGACACCTAGCAAGAATTTCTTGTCACCAATTTGCACCACGCTGATACGTTCTTTAGGCCCTAATGAAAGCGTCCCCATCAGCTTCATGCCCTTTGAGCCTTGAAATTTAACGTTGAATCGTTTTAATACCGTCGCTAATGCAATAATGACAACAATCACTGCAATTAATGCGACCAGCATAGAAGCAATATCTTTTCCGCCAATAGGCGATGTTGCTTTTTCGACCTGAGCAAGCGCAGGGCTTGCCCAAATACTAGCGCAACTTACGAATACGCTCGATTTGACTGATAACATCAGTGAGTCGAATCCCAAATTTATCATTAACCACAACAACCTCGCCGTGTGCTATCAGAGTGCCATTGACCAACACATCGAGAGGCTCCCCAGCAACACGTTCGAGTTCCACCACCGAACCTTGGTTAAGCTGTAGCAAGTTACGAATACTGATTTGGCTACGCCCTACCTCCATTGAGATGGTAACCGGAATATCGAGGATCGCGTCTAATTTTCGCTTATCGCCATCATCAAGGCTCTCAGCATTCAATTCCTCTAGCTCTGCTGTTCGCACGCCCTCACTTTGCTTATCGGCATTATCCTCTGATTCGCCCTCTTCAGAAGCCGCCTGCTCAGCCATTGCCGCTTCCCAGTCGTCCATTTCATTGTCTTTATTGCTCATTTGTCTTCCTCAATCATTCAAATGCTGAATGCTATAAATCAATATCTTCTTCCAGTTGACGCAACTCTGCATCACCGCCAATTCGGCGTCCACCTCGAGTCAGCATATGGATATCTGACTTAACAGTCTCGGGACGTCGAATCTTATCTGAAATTTTCAACGCAATATTGTCTCGTGAACGACCCATTTTCGCATGAAAGGTAGGCAAATCTTCGATAAATACCGTTAGATTATCAGGCACTTCAAGTGGAATAATATCGCCTTCCTCAAAGTCCATAACCTCGCGCAATGTGACGTCGACATCAGCGAGCTTGGCAACCATTTCCACAGGCACGTCCATGATTTCGTCACGCAGCGCTTTACTCCAGCGCATATCGGTATCTTCTTTATCCGATTGTACACCCGCATCCAACAGTTCACGAATCGGCTCAAGCATTGAGTAAGGTAAAGCGATATGAAAGTCGCCCCCGCCCCCATCAAGTTCGATATGAAACGAACTAATAACGATAACTTCAGTCGGCGAAACGATATTGGCCATTGCCGGGTTAACTTCTGAATCCAAATACTCAAAGCCTACGTCCATCACAGGCGCCCAAGCTTCTTTATAATCTTCAAAAATCAGCTTTAACAGCATTTGGATAATACGTCGCTCAGTAGGGGTAAATTCGCGCCCCTCAATCTTCGCATGATAGCGTCCATCGCCGCCAAAAAAGTTATCTACCAAGATAAACACCAAACGTGCTTCCATGGTAATTAAGGCGGTTCCTTTCAGTGGGCGAAAACGCACCATATTTAAACTGGTTGGAACGAATAGTGTATGCACATACTCACCAAACTTAAGCATTTGCACGCCGTTGATGGACACCTCAGCGGTGCGGCGCATCATGTTAAACAGGCTTACACGCATATGCCTCGCAAATCGCTCATTAACGATCTCAAGCGTAGGCATGCGACCGCGGACAATCCGATCTTGCGACGAAAAGTCATAATCCAACGCTTCTGATGCTGCATCCGAGGATTCGACATCTTCCTCTTCGACGTCATCGACTCCGTGTAGGAGCGCATCAATCTCGTCTTGTGATAATAAATCGCTCAAAACACTGCTCGCTCTTTTATTGCATGACAAGGCCGGTAAAAAGCACTTTCTCCACCAAGCCTTCTCCCGTGACACTCTCGAGTGCGGAACGCACCTGTTTTAACGCAAGCTCTCTAATACGTTGCTTGCCTTCTGCTGTTCTCAGTTCGTCGGCAGTAGATGAACTAAATACTTCGTGCAAGGTACCCTCAATCAGTGGGATATGTTGCTTAGTCAGCTCTTCGCTACGCTCCCCTCGAACCATCAATTGCACATTAATTTGCACCGTTCGATCTCTCGAGTCACCCGGTACAATAAATACAAAGGGTCGAGGCATCCCGACATAGAGCGCATTACCCACTTGCGCAGGTTCAGACGTCATCTCTTCGCTTGAACCGCCTCCTGCCCCCATATCTGAAGCGCTCGAGGCTTGTTTAGTCCCCATCAAAAACCACACTGCAACAATGATGATCACAACTAACAGAATCGCAGCAGCACCAATGATCAGCCACTTTTTCTTACCGCCGGGCGCTTTTTCTGAGCTTTCTTCTTGGTTATCGTTTTCCGCCATGGGTTGTTCCTAAACAAAGGTATAAGCTAATACAGAGCACTATATATCGAAACAGGGATAGGTTTCATCCCTTACACATAGAAATCGAGTCGCCCCTGCTCGAGAAAGTCGTCTACCGCACCATCTAACTGAAGGACAGGCTCTTCAGAATCACCATTATTTGCAAAACCTGTACCCCGCCCCGAACTTGATTCATTGCCTTGTCCACTTTGCTGCTCACTGACCGTGCTTTGCGCCAAGTTTAGGCCTTGCTGCTCCAACATCTCTCGCAAGCGCGGCATGGACTGCTCTATCGCATCACGAGCCTGAGCGGATTGCACTTGAAACTGTACGGTCGTCTGGTCGCCTTGCGTATGAATCCGCACGTGCATTGAACCTAATTCAGGTGGATCGAGACGGATGTCGGCGCGATTAATATTCTTCGAGACCATCAGCTGAATACGCTCTTGTAGCTTTTGCGCAGTCTCTTGTTGTTGCAGATCTAACGGCTTGTCAGCAGCCGTTTGCGCTTGCGCCACTGACATACCGTCAACTTTGGTCATCGCTTGTTGGGTCTGCGTAATTGCACTCATATGCGCAGCTGAGGATTGCGTGTGTTGAGTTAGACTTGTATCCATGCCTGACCCCGACACAGCGCTCAGTTCAGCCTCAGTTGCCATTCCCTGAGAGCTCGTGCTCCCATTATTAAGCTGTTCTTTTACAAACTTCGCCATCATGCTTTTATCAGCTGCAGGCTTTGTATCTTCATCTTTAACAGATTCAGAGGTGCTTTTGCCGTTATCAGATGAAGAAGAGCCGCCGCTCTTCTCGGTTGCATTTACCGAATCAACGCGTTCAGACTGAGTTGATTTTGTGTGCAATGAAGCCGGAATCGTTGAGGCAAGTTGAACCTGTTTATCTGACTTCTGCAACGCTGACTGATAGTGATCAATCCAATTTGATAGTGTGCTCTTTTGTCCCGCATCAAATTGCTTAGACGTCTCAAGAGCCCCTTTTATATGATTCATCGCTTCGGTAAGCGATGCGTTTGGCTGTTGCTTATGAAATGCGTCGAGTTCCTTGGTTAGCCAATCCTTTTGCTCTGGATTCAGTTTCGGCATCTCTATCTCACTCAACATGGCGAGCGGCTCCTCAGAGTCCTCGTCAAGCATCGCCTCGATATCTGTCCATTGTTTCTTTTGATGAGGTTGAATCACCTGAGTCTCAAATTGGGCCAACTCAGCCATCAAACCATCTGTCGCTTTATCAAGCGTTTCCTTGGGCATAAAGCCAGCTTGTTGTGCGTCGGCAACAACTTGCCGCATCTCTGCTATTTTTTGCGTCAGTTGACTCAGCACGCCTTGCTGGTCAGCACTCAATTGTTCGTCCGATTGAAGTTGCGTGACGTCCGCATCGAGTTTCGCTAACCACTGCTCCATCTCATCTAACGTCGCCTGATCTTGCTTACTGATCTCAATCGAAGTTTCCGTGTCAGCATGACTTTCTTCGCTATTGATAAGTAAATCGCGCATTCGATCAATGGTTTCTACCCAGTCCCGAGCCTCTGAAGCATGTTCTTTCGACGCTGACAGACGCTGACTAAGTGATGACTGAGGAAGCTCATTACTATATTCGGGCTTTTCGAATGCGCGGTGTGGACTATTAATGTCCACTTCACCACGGGCAAATAATTGCCGAGCACGCGGCTCCTCAGAAGCAGAAGGCATTAACTTGGCAAAGTCGCGACCGCTGACGTCCATCATATCCACATCAGTAAAATCTTTCGAGCTATCGCCTTTTACTGACGAACTGGACACGTTCGTGGTTAATTGAATAATCTGGGGCATAATGTGTCACCTGTTAGGCACTGCCGCATATATTTGACGCTACGGCTAATCTGATTCGATTAATTAAAACTAGCAATATTTATACCAGTTTTTGCTTTTTACCCCGTATAAAGCGTTGGGTGGAAAAATCATCGAGGTTTTTTTGTTCTTTTCTTGCCTGCAATCTTGCTGCTGCTCGTTTCTTGTTTTCTATCAGCAACTCAATAGACTCCGCTTTTTGCCGTTGTGCTAGCCATTGCTGCTTACGCTGCTCGACCACCTGATTTAACTGTTGCAGCACGTTATGCATCTGCTCGATACCTTCATCCAGCTTGCCGACAAACGCGTGATATTGACCAAATTGAATAGAACGAATTCCACCTGCTCCGCGCGCTTGCAACTGATTCAAGTAGTCTAACCGATACTGTACTAACCCATCGAGACGCTGTTGCTCACTCACTAGCCGTTGTTTAGCCTCACCAAAATGCTGCGCCAATTTGTCGGTGCGTTGCTGCTCAAGTTCTAACAACATCGTCAATTGTGATATATCAGCCATAAAGACAATCCCTAACGCGAAGCGAACGCGCGTTGAGTCAACTGCTGGAGTTTCATGAGACTCTCATCGTAACTAATCACTTCATTCATACGCTGAGTCAAAAAGCCCTCAACCTGAGGTTGCATCGCTATCGCTTCGTCGATCTTAGCATCAGAGCCCTTACTGTAAGCCCCAATAGATATAAGGTCGCGATTACGACGAAACGATGAGTACCACTGTCGAACTTTTGTCGCTCGTTGCAGGTGTTCATCGGAAACAACCTGGGGCATGACACGACTGATCGAGGCCTCAATATCAATGGCGGGATAATGCCCAGAATCGGCTAGCTCACGGTTCAGTACGATATGCCCATCGAGAATAGCACGCGCTGAGTCAGCGATAGGATCCTGCAAATCATCACCTTCAGTGAGCACGGTATAAAATGCCGTAATCGATCCTTGTGCGCCACCGCCATTACCCGCGCGCTCAACCAAAGCCGGCAGGCGTGCGAATACCGAAGGGGGATAACCTTTTGTGGCCGGAGGTTCACCGACCGCCAATGCAATCTCACGCTGCGCCATGGCGTAACGAGTTAAAGAATCCATCAACAGTAAAACATTCATACCCTGATCACGAAAATACTCGGCTACTTTTGACGCAGTTTCGCACCCGCGTAAACGCAATAGCGGTGACTGATCCGCAGGGGCAGCCACGACCACCGCCTTTTCCAATCCTTCTTCACCCAATATTTCATCAATAAACTCTTTGACTTCTCGACCCCGTTCACCAATGAGTCCAACAACGATAACGTCTGCATTGGTGCCTTTCGTCATCATTCCTAGTAAGACACTTTTACCGACACCGCTACCGGCGAATAAACCCATGCGCTGCCCCTGACCGACAGTAATACATGCATTAATCGCGTTGACGCCGACATCTAGCGGCACTTTCACGGGTCGGCGATTAAGTGGATTGATAGGCAGGCTACGATAGGCATTTTGATTGTCTGTTAATATCGGTCCCTTGGCGTCTAATGGATGACCTCGTGCATCAATTACACGGCCTAAAAGCTCTAACCCAAGCGGCAGCTGTTCGGTACGCGTTAGCGGTTTTACTTTGGCGCCCGGAACCACACCGTGCGCATCATCCATGGGCATCAAATAGCTAGTCTGACCTTCAAAGCCCACCACCTCGGCCTCGATATCGCCATGTGCAGATTCGACTGCACACGTTGCACCAATAGGTGCCCGCACGCCAACAGCCTCAAACATAAGTCCGACCACTCGTGTTAGATAGCCAGATACCAATACTGGCGCAGGTTTCACCCGCTTTTTCAAGCTTGCAAAGTAATCAGTTAAGCTATCAGTCATCAGCCGCCCTGCAATTTTTCAAAAATCAAGTCGACTCGGCTAGCAAGTGAGTAGTCCACGCTTGAGCTTTCTGTCGTCACGCGGCACCCGCCGCGCTCGAGTAGTTCATCCTTACTGAGCAACCACCCTTTTTCTTTTAATTCTTCTTCACCCAAGCTCGCTTGGATTACCTCAATATCGTCAGGATTGAGGTGAATGATCACCCGTTGGTCGGTCACGGGAAGCACTTCAAGGGCCTGCTGAAATGCCTTGTTAACAATATTTTCATTATGCAGAGGTTCGTTTAAGCAGGCTGTTCGGGTCAGGGTGAAAACCAACTCTAATAACTCTTTTCGCAAGGTTTCGGTAAGTTGCTGTGTGGGCGCGGCTAAGCCATTCATCACTTCAATCAGAGCTTGTTCTGCCTCACTCATTTGCGCCTTGCCGTCAGCCAGCCCTTGCTCAAAACCTGCATGGAAGCCCTTCTCACGACCTTGCTCCACACCTTCCTCGTGTCCTTTTTCAAGCCCTTCCTGATGACCTTGCTCAAAGCCTGCCTTAAAGCCTTCTTCCCGTGCGGCCTCGCGAATCTCCTCGAGCTGTTGCGCAGTTAAGGGTTCTGGCTTTTCTTCTTCGGGCTCAGGCTCCGGCGGCTCATAATGCCACTTTCGGGGTTTGTTCAGAGCATTGCGGCTTTCACCTGCTTTTAAATCTTCCGTGGTAATATCCGGCAAATCCCAAGTTTTCATCGTCGGACGCTCGCTCATGATTGCAGGTTCCTAGCTACTGTCTTATAAAAACTCATCACCACCACCGCCGCCAAGCATAATTTCTCCGGCGTCGGCCAAGCGACGGGCAACTGCAAGAATGTCTTTTTGTGCAGCCTCGACATCACTAATTCGTACAGGCCCCATTGCCTCTAAATCATCTCGCAAGAGGTCACCTGCACGCTTCGACATATTTTTGAAGATTTTTTCTTTGACCGAGTCATCAGCCCCCTTAAGGGCTTTCTGTAAGGTATCGCCGTCGACTTCACGCAGCAACGTTTGAATACCGCGGTCGTCGACATCGACTAAGTTTTCGAAGACAAACATCAGATCTTGAATTTGCTGACTCATTTCTTCGTCTTGCTCGCGTATCGCATCCATTAACTGACCTTCGATATTGGTATCGAGGTAGTTCATAATATTGGCAGCAGCTTTCAAACCACCCATCTTCGCCGCCTGCGCACCCGCTTGACCAGCAAATTGTTTTTCCATGATTTCATTCAATTCTTGCAGTGCCGCTGGCTGAACTTCTTCTAAGTTAGCGATGCGCATCATCAGGTCTAATCGCACTTTTTCTGGGAACTGAGCCATAATCTCGGCACTTTGCTCAGCATCAAGATAGGACAGCACGATAGTTTGAATCTGCGGGTGTTCATTACGAATGATCGTCGCCACTTGTTTTGAGTCCATCCATTTCAGCGAGTCGAGGCCCTTGGCACCACCGCCCATAACGATCTGTTCTATCAGGTTGCCTGCTTTGTCCTCGCCCAGTGCTGAGGTCAGCGCCTTACGCACAAACTCTTCACTCTTGAAGCCAATGTTTGTAAATTTCTGGATCTCATCTAGGAACAAGTTGTGTACGGCATTAACTTTGTCTTGATTAAAATCTTCAAGGCTCGCCATTGCCGTGCCCACTTTCTGTACCTGCTTCGGCTCTAGGTGTTTTAGAATTTGCGCGGCGTCTTCCTCAGATAGGCTCAGCAATAAAATTGCAGCCTTTTCCACGCCTTCAAGTTGCGTTACGTCAAATTCAGTTTCACTGCGTTTGGTGCGAATATCTGTATTAGGCATCTTCGTTTAACCACGCTTTTACTACTTGTGAAGAGAGTTCAGGCTCATTTGCAACCAATGCCCGTACTGCTTTCAGCAAGTCTTCATCTTTATGTAAATCAGGAAGTTGTAAACTCCCATCAGGTCCAAAACCAACAGAGCTCTCATCAAATTGCGACGATAGCAAGTCGATAGTTTCATCACCCATCATCTCATCGTCTTCGAGCATTGAGTGAGCATCGTCTTCCAATTCTTGAGTTGGGTTAATAAGTTTCTTCAACATTGGACGGACAACAGCAAGAATGAGTACCAGAATGACCAGGCCTCCCATCACTAAACGAGCGGCACGCCAAAACCAAGGTTCATCCCACATTGCTGTTTCACCCGCGCCCAAATCAGGTAGCTGCGCGAACGGAACCGATACAACTTCAATCGTATCACCTCGACTGAGGTCAAAGCCAATACCACCTTGTAATAACCGACGAATATTCGCTAACTGTTCGGGTGAGGCGGGTTGAGGCACCTGCTCGCCATCCGCATTGGTTGTCATCGGTTGATTCACCGCAACCGACACGCTCAACCGCTCAATTGTGCCGCTCTGACTGCGCGTATAGCTAACGGTATTGTCCAATTCATAGTTACGTGTTGCTTCACGATGCATACTCCCGGTCGCATCACGCTGACTACCCGCACCTGTGGCCTGTTCGGGAATATTTGATTCTAATGGGGGCTGATTACTGAGTGCACCAGGAATACCACCGACGGCTGTACCGGCGCTGCGGTTCTCCACCGTCATTTCGCTACGAATGGCTGGCATGTCTGGGTTGTATAGCCGTTGTGTTTTTTCCGACTGCGTGAAATCCATTGTGACATCGACCTGCGCAGTGTAATTGTCATATCCCAATACCGGAATCAAAATGCTGTCAATTTTATTCAGGTATTCTTCTTCGCGTTTACGCTCTAACTGATACTCACGGCTATTCGTGGCGGCCAATGCGCTTTGCGAACCTGAGTTCAAAAGCCGACCGTTTTGATCGGTGACAGTGACTTGTGAAGTTTCTAAACTCGTGACGGACGACGCAACCATATCGACAATAGAGGCGATTTCTTCCTCACTCAGTGACTGATTACCTTTCACGTTAAGCATCACAGATGCTTTAGGTTGTTTCTCGCGACGTGCAAATACGTTTTCTTTAGGCACGGCCAACAGCACACGAGCGGCCGACACTGCGCGCATTTCTTCAATTGCTCGTGCTAACTGAATTTCCCGGGAGTGGATCAAACGTTCACGCTCGAGTCGTTGACTCACGCCAAAACCAGGCTCACTCATTAAAATATCGGAGCCGTTGCTTTCCGATTGACCGTAATCCACACCGGCACGCGTCAACTTAAGTTTAACCGCATCGTAGTTCTCCTCGGGAACCGATACCACATTACCGTCGACTTTATATTCAATATTGTTTGCGTCGAGATAATCTAAAGTACCAACGAGCTGTTCTGTTTCCATTTTTGCAAGAGGACGGAAAGTCGACTCTTGTGCCCAAAGCATAATGAAAATAGCGATGGCCACACAGATAGCAAGCGCCAAAATTACGACGACTTGGCGCAACATATCAAAGTTCGCCAACTTATCGACGATGCTTTGTTTTTCTCCTGACTGCCCGCTTGCGTCAGCAGCGCTGTTACCCGCGCCTTCTGTTACCATCAAATCTGTTGATTCAGCCACAGCTCATTCTCCAACTAATTCGGTTATACCGGCATTGACATGATTTCTTTGTACGCTTCTACCATCTTATTGCGCACTTGCACCGTTGCTTCAAAAGCAATACTCGCTTTTTGACTCGCGATCATGGTTTGTTCGAGCGTGACATTGGGATCGCCCAGTTCCATGCGCGTTTTTAAATCACCCGAAGTCTGTTGTAGCTCGTTGACGTTATCTACGGCCATTTTTAACAAGTTTGAAAAATCAGCGTTTGCTGAATTTTCGACTTTCAGCGCATTATCGTTCTGCGGCTTGTCGAGGTTGGCAGATTGCGTTGTGAGCTCGCGCCATTGTTGATAGGCTGCGTTGGCATCTACTTTCATTTCTTTCTCCGTCAAAAAACTTACGACTTAACGTGTTGCCTATGACGATGCAAGTAGAATGCCAACTCTGCTTTATAAGGTGGGTTAATTAGACACTCAGTCCGTTATCTCTAATCTTTGCAAGTTTATAGCGCAGTGTTCGGGGCGATATTCCTAGTTCTTCAGCAACCGGTTTACGCTTGCCATGATGGCGCGCCAACGCTTGCTTGATAATTCGATACTCTTGCATGAACAATGATTCGCCCAGTTCCTCGGCAGGTTCATTGTCGAGATTTTCATGCTCAGGTTGTGAAGCAAGTACCTGACTATCCTGAGAAACTTGCTCGGGCAGGACATGGTCCATCAACGCATCGTCTAGCATCAAATCACTGGGTCGTATTTTGCCACCTTGTTGGAGAACTAAGGCTCGTTGAACAACATTTTCAAGTTCTCTGACATTCCCCGGCCATGCATATTGCTTTAGGTGTTGAAGCGCCTCGTCCGACAAAGTCACCGCTTCTCGAATACCTAAACGCTGACGATGCCGCGCAATTAACGCTTCAGCTAACGGTCCGATATCCCCAATTCGCTCCGCGAGAGGCAGCCAGCTTAAGGGGAACACGTTGAGTCGATACATGAGATCTTCGCGGAAGATCCCTTCCGCCACAGCGGCTTTAATATCCCGATTAGAGGTCGCTATGATGCGAACATCAAGGCGAATCGCTTGGCGTGCGCCTAACCGTTCAACCTGACGCTCTTGAATCACACGTAACAATTTTGCTTGCAAGGCGATATCCATTTCGGTCACTTCGTCAAGCAACAATGTGCCGCCTTGTGCCAGTTCAAACTTACCGGGTGAAGACTGAGTCGCGCCGGTAAATGCACCTTTTTCATAGCCGAACAAAAGTGATTCCAGCATCGTTTCGGGGATCGCTGCACAATTAACCGCAACGAAGGGTTCCTTATCTCGTTTGGATTGTTGGTGGATATAACGCGCCAATACTTCTTTGCCCGTTCCACTCGGACCGGTGATCAACACCGTAGCCTCCGTTCGAGCCACTTTTTTAGCTAACTCTAATAGCGCCAAACTCGCGCTATCCTTTGCTACCACACCATGTCCTGCTGCTGGCTCGATGGGTGCATGACGTTGCACAAGTTGGGTCAGTTCGTCTATCGAAAACGGTTTACTGAGGTAGTCGACAGCTCCCTCGCGCATCGCTACAACAGCATCGTCAACTTTTGCATACGCAGTCATCATCACAACGGGTACATCGATCTTCAAATGTTTAATATTTCTGAGTAATTGCAAACCGTTCATACCTGGCATTTGTACGTCGCTGACGACCAAGTCAATGCGATGCTTCTTAAGCTGCAATAATGCTGATTCACCGTTATCGGCATGCAAACATTGGTAGTGCGCCAATTCAAGCGTGTCTGTAATAGCCTCTCGTAACGCGGCGTCATCCTCAACAATCAGAATAATTGGACTAACCATAACGCACCTCCAGATTCGCGTGTTGAACGATGGGGAGCACTATCCTGAATTCGCTTCCACAACCCTTTTCCGACTGCCACTCGATACGGCCATTATGCGCTTTCGTGACCATGTCAACGACTGCCAATCCCAATCCTGTGCCGTGGGTTTTGTTGGTGGCAAATGGCGTAAATAAACGTTGTTTCATCGCCTCGTCGATACCAACGCCAGTATCACGAACAGAGCAACTCCAAAAACCTTCGCTCGACTCGGTTTCGACAACGACTGACTGCCCTTGTTGACTGGCGTCAATCGCGTTAGTGATCAAATTTTGAATCGCTCCTGCTACGGCAGTTTGGTTAATACGCAGAGCCGTACCCTCATCATCATCTTGCCATCGAATGGCTACCCTACGTTGCGCTGCGTATGCTTCGACACTTTGCTTGATATGATTCACCAAGTCATCTGCATCAACGTCAGCTAGCGTGCTTTGTTGACCGCTTTTAGCGAATAGCAGCATATCGTTAACGTGGTGCTCTAGGTCATGTAGGCGTGTTTTTAGCTTGCGACTAAACTGACAACGCTGATCCTCGGTTAGGTTATTTGAAGATAAATGCTCTGAATAAAGAAGCGCTGTCGCCAAAGGCGTACGTATTTGATGTGCAAGGGAAGCGACCATGCGCCCCATGGAAGACAGGCGTTGTAAGTGCGCGAGCTGGGCTTGTAAGTCACGCGTCTCAGTAAGATCGGTAAGCACCACAAGCTGCCCTGGTTGCTCTGGTAGACTCGAAATATCGACACGGACTCGCCGCCCATTATGCAACGAAACCTCGTGCCAGTCATCGGCTTTGGGAGTAAAGGTGCGCGCGACACAATCGCGCCATAGCTCACCGTTTAAATCGGTCCCGATGAGCTGAATACTGCTTGGATTACAGTAATCAACGATACCTTGACCATTGACTAAAATGACCGCGTTAGGCATCGCATCAATGAGAGCGTAGTTCGATTGCATAAATTAGTGCATCCTGAAAAATTCCTTACACTAATAATGCAAAAGGCATGCCTATTATTTTCTTTTTAATTCAACATGTTAGAAGCGTCAAAATATCAACATCATACTTTCGTGATGTCATATTTTTTCATTTTTTCGACTAACGTAGTGCGCCGCATACTGAGTAGGTCTGCGGCCTTTGCGACAACCCCATCAGCACGGTCAAGCGCTTGTTTTATCATTTCTACTTCAATTTCAGCTAGCATATCCTTAAGGTTTAAGCCCGACTCAGGGATTTCTGCCGCCCCAGTTACGTCCAAACTGGGGAGCTCGCTTGACTCATCATCTCCTTCTTCGTCTTGCTCCGAGAAAATCGCATTAAGCGCATCTCGCTCCAACAATTCTTCCGGATACTCAGGTGTTAAATCCTCAGCGTCGATATGCCGATATTTATGCGGTAGATCGTTTACGTCGACCCATTGATTGGGGTGTGTAATTGACAGTCGCTCAATTAAGTTCGCTAATTCGCGCACATTGCCAGGCCATGGGTGCGCTTCCAGCGACTGTAGTGCACGTTCGGTCAAACGCACACTAATACCACGTTCTTCCTTAAACCGCTCGGCAATCTCACGAAGTAAGAGCGGCACATCTTCTGCACGTTCTCGCAATGCCGGCATTTCAATAGGGAAGACATTCAAGCGATAGTAAAGATCCTCACGGAATCGCCCATCGGCAATCATAGTCTCAAGCTGGCGATGAGTAGCAGCAACAACCCGTACATCGGCCGAAATACTCTTACTGCTACCAATGCGTTCAAATACGCGCTCCTGTAATACGCGTAGCAATTTGACCTGCATTGGTAGCGGCATATCACCGATTTCATCTAGGAATAACGTACCGCCCTGTGCCAGCTCGAAACGCCCTTTACGCACACCAATAGCTCCAGTAAAGGCGCCTTTTTCGTGACCAAACAACTCACTTTCGAGTAAATCGGGGGGAATGGCTCCACAGTTCACGGGAACAAAAGGTCCTTTAGCACGACGCGAAAGCTGGTGAATCCCACGAGCGACAACCTCTTTACCCGTACCCGACTCACCTAATACTAGAACATTCGCCTCACTTCCTGCGACCTGTTGAATGAGCTTACGAATTTCTCGGATATCGTGGCTTTGGCCGACCAATTTCCTTTCTAAAGGATCGGTATTCTTACCGTGGTAGCCTCGCTGGCTTGGAAGGTGGCGATGGTATGCTTGACAGTAGCGAATCAAATGCGACAGTTCATCGTAGGTCAGTGCTTGCGATATTTCACCGACGACATTCGCACGTCGAACCGCATTCGCATGACGCTCAGTTGCACTAATAAAAGGAACATTGGGATAGTCAGAAGCCAAAGCTTCAAGATCATCAACGCAGTCGCCTGCGATGATGCATAAAGCATTGTCTAATTGCTCATCCCCCAGCCACTGGGTTTGGCACTCTACGAGCTCGCCCATAAAGTCGAGCACTGTCTGTAACTGCTTTTTACGCTCCGTATTCGACTCGAGTACATAAATAACTCGAGAATCCATCGTAGAGGAGTTTACCACGCGCTAACCCTTTAGTTTGCCAACCGACCGATTACAAAGTCTTGACCGGCACTATGAAGAAATAATTCTGTTACATCGGGTAGTTCGCGTTGCTGTGCAATTTCTACCCACTGATAAAATACATTGCGATGAACTTTTGCTGTTAAACCTGTCGGGAGTTCAAAGTACGGCACTCCATCCTTAACAAAACTTAACAGTTGCTCGTTCAAAATATATCGCTCATCAATATTGGTTACAACTTGAATTACTGTCTCACCTTCATAATCGTGGAATTTCCAATCGACGATCATAAACGGCGCATCTGCAACCGCGATTTTCACTTTTTCAGCAGGCGTTACAAGAAAATATTCGCCCGACTCACACACCAACACTGATGCAAATAATTTCACCAGTGCAGTGCGAGTAATAGGCGAACCTTGGTATAACCACTGACCATGTTCATCAATAAGCATCGGAATCTCGCCACAGTATGGCGGATCCCATTTTTCAGTAGGGGCGTGACGATACGACTCGAGCTGTTTAGCTAAATCGTTCAGAGACATAGGCAATTAATCAACAAGTTTCTTCTGTCTGAGTAAATACCACAAGGTGGCTTCAGTGCGATTAGACACCTTGATCGCTTTGAAGATTGCTGAGAGGTGAACACGGATAGTACCCTCAGTAATGCCTAATATATTAGCAATCTCCTTGTTAGATAAACCTTGCGCCAATAACTGCATGATTTCAAGCTGACGTGGCGAAAGGAAGCTTTCAGCGCCACTGCTTTTATTACGAGGTTCATTAAGGTTCGGGTCATCCGGTAAGTAACGGTCACCGTTGAGCAGGCCCCGAATCGCCATTTTGGCTTGCTCCGCTGAGGCATCTTTAGGTAAATAACTCCGTACTCCCGCGGCCATAACTTGGCGCACATCGCCAACCGCTTTAGCTTTAGTAAACAGCACTAAATGCGCTGAAGGTGCCAAACGCTTCAAACGCTGCAAAGCAGGACGAATTTCCTCATCAGGTAATTCCATCTCAACAAAGATAATATTAAATTCATCCGCTTTTAGGTAGTTTTCTGCAACCGTGAACGAATCAGCCTCATAAATTGCTGGCTGCGTTGCATAGTTCGTCAACAATTGTATGAGTCCTGAACGCATGAAGAACGAAGGATCAATAATTAATATCTTCATCTAGTTTCTCTCGTTGAAAATCCTTATCTATTTAACTTTTAGCATACCCGAATTCAAGCTCAGAGCAAGTTCTTAAGGAAATTTATATCTATCACGAAAATTTTTGTTAATAAAATCAACATCGTTAAGATGTTTGTCCTTTGTGTATTAACGTGAAAACCTTGTATAGTAACTCTATTGCTCATTTATAGGGATTTTTTATGAAGCCATTTCGCCGTTTAATTTTGACCAGTTCGTTAGTACTTAGTGCGCTGTTTACTACCTCAATTAATGCACAGACAGTTTATACAAATGTTAATGGATATACGCTAACAAGCCCTGCTGGACAAGATGCACAACTTGAACAGTTCAGTGCTTTCGCGGTGCGTAATGGTAAGTTTATCGCGATGGGCGATGCCGAGCTTGCGCAACAATTTCCCGATTTCACACGTATCGACTTACAAGGTAAAACAGTATTCCCTGGTTTGATTGATGCTCACGGTCACGTATTAGGCTTGGGTCTAAGCTTACTGCAAGTCGACCTCCGTACAAGCGAGTCAGCATCCGACGCCGTTAATGCAGTCAACGACTATGCGCAGCAGCATCGCGACCTTCAATGGATAAAAGGACGTGGCTGGAACCAAGAAAACTGGCCCAGTAAGCGTTTTCCAACCGCAGAACAGCTTGATGAGTTCGTCGCTGATCGCCCCGTATATTTGACCCGTGTTGATGGTCATGCGGCATGGCTCAACTCAAAAGCACTCGAAGTCGCCGGTATTACCAGTGAGACAGTCTCACCGGATGGCGGTCAAATCATCAAAGACGCTCAAGGTAACCCAACGGGCGTACTCATCGATAATGCCGTCAACTTAGTTGAGCCGCTTATCCCAGAGCCAACGGCGAGTGAGAAAAAGCAAGCTTTTCAGCTGGCATTCAACCATTTGCTATCGCTCGGCATAACCTCCGTGCATGATGCCGGCGTACCTGCGGTTGACCTATCAATCTATAAAGGTATGCAACATCAGGGGGAAATGCCAATGCGCGTTTATCCAATGATTGCAGCGACCGAACCACAGCTGCCTCAATTATTAGCTGAAGGCCCTTACCGCACCGATGACGACAAACTCTTTATTCGTAGCGTCAAAATATACGCTGACGGTGCACTAGGAAGTCGCGGCGCGGCATTACTTAAGCCATACAGTGACGACCACGACAACCATGGTCTACTCGTAACGTCGGTTGAAAATATACGGAAGTTATATCAATTAATCATTCCGTTTGGCTTTCAAATAAACACACATGCCATTGGTGACCGCGCCAACCGCATTGCACTCGACGCTTTCGCTGAGTTTTATCAGACGCTTGGCGGCCGTAATTTACGTAACCGCATTGAGCACGCACAAATCGTCAATGTAGACGACCTACAGCGCTTTAAGGATTTGAATATCATCGCCTCGATGCAGCCCACGCACGCAACAAGCGACAAAAACATGGCTGAAGATCGCTTAGGTAAAGCACGTATGAAGGGAGCGTATGCCTGGCATACCTTACTCGAGCAAGGTACGATTATTGCCGCAGGCTCCGACTTCCCCGTTGAGCTTGCGAACCCATTTTATGGCTTACATGCAGCCGTAACCCGCCAAGATCGCCAGAACATGCCTGCAGGTGGCTGGCATGCCGAAGAGTCAATGTCGCTCGAGCAAGCATTGCGAGCCTTTACGATTGACGCGGCGTATGCAGGTTGGCAAGAAAGCACGCTAGGCTCAATTGAACCCGGCAAGTGGGCTGATTTTATCGTACTCGACCGAGACCCTTTTGCGATTGATGCAAAAGACATTTGGCGAGTAGACGTCGAGCAAACCTTTGTCGCAGGTGAGCAGGTATATTCAAATGAATGATGACTTTTTATTCTCCGAGGACGAACCTGAAGAGGAGGTGCTCAACACGGCACCTCCTTATGAAATCCTTATCGTCGACGATGACGAGGAAATTCACACTATTACCAAAATGGCGCTGGCCGACTTTAAACTCGACGGGCGTCCATTAAAGTTTCACTCAGTTTATTCTGGCGAGGAAGCCAAACAGTTTTTATCCAATAATACAGCCATCGCGATGACGCTATTGGATGTCGTCATGGAAACAGACCATGCGGGACTTGATGTCGCACGCTGGATCCGCCAAGAGTTACAGAATCGACTGATTCGTATCGTATTGCGCACTGGACAACCGGGGCAAGCGCCCGAAGAAGATGTCATTGCTCGCTACGACATAGACGATTACAAAGAAAAAACCGAGCTGACCTATCGCAAGCTCGTCACTTTAATGTATTCCTGTCTGCGCGCATACCGTGATCTTAATGCCATTGAACGTAATAAGCGCGGTCTAGAAAAGGTTATCAATGCGTCAGCTGAAGTCTTCAGCGCGCAATCTATGCATGCCTTGTGTCAGGGTATCTTAGAACAACTGGTCGCACTGATTACTCACTCTGATGACGCCATGTATTGTCGCACCCATGGTCTTACCGCTAAGACCCGTGACAATCAAGAGTTTGAAATTATCGGAGGCACCGGCGACTATGCCCAAGCCGTTGGTCAGGCGGTCACACAAGATATCGACTGGTCGTTAGTGACCGAGCTGCAAAACCTTCAGCGCTCGGTGGTATTTAGAATTCACAATAACGATTACTATGGGCTCTATAAAACGACGGGCGGTCGGCAATATCTACTCGTCATCAAAGATGTTCGAGATTTGTCTGACCTTGATCAAAACTTACTGGGGCTGTTTGTGAATAATAGCTCTATTGCAATCGATAACCTTAACTTGAGAGAGACCGAGCGAGAAGCTCAACGTGAGTTGCTATACTCCGTAGGCGAGGCTATCGAAAAACGGTCAGTTGATAATATTAGTCATCATGTGAAGCGCTCAGCGGAAATGGCTGGGCAACTATTGATTGCCACCGGCGCTACCAGCGAAGACGCAGAAAAGCTGAAGCAAGCGGCGTCAGTGTACGATATCGGTAAAGTCTCCGTGCAAATGGAATTGGCTCAAAGTGCCGATGCCCTATCGATTCACGATTACGAAGAAATCATGAGTAATGTGATCAAAGGTCATGACTATCTAAGCCAGACCGATACCGAAATTGCACAAATCGCAGCACGTATCGCGCAAGATATTCATGAGCGTTGGGATGGACTGGGTTTCCCCAGTCGCAAAAAAGCGAAAGCGATTGATATCAATGCGCGAATTCTATCCATCACCAGTCAGTATGACGCATTGCGCACTCAACGCTCATATCGCGATGCGCAGGATACGGGCGCCGCAATCGATTATTTGACGCTGCACTCCGGCGAATTCTTTGACCCCGAACTGGTTGGCATCATGATCGATCATATTGATGCGATGGAAAAGATAAGACAACGTTATTCGGATATCATCTAAACACGAGGGTATTATGGATCTTCAATCCATTCGTCGAGATTACAACATTGGCCATTTAACTGAGTCTGATGTGCCCAACACACCGTTTCAGCTGTTTGAGAGTTGGCTAAACAATGCCGTTGAGTGTGGTCTCAACAGCGATCCAACGGCAATGACCGTCGCCACGGTGGATAGCAACAGCCATCCGAGTCAACGTATCGTGTTGCTCAAAGGCTTTGACGAGTCGGGGCTACGCTTCTTTACCAATAAGCAAAGTCATAAAGGTAAGGATATCGCACTCAATCCCAAGGTATCTTGTCACTTTGCCTGGCTTGCACTTGAGCGCCAAGTGCACTTTCGTGGGAATGCTGAGCCTTTAAGCGAACAGGAAAACGACGAATACTTTTATTCACGCCCGTTCGAAAGCCAAGTAGCCGCACTGATTTCTAATCAAAGTCAGCCGATTGGCAGTCGCGATGAGCTTGTACGTTACTACCAAGAGCAGCTTGAGCAATATCAAGGCAAGCAAGTACCGCGTCCACAACACTGGGGCGGTTACCGCATCGTGCCGAGTGAAGTTGAATTTTGGCAAGGTGGTGAGCATCGCTTACACGACCGGTTTATCTACCGCTTAGAAAGCGCAGATAATTGGAGCGTGCAGCGATTACAACCTTAATTCAGTGCTGTCGGTAACGGCTGCTGACAAAACTCAGCGCACTTACGCAATACTTTGAGTGTAGCGGGCGCATAACGTACACCCTTCTCAAGCTGTTGGCGCTTGCGCGCCAGCGCTTGGTGACCGGGAATGCGCACGGGGTTGTCCGCAGCAATCGGTTTTGCCGCCAAGGTGTCTCGAATTAACTCGTCCACCTGAGTAATAAATGCTTTTTGCTCGCCAAACGCCGAAGGGTCAATAACTTGAACCCAAACACAGTTGGCATCGCCCTCATCTTTGCCTTGATTCCGACCATACTGCGCCAGCGCCATCGTCCACAGTTCACTAAATAGCGTTAAGCCATAACCTTTATAGCCCAATCGCTCACCACCCAATGGACCAATCGCACTACCCGGTTCTGAGAAAAACGTCTCAGGGTCATCGGTCCATTCGCCCTGAGCCGTGACCAATGCGTTATAAGGCAATTTCTGCTGATTGGCTTTTGCCTGACGTACCTTGCCCGCGGCCGTCATGGATAAACTGATGTCCAATAAAATAGGGTCGCCAGAGCTCGGCACACCGACAGCGAACGGATTAGGCGAATACACCGCTTGTTTAGCGCCAAACGGAGCGACGGCGCGCTGGCCTGGGGTCGAGCACATTAAACTGACCATCATGCCCTGCTCTGTTGCTAAGCTTAAATAGGCAGCCAAAGACGCGATATGTTGGCTACGACGAACTGTGATGGTGCCAGTGCCCGCTTGTTTCGCCATTTGAATGGCTTCGTTAATGGCCATTGGCATCACATAAGGACCCGGTAAACGTTGCGCATCCCAATTGGCGACAGCGGCACGCTGTTGCAGTACCTGAGGTTGCCCTTTGGGCTGACTCTCACCACGCTCCAACCACTGACAATTATTCAGCAGCCGAATTAGACCATGGGTACTATAGCCCAACAAGTCGCCCTCTAATAGATAGTAGGCAACATGGCGAGCTACTTCGCCAGACGCACCAACCGCTTGCAGACATTCGTCGGCCCACGCTAACAATTCGTTGTAATCAAACAGACAATCACGCTCGCTCATCAAATTTCCTCTTGGTCAGCGACACTACTAACGGTAAGCTTACACCAATGACCATAGCAAGGAGTAGAACAGGTGTCATCTAGTCGATTAATTGAACGCATAGCCGTAATTACCAGCGGTGGCGACGCCCCCGGTATGAATGCAGCACTACGTGCAGTGGTATTAGCTGCCGAGCATGATGGAATAGACGTTGTGGGTTTTCGTCATGGATATGAAGGCTTGCTAAACAATGACTATATGAAACTCGGTCGCGATGAAGTTGAACATATATTGCAATATTCCGGCACCATTATTAAAAGCGCGCGTAGCGAACGCTTTAAAACCGATGAGGGCGGAATAGAGGCAGCACGCAACTTGGATGCGCAGAATGTAGATGCATTTATTGTCATTGGTGGCGACGGTTCATTTAGAGGCGCAAATCATCTTGCTAAATTTTGGCAAGGTCCTATTATTGGCATCCCCGGCACCATCGATAACGACCTCTACGGAACCGATAACACGATTGGCTACGATACCGCGGTAGAAACCGCGATGGACGCGCTCGATAAAATCCGTGATACCGCAGAAGCCATGGACCGCGTGTTCATTGTTGAAGTCATGGGTCGCAACGCGGGCTACATTGCGATTAGCAGTGCCATGGCAAGCGGCGCAGAGCGTATGATTTTGCCCGAGCTGCAAAAGGATAAACCACTCACTATTGATGCATTGGTTAAGCACGTCGAAGGTGTGAATCGAGTGCGTGGTGACTCCAGTTACGTAATGGTGCTATGCGAAAACCAATGGCCTGGCGGCGCGGTGCGCTTAGCCGAGCAACTCGAGGATCGACTCAACTTTCCATGTCGTCCTTGTTTGCTCGGTCACGTACAACGTGGTGGACGCCCAACGGCCATGGATCGTATCTTGGCAACCCGTTTAGGTGTTTATGCCGTACAACTGGTACAAGAAGGCATTACCGGTGTTATGGCCGGCATTGAGAAGAACGAGCTGGTTACTACACCGCTCGAAGACACTTGGGTCAAGCGCAAAGTGCTGAGCCAAGAATTGATAGATATACAGACCAAGTGTTTTAACCCGATCAAAAAAGATCGTCATAAAGCCACGGTCGACAAAGCGTAAAGTAAGGTATTGTGCCCATGTCAGAAATTTCACTTCCAGTGGCGACCAATGATCCTGTGCGCCCCTTTTTTGGCGCCGAGCGTTCATTTTCGATCCATCCTGGCAGTATTCACATCATTGGCTTCGGCTTTGATGGCACCGCGTGTTTTCGTAAAGGGACCAAAGAGGGTCCGGATGGCCTTCGTTCGGTATCCGAAGATATCGAATCGTATTCTCCCTACTTGGATGCCGATCTGGAAGATTACGAGTTTTTTGACCTAGGCAACTTACGTTTGGGTTTTGACGACGACGTTGAGGCACAATGGCATCACGCCAATAATGACTTTAACCAGATTTTTGAACCGTTGGATTTAGCCGCGACCCAAACCAAGCTCATTACCTTAGGGGGTGAGCATTCGATTTCGTACGCGCCTATCGTTAAGCATCTCAAACAATACCCCAATATGGTGTTGTTACACCTTGATGCACACGCAGATTTGCGTGATGGTTTCTTGGGTTATCATTTTTCACACGCGTCGATAATTCGCCGCGTGGTCGATCACTTCGGCCCAGAGCATCAGCTTATTCAGTATGGTATTCGTTCAGGCACTCGTGATGAATATACCTGGATGAATCAACAGGGCACTATCCGTAAATCGCGGCAGGACTTTTTGACATCGGTGCAGGAGATCGCCGGCGACCGCCCTATCTACCTTACGCTGGATCTCGACTACTTCGACCCCGCATTTATGCCCGGTACAGGTACACCAGAGCCGGGCGGCGAGGACTTTCATTCATTCGTCAGTTTGATGAAGATCCTGCGTGAGAAAAATTTCATTGGCGCAGATATTGTTGAGTTATCTCCCAAAATCGACCCAACAGGCAACTCAGATGTATTCGCGGCAAAAATCGTCCGCGAAGTATTGTTAACACTAGAGCAAGCAGGAGCATAAGCCGATGGCAGATTGGACTATCGACCAAGCTGAAGAACTTTACGGCGTGAATCGTTGGGGTGCGGGATATTTCTCCATTGGTGAGAACGGTAATATCAAAATCGCGCCTAACCACCGTTTACCCGACATTACCATCGACATGCGCGAAGTCGTGGATGAAATTATTGCCGAAGGTATCGAGCTGCCCGCAGTTATCCGCTTTCATGACATCTTGCGCTCACAAGTTGAGATCATTAACGAGACGTTCAACAAATGTATTGAGGAAGCCGAATACAAAGGTCAGTACTGCGGTGTATTTCCCATTAAAGTGAACCAGATGCGTGAAGTGGTCGAAGAGATCATGGATGCCGGCGAACCCTATAACTACGGTTTAGAAGCGGGTTCAAAGCCAGAACTCATGGCGGTCATGGCATATAATGACAACCCTGAAGCGCTGACGGTATTAAATGGCTATAAAGATAAAGACTACTTGACCTTGGCGCTGCTTGGACGCCAACTCAAGCGCAAAATGATCATCGTGGTCGAGAAATTCAGTGAACTCGAAATGCTGATCCCGCTTGCGAAGCAGCTCGGTGTTGAGCCAATGATTGGCTTACGCTCAAAAATGATGGTACGTAGCTCAGGTAAATGGGCGGGCTCAAGCGGCGATCGAGCTAAGTTTGGTCTGAGTATTGCCGAAATTCTCAATGCCATTGAGCGTTTGCGCGAAGAAGACATGCTGCATTGTGCGAAGTTATTGCACTTTCATATCGGTAGTCAGCTCTCGGATATTCGCAAAATTAAAGAAGCGGTATCTGAGGGGGCGCGTTTGTACGCCAAACTGGTGCAAGAAGGCGTTGAACTTGAGTACTTAGACATCGGTGGCGGCTTAGGTATCGATTACGACGGCACCAGTTCTACCACCGATTCATCGCGTAACTACTCAACCGAGGAATATGTTGCTGACGTGGTATGGGGCATTAAACAGGTCTGTGACCTCGAGAACGTCCCTCACCCTAACATCGTGAGTGAGAGCGGCCGCGCCATGACTGCCCACCACAGCTGTGTTGTCTCGAACATTGTCGGCGAAGTAAACCCTTCAGGCACTGACTTTGATTTAAGTGCTACCGAAGACGAACATATTCTGGTCAAGAACATGCGTGACCTGTTTATTAACGGTGCACAGTATCACCCTCAAGAGCGCTATAACGACGCGGCAGGTTACAAACAAAGCGCATACGAGGCATTTAAGCTCGGTATCCTCTCGCTGAAAGAGATGGCTAAGCTAGATACCATGTATTGGCGTATTCTCGCCGATATCCACACCGGCCTTGATGAAGAAAGTGCTTTTATTCAAGAGCTGGATGAGCTTGAAGACATGCTGGCGAGTCAGTACCTGTGTAACTTCTCGATTTTCCAGTCAGCTGCGGACACCTGGGCGATTGGTCAAGTACTGCCGATTGTGCCTATCTCGCGCCTTGACGAAAAACCCGAAGTGCGTTGCTCTATTGCTGATATTACCTGCGACAGTGACGGCAAGCTGAGTAAGTACATTGAAGGCACAGAAATTCGTGAAAACATCCCGATGCATAAGTTGAAGAAGAATGAGAACTACCATGTAGGCTTATTCTTAACCGGCGCTTATCAGGATGTTATGGGTGACATGCATAACTTGTTTGGTCGTTTAACCGAAGTGCACGTTTATTGCCACGACGATGAGCCGGGCGATTTCTATATTGAGGAAGTTGTACCGGGTACATCAGCCGAAAAAGTGCTGACAACGATGCAATACAACACCGAATATATGGCTAAAACGGTTAAAAAGCACATTGATCGCCAAGTACGTAAAGGTCATCTGCAGCCACGTGAGGGCGTACGGTGGACTAACTTTTACGAGAAATGTTTGGCGGGCAGCACCTATTTGCGTGTAGATTAACCGCAAAATGGTGATTTACTGACCAAACGGTAAAAAACCTAAGAAAAGCGGTTGACTCGAAGACGAAAAAAACGTTTAATACGCCTCGTCGCCCGGATAGCTCAGTCGGTAGAGCAGAGGATTGAAAATCCTCGTGTCGGTGGTTCGATTCCGCCTCCGGGCACCACCATCCCTTCCAATGCCGTCCATACTTGTACTTTAAGCCTTTATTAATCAAGTACTTGGACGGGGTTGGAGTCTTTTACAGTCCATTGTAGTTTCGCACTATCCACAACTTTTTGTACACTGTTATGTAACACGGAATGAAATGTACATAAGGTGTGTTACAAAAATGCCTAAGATCCCCCAGCCGCTTACTCCTAAGAAAATCGATGCGGCAGAAAAAAAAGATAGAGAATATAACCTGTCTGACGGGCAAGGGCTGTTCTTGAGAATCAAACCCTCGGGTAAAAAAGTTTGGATCTTTAACTATTCAGAGCCTTTTACTCAGCGTCGCAAAAACCTGACATTAGGTAACTACCCAGAGTTATCACTAAAATTAGCAAGAGAAAAGCGCCATTATAATCGGGAGTTACTAGCCAAGGATATTGATCCCATAGCTCACCGTGACCAACAAGTTGAAAAAAAACGGGCTGCCGCTAGCAATACGTTCAAAGCGGTTGCTGAACGTTGGATAGAAGTACACCGAACAAAGGTTAAACCTGACACTGCTAACAAAATCTGGCGCTCACTTGAAAATGATGTATTCCCGCGCGTTGGCTCAATTCCTATCGAGCAGTTAACCGCCCCTAAAGCAATAGAAGTGATTCAAGCCCTCACCAAGCGAAATAGCTTTGAAATGGCGCGTAAAGTTGCTCGTCGCATGAATAACGTCATGTCGTTTGCAGTCAATGTTGGTATCGTCCGCCATAACCCACTGACAGGCATTAATCAGATGATTCCCTCATCAAGGGTTAAGAATATGCCAACACTGGCTCCTGATGAATTACCGGAGCTTATGCGGGCTTTAAACTTTGCTAACATCAAGTACGTGACTCGGTGCTTGATTGAATGGCAACTACACACCATGGTCCGCCCCGGTGAAGCAGTGCAAGCCCGCTGGGAGGAAGTCGATTTCGATAAAGCTATATGGACGATTCCTGCTGAGAAGATGAAAATGGAACGACCTCACGAAGTGCCATTGACTAAGCAGTCATTAGCATTATTAGAGTTCATAAAACCACTGAGCGGTCACAGAGAGTTCATATTCCCCTCTGATAGAGCCCCCCTTAAGCATGCCAATAAAGAAACCGCTAACATGGCGCTCAAGCGCATGGGCTTCGAAGGCCGTCTAGTTGCCCATGGTCTTAGAGCTCTCGCTAGCACCACACTTAACGAGCAAGGTTTTGACAAAGACGTTATTGAAGTTGCGCTGGCGCATAAGGACAAAGACAAAATTCGTGCGGCATATAACCGCGCTACTTATATGAAGCAGCGCAGGGAAATGATGGAGTGGTGGTCTGAGCATATTGAGGAGGCGTCGCGAGGGTCATTATCTTTAAGCTGTACAAATACGTAGTAAATGAATTCTAATAATTTTCACCACCCCATAACTAAAGCTACTTACTTCCCTTTGTTGCTTGGTAAGGACTGTAGTAGCTCCTGTTGGTAATACAGTAATCTGTCATTTGATAGTCTCGTCTCATACGCTTTTTTAGAGTACTCATTAGGGTTCTACCCCGTTTCTACGGACGGTTTAAAACGTTTGTAAACTTCCTGTCTTGATTCGCTACTCTACGTCGCATTCTTGGATTATGAAACCGCTC
>NZ_LSBQ01000006.1:0-141887 GCF_001577655.1 Idiomarina sp. T82-3 | reverse complement strand
AGTTATCGGTCAGCACTTAATGCAAGCTCAATTAACGGAAACTCGAGGGGCGTCAACCATCGCAGAAGCAAAAACGTTAATTCGTGAATGGCAGCCTGATATTGTCACCAGTGCCATGTACTTTGAAGATGGTACAGCACATCAGCTAATTGATTTTATTCACGCATCGAACTTAGAAGATACGGTTCATTTCATGTTGGTTTCAAGTGAACACCGCCCCGATCAGTTAGAGCAATTCAAGCAAGCAGGTATCGTTGCTATTTTACCTAAACCATTTAGCAGCCAACAACTGCAACGCGCAATTCGCGCTACTGTTGATTTAATAGAACCAGAATCCGTTGAGCTCAATTTATTTGACGTAGAAGACCTTCGTGTTTTACTTGTCGATGACAGCATGACTTCTCTACACGCGTTACGCCGTGTTTTTGAAAATATGGGCGTTGAACATATTGTAGAATCAAACAACGGCGTCACTGCTATTGAAATTCTCAATCAACAGTCGTTTGATTTAATAGTTACCGATTTTAATATGCCCGAAATGAGTGGAAGCGAATTTGCTCAACACGTTCGCCAAGACCCGTCTCATGCACACACCCCTATACTGATGGTGACTGCGCAAGCTAACGAGCTGCAAGTAACCAATATCAAGCAAAGCGGTGTCGATGCGCTAACAGATAAACCCTTTGAACCCGCAACGCTTAAAAAGCTGTTAATCAATTTATTAGATCAATAAAAAAGCCACTTCGGAAAGTGGCTTTTTATATCGAATAATATTCAAGGATTATTCGCTACGAGCCGGCTTTTGCTTATACTTGTTATACAGTTCAGTGTGACGACTTTCTAAGCTCACCGCACGGCCATTGATAAACATGTGCGTCAACGATTGTCCCATCGGATCAAGTAAATCCCCTTTTGAAACAACAATCGACGCCTGCTTACCTTCTTCAAGTGAACCCAGCTTATCGGCAACGCCCATAAACTCAGCAGGCTTAAGTGTAATCGCCTTAAGCGCTTGCTGTGCATCTAAGCCATAGGCAACCGCATTACCGGCCGCAAACGGTAAATTACGAACATCCCAGTAACCTGGATACGCAATCGCAAAGTTCACCCCAGCTTCGGCAAGACGAGCGGGGGTAGAAAATGCTTGGTCGTAGCCATCATCTTCACGCATCGGCAAACCAAACGGTGAGCCGAAAACAACCGGGATTTGCAATTCAGCCAGTTTGTCCGCGATGCGCCACGCATCGTAAGCCCCCACTAGGACGAGATCAAAACCATAGCTTTGGCTGACTTCAATAGCTTGCTCAAGCTGACGCTTATCTTGTGCATGCACATATAAACGCTTGCTGTCGTCAAACAAGCCAATCATCGCTTCCCAACGCTGGTCCTCGGGAATATCGCGACCTGCACGTTTGGCATCATAATAGGCTTTAGCGTCAGCAAATACTTGCTTAAGCTTTTGCAAGGCTTCAGCATTGGCTTTACGTTGCTCTTCTGCTGAGCGGCGCTCCCACCATGTATCTACCACATAAGTACGTGGCCAATTAATGTGTACGCCCTCTTCTGCCGCGACTAACGCATCTTGCCAGTTCCAACCATCGAGCTGCATGAGAGATGATTGCCCACTCACCATACCGCCTTCTGGCACCACTTGCGCATACGCCACTCCATTGTAGCGAACCGTCGGGATCACTTCGGAGTCAGCGTTAAAGGCAATGTGCCCCGCCACTTCCGGTGTTACATCACCGACTTCATCAGCATCACGAGTGGCCCTCACCGCCTCGATCTCGTTCAAACCTAACGTCGTGTCCATGGCAATTACACCCGGATACACATGTTGCCCACTGATATCGATTGCTTGCGCGTCGGCGGGTACCGCCAGATCTTGACCTATTGCGACGATCTTACCATCAGCAAACAATAAGTCGGTTTGACTTAAAACGCCTTTAGTCACCGTGTGTAAAGTACCGTTCTGCAACACGATGGGCTGTACTTGTTTCTTGCCTGGCACCTCGTCGTGCGCTACCGATTGCGTCACTGCGCATGCGCTAAGCAAAGCCGCGGTCAGTGCTTTATTAAGTAATTTCATGATTAATGTCCTCCATGGCTATGCGACTTGGCAGCGAAATGATCGAGCCAAAAGTCATGCTGAGTTTCGCAGTGCCACTCGGGTTGCTCTTTTTTATACGCGTCTTGTTCGCCTTGCTTCGCGGCATCGCCCGCTGCAAGAACTTTTTGAATAAGCGCTTGCTTTTCTTGTTTCACTTGGGCTTGACGTTGTTTATCAAGTTCACGGTCAAAGAACTTACGACCGTTAATCCAAGTCTGTTGCGCCTGCGCGTAGCTGCTCAATGGATAGTGATTCCAAAGCACAAAGTCCGCGTCTTTACCTTTCTCGATACTGCCTACGTACTGATCGACCTTGAGCTGCTTCGCTGGATTAATGGTGATCATTTTCAGCGCTTCGTGCGGTTCCATCCCGCAATAACGCACCGACTTGGCCGCCTCGGTATTCAAGCGACGTTGCAGATCTTCACTATCCGAGTTAATGCTAGTGAGTACACCGCGATCATGCATTAAGCAGGCGTTTTGTGGAATCGCATCATAGACCTCAAACTTGTATGCCCACCAGTCGGCAAAGGTCGAACCTGACGCCCCGTGCGCGGCCATTTCATCAGCCACCTTGTAGCCTTCGAGAATATGAGTGAAGGTATCTAAGGTAAAGCCAAAGTCCTCGGCGACCTGCATCAGCATCAAAATCTCCGATGCCACGTAGGAATGCGCGTGAACAAAACGCTCAGAATTCATGATTTCAATCAGTGCATCTAAACGGTAATCAGGACGTGGCGGTGCGGCTTTACGTTTCTCCGCAGCACTCAAGCGATCGTATTCACGTTTACGCTCTTGGTATTCCAGTGCGGCTTGGAAGCCATCGCGAATGATAGTTTCAACGCCCATCCGTGTTTGCGGATAACGAATCGTCATATCATCGCCCCAGTTGCTCTGCTTCACGTTTTCACCCAAAGCGAACTTGATAGAGGCGGGTGCTGCGTCAAACTTCATCACATCACCTGTGGCGCCCCAACGCAATTTAATGACTTGCGCTTGACCACCAATCGGGTTAGCAGAGCCGTGTAGTAGCTGTGCCATCGTGGTACCACCAGCAAGCGAACGATAAATATGAATATCATCAGAATTTATCACATCACCAATGCGTACTTCTGAAGTCACTGCTTCTGAACCTTCGTTCACCCCTTGGTCGATGGCAATGTGCGAATGTTCGTCAATGATACCCGGGGTTAGATGCATACCGGTGCCATCGATTTCACGAACACCACTTGGCGTGCTGAGGTTTTTGCCGATTGCAGCAAAGTTGCCGTCACGAACCAACACATCGGTATTTTCTAATATGCCTTGATCGGTTGCGGTCCAGACAGTTGCATTTTTAATTAATACATCTTCACGCTCTGGTAGGCCTTTTTGCCCATAGGCAACGTTCGGGAACGTTAATTCGCTGACGAACGTCGGCTCTGCTTGTTCTGCGGCCTGTTCATCTTTGTTCGTTGCTTGATAGTTCAACGCTAACCGTTGTTCGCTACCGCTTGGCGCCACAGCCACTAACTCAGCTGCATTCTGCGCTGTCTGCATCAACTTAAAGCGCCACGTACCTGACTCACCGGCGACATCCAGATCAGCCACAAAAGATAGTTGATCAATGCCGGAATCAAGATGACGTAACTGACTACTCTGATCGCCTAACTTAACGTCGCCCGAGAAGCTTGGTTGTGCCGTCACGCTCAGCGTTAACGAGTTACCTGACCAGTCAGTCGTATATTCACCCGCGAAATCCACTTGTTCACGAGGAATCAAATCAATTTCTTGACCTTGTGTCCAAACCGATTGGATCACGCCGTCTTTGAACAAATCACCTTTAGCCATAACAAAGTCGGCCATGTAGCCTTGTTGCAGCTTACCTGCTTTATCTTCGATTCCCGCGATTTTGGCAGGGATGGTAGTCAGTGCGGCTAAGGCTTGGCGTTCGGTTAAGCCGTTTTCCATGGCTTTCTTTACATTAGGCCAAAATTGATCGGCTTTATCTAAACCGTACAGCGTTAATGCAAAGTCAACGCCTGCGTTGGCGAGCATACCGGGGTTAGCAGGTGCGCGTTCCCAGTGCCGGAGTTTCGCAAGATCAACATCAAGGTAAGCATCTACGCCTGAGACGTCTGGGGCTGCGGGGAAGTTGACCGGCACAATTAGATCAGCATCCGTTGCTTTCACTTGTTCTAAACGCGCATATTCGTAGCCTGAGGCTAGGTAGATCGCAGGCACATTAAATTGATCAAATACTTTATCAGCGCGTAATAGCGATTTTTCATCTTCTATTTTGAAAACGATACCGGTTTGCTCAATGTCCTTTAATGCATCAAGTGCCGCATTAAATTCGACCGGTCCGTTGTATGCTTCCTTACCGTAGGCTTTTTCGTACCACTGTGCGTCTGATAGCGTTTGTCGTATGAGCGCAATACTCCCCATTAACGAAGTGGGATATTGTTGTTGCGACGTTCCCTTATCGAACGAGCCAAATTGACGCGTCGAGGGTTGGTAGATCGTCTCATTCGCAATTTTGTCAGCTAACGAAACGGTGGCTCCGTAACCTTGCAAAATACCATCTAAACGTGCTGTTTGAACGCTAGTGAAGCCGCTAGCTATCCATTTTTTAGCCGCATCGGGCGTGTTTTCGAACGTTGTGTACCAGTGCTGCTGCGCGTGGATGGCGTCGTTGGCTGCGTTGCCACCTTCACGGTGGTTGTTGTAAATGGGCGTTTCAGACCAATCTGGTTGAGACGCCTGCTCAACACCATAATCGGTGTAAGCATCGATGAAGCCTGGATAGATATGATATCCCGTACCATCAATCACTTTTGCGCCTGCTGGTACTTTACCGTTCTTAGCGACAGAAACGATCTTACCGTTATTGATCACTAAGGTCGCATTAACAATAGATTGCCCAGGCTCCGTGGTAATGGTGGCATTCTGAATAGCAACGAGCGATGGTGTATTGTCGCGCATGCCATTGACGCGTGTCGTTTGATCGGCACTCACGGACGTTGCGAAAACGCTCGTAACCGCCAAAGCCAACGCGCTCAGCTGGTGCTTCGCATTCATGGTTGTTCCCCAGTAGTTATTATTTTCATGTAAAGAGTTAGACAAAATTGTAAATTAAAGCGTATGTAACATACGTAACAAGACATAACAGATAGAATGTGCAATATTATCGTTAAATAATCTAGCGCAGAGGATATAAAAATGAAAAATACAACAGTTTCAGCTGTATTGGCTGGTGTCATGTGTTTAGGCGTGTCGACTTTCGCACATGCGGACAAACATGCATTCAACGATGCTGAGTCAGCGGTGAAATACCGTCAAAGTGCATTGTCCATTATGCGAGATAACTTTGCCGCAATGGCCGCGATGGTGAAGGGTGAAGAGCAATACGATGCCGCAGTGTTTAGCAACCGCGCTAGCGACTTCGCTCGCCTGACTCATATCCCATGGGATGGTTTTGCTGTTGAAGGCGCAATGCCTGGTGACGATACCGATGCATTACCGGCTATTTGGGACAATTGGGAAGATTTTGAGTCGCGCGCAAATCAACTCATCACAGATGCGGATAGCCTCGTTGACGCAGCTGCTTCGGGCTCGATGGATGAGATTAAGCCTGCATTTATGGCCGCGGCGAAAAACTGTAAAGGTTGCCACGACCAATATAAAGATTAAGTTGTTGCGGGTGATGCTGTTAAAGCAGCATCACCAATATAAACCAAACCGCAAGCGCGATTACCAAGCCTTGCCAACCCGATTTTAGTCTCGGCACTTGACTAGCCGTGTATCGATACCCGGTAATCATGGCTGCCAGCAGCCGGTAGCCGAGTATGCGATAAAGCAAAATCGCCAAAATATGTAATGCTACCAACCCCAAAATGACGTTAAATTGCGTTTTATGCCAGTCGGTCAAAAAGTCCGCTACATCAGACGATACCCAGTCATTGAGTGGACCGGAAAACAGTATTCCGTCAGTCGCAAAAAGTCCGGTGCCTATTTGAATCATCAATATCAGCAACAATAGTAAAACCGAATAAGCACCTGCTGGGCTATGTGTATTGCCTGACTCATAGCGTTTGCTAAATAGCGCACCTAAATGACTCAGAACCCGTTTGGGTGAGGTGACAAACGCGCTAAAACGAACGTTTTCACTACCGAAAAAACCCCACCCAACACGGGTGATTAATAGAGCTGCAAGGGCAATCGCAATATCCTGATGCAGATCCATTCGTCCTTCTTCACCGGTCCACCACAGCCCAGCAACGGCCGCGACCATTAACCAATGATAAATACGGATGAAACTATCCCAGATTTTTATGCGCTGAAACTTCTCGTTCACAGATTATCTCCTGACTAGGCAAATCTTACGTTCAGTGCTAGGGTAAAACGAAATGCTCAAGAACGGTAGTATCATAAGGACGTATATCATGAATATCTTAATTGCTGATGATGACTTTATCAGCACGGAAGTATTAAAGGCGATGCTGGCACAGTATGCGGGAACACTATATCACGCCGAGAATGGTGCTCAGGCTTTGCAAGTGGCGCAACAAAACACGATTGATATTTTCTTTATCGACTACGAAATGCCGGACATGAATGGCGATGAAGTCGCGCGACGTCTACGCGCAGAACCTCACTACACCGAAACACCGATTATTGCCATCACCAGTCATCAAAGTGCGACTGAAATGGAAGCCTGCCGAGATGCAGGAATGGACGCAACACTGCATAAACCTGCTTCTCCAGACGCACTTGCCGAACTGATGAGTCAATATCAAGTTAGCCGGTAGCCGCCCCTCTAAAGCGCTGGTCATCCGATAACTGGACGAGCGCTTCACTTTCTTGCAGAAACTGTTCTGCAAACTCGCCAAAATACCCATTCACTTGTTGAAATGTTTCGACGAAGTTCGCTTTGTCACCCCGCTCTAACACATCCAAAGTATGTTGAAAACGCGCTAAATAACGTTTGATAACATCGAATTGTTCAGGATGGGACTGAATGATATCAGCATACAAATCGGCATTTTGGGCAAAGAGACGTCCAACCATCATTAATTCCATCCGATAAATCGGCGAACTTAATTGTAAAAGCTGCGCGATGTCCGCCTGTTCTTCGGCCATATGTGCACCGTACACAAAGGTGCTCAAATGCCGCATCACTTGAATCCAGCCCATACTCGAATCATGTGCCTGAGAGTCAACCCACTCTACATGTGCACCCCAATTAGTGAATTGCGCGATAAGCCACTGGTACGCTTCCGCTTTACGTCCCTCACATGCAACCACAAGCTGTTTAGCGAGGTTAGGTACTGAGGGACCAAACATCGGATGCAGTCCTACGACGGGACCTTCATGTTGCGCTAACATCTGCTGCAGAGGTTGATGCTTAATACTGGTTAAATCAGCTAAGACACAGTCATCGGGTAACTTAGGAAGTTCGCTGATAACCTGTGCTGTGATATTAACCGGCACAGCGATAACAACCAGTTGGGGGTGATGCTCGGTAATATCACTCAATGCATCACCTTTATCAATCACTTTGACCGTGTAACCGGTTTGTTTAAACAAACGACAAAACAGCGTGCCTAGACGACCACGTCCACCGACAATAACGACTGGTCGTTCCAAATCAGACGAGGTAGGTGTCGCTTGCGCGGTTTGTGTACGATAGGACTCACGAATAATACGGCGCAATACATCCTCGATTAGATCGGGGCTGAGTTCCATCTGCTCAGCTTGCTGACGCCGCGCAGAAATCATCTGCTGTTCACGTTCAGGAACATAGAGCGGTGCTTGAAGGTGCCGTTTCACATCACCCACTTGTTTAGTTAACTCAGAGCGTTGCTTGATTAACTCAATCAATTGGGAGTCGGTGTTATCAATCGCTTGACGCAATTGTTCTAATTGCTGCTTAGCATCGTTATTCATGCGCGTTTCTCACTTCCCCGGCTACGACTTTATAATACGCTGGTATGCGACCTGTATTGCTTGCATCTCGCTCACTGACCCCCCTTTATCGGGATGGCATTGATGTACCCGCTTGCGATACTGGCGTTTGACTTCGCTCATATCCGAAGTGGGCGCTAGCTCAAGCTGATGCCAAGCTTCATCAAGTGCCATACTTTGACGCTTAGGCGTCGAACCAGTCATACGAGACCAAAAATCATTTAATAGTTGTTCCACATCCTGTTGTGTTGTTTCAGTAAAGTTGGACCAATCTAAGTAATAGTCCGCTAGCGGATCGTTTGCTTTCAAAGAAGTCATGCCGCCGGCTTTATCTAAGTTCGTCGAGCTTGGCCTTGCTTGTATTTCGAGCGTGTGAATCTCGAGAGCCGTATGTCCGAACCATTCTTGGCGAATCAAATACAGGCAGTGAAACAGAATAAAGTGCGTTTCGAATAGTGCCTGAGTATCTGACAGTGCTTGACCGTCAAAAATAACGTAAGGCTCGGCTTTGAGCGCTTGGATTAACTCGTACTCGGTCCAACGTGACTGTTTGTTAAGCAGTTCTTCTAACGCTGCTTTTAGTATTTGAATCGATGCTTGCATGGAACCAGTCTAGCACAAACAAAAAAAAGCCCGGCAACTGAATTGCCGGGCTTTTTCTGCATCGAATGCTGCTTACAGCTTCTCGCGGATACGTGCAGACTTGCCCGAACGCTCGCGTAGATAGTAAAGCTTCGCACGACGTACTGCACCACGACGCTTAACAGTGATGCTGTCGACCAGTGGGCTGTGCGTTTGGAAAGTACGCTCTACGCCTTCACCGCTAGATACTTTACGAACGGTGAATGCAGAGTGCAAACCACGGTTACGAACACGGATAACAACGCCTTCAAACGCCTGAAGACGCTCACGGTTACCCTCAACTACTTTTACATTTACACTAACCGTATCGCCTGGAGCGAATGCCGGTAAATCTTTCTTCATTTGCTCTTCTTCAAGAGCCTTAATGATGTTCTGGCTTACTTTTGCCATGGTATATCTCCTTTCCTAGATAAACTGTACGTTAGTCATCGGACTCTTGTTGTTGAATAAACTCATTCAGCAACTGTTCCTGCTCGTCAGTCAGAGCTAGGCGATTAATTAACTCTTTGCGTTGCAACCAGGTTTTACCCAGAGCTTGTTGCAAGCGCCACTGTCGAATTTTTTCGTGGTTCCCGCCCAAAAGAACAGTCGGAACCTGCTGACCATTATAAGTCTCGGGCCGCGTGTAATGTGGGCAATCCAGTAACCCATTGGCGAACGAATCTTCGGCTGCCGAATCTTGGTGACCGAGGACACCAGGTACCATTCGAGCCACCGCATCGATAAGCACCATTGCTGGTAACTCACCGCCACTGAGAACGTAATCACCTATTGACCATTCTGCATCGACATATTGGTCAATCACACGCTGATCAATGCCTTCATAACGACCAGCGATCAGTATCATGCGATCATTTTGCGCTAATTGCGTCACGCCACCATGATCAAGTGTTTGCCCTTGCGGTGATAAGTAGATAACCGGTGTATCTTCACCCAACGCGGCTTTAGCTGCATTAATCGCATCGACTAAAGGTTGCACCATCATTAACATCCCGGGACCACCGCCGTATGGGCGATCATCAACCGTGCGATGTTTATCATGAGTAAAATCGCGAGGGTTCCATACCGAAACCGTTAGCAAATCTTCCTTGATAGCCCGACGTGTCACACCATGTTCAGTGATCGCCGAAAACATATCTGGAAACAAACTAATGACACCAATGTGCATTGTTTGCCTCAAAAATCTGCGGGCCAGTCCACCTGAATTTGCTGCTTCTCGTTGTCCACGTCCAGTACATACTGGCTTTGCACAAACGGAATCAGTCGCTCAGACTTTCCAAACGCATCATTTGAGTTTGCCGTCACGACCAATACATCATTGGCTGCGGTCGGCATGATTTGCTCTACTACACCCATATCGTAGCCTTGCTTATTTACCACACGTAATCCGATAAGGTCACGCCAGTAAAATTCGTCATCAGCTAACTCAGGCAATTTCTCTGCGTTAATGCAAATGCTCAAACCGGTTTTTGTCGCTGCTAATTCGCGGTCGTTGATGCCTTCTAACTGAGCAATAAGCCCATTGTTATGACGACGCCACTGAACCACATTAACGACTTCTTCCGTCGTTTGGCGAGCTGCATTCCCCTGCAGAGTCCAAGGGGTATAATCAAAGATATCTTCAGGGTTCTCTGTAAATGACTGAATTTTCAACCATCCTTTGACACCGTAGACGGCACCGATGTGGCCCACGACTAATGCGTCTGATGTTTGTTTCGTCATTACTTCGCTCCCTAATGCCTAGTTAATTACGCCGCTGCGCGCGCGTCTTTAACCAAACGTGCAACACGCTCAGAAAGCGATGCACCTTGAGATACCCAGTGTTCGATACGATCTAAGTCAACACGAAGACGCTCTTCTTGACCACGAGCTACCGGGTTAAAGAAGCCTACGTTCTCGATGAAACGACCGTCGCGAGCGTTGCGACTGTCTGCGACTACCATTTGGTAGAAGGGGCGTTTTTTAGCGCCACCACGTTGTAAACGAATGGTTACCATTGCGTTCCTCAATTTTTCTGTGTAAATGTAAAACGTAATTGCTATAAACAGCAAAGCCCTCCGATAGGTTCGGAAGGCTCGGCAATTCTACTGATTTTTACAACAAATGCAAGCTTATCGGGCGATAAAGGCGAGGTTGGGATTAACGGCCTCCAAACATCCCAGGCGGTAGTTTGCCGCCCATGCCACGCATCATTTTTTGCATGCCGCCACCTTTCATCTTCTTCATCATCTTTTGCATTTGCTGAAATTGTTTCAACAGCTTGTTGACGTCTTGCACTTGGGTGCCAGAACCCGCCGCAATTCGACGCTTGCGCGATCCCTTGATGACGTCTGGATGTTGACGCTCTTTAGGTGTCATCGAGTTAATGATGGCTTCCATGCGCAGGGTCATTTTGTCGTCCATTTGGCCCTTGATTTGGTCGGTCATTTTGCCCATACCCGGCATTTTTGCCATCAACCCCATCATTCCGCCCATTTCACGCATCTGAGCTAACTGATCACGAAAATCTTCCAGCGAAAACTGACCCTTCTTCATCACCTTGCGAGCAACCTTTTCGGCCTTTTCGCGGTCAACTTTTTGCTCGACCTCTTCCACCAACGACAAGATGTCGCCCATGCCAAGAATACGCGACGCGACACGGTCTGGGTGGAACGGTTCAAGGGCATCGGTCTTTTCACCAACACCTAAAAACTTGATGGGCTTACCCGTTATATGGCGAATCGATAACGCAGCACCACCCCGCGCATCACCGTCGGTCTTGGTCAAGATAACCCCGGTCAATGGCAGTGCCTCGTTAAACGCTTTCGCCGTATTCGCAGCGTCTTGACCTGTCATTGAGTCAACAACGAAGAGTGTCTCAACCGGCTTGATCTCGGTGTGCAGGTGTTGAATTTCCTGCATCATATCTTCGTCTATCGTTAAGCGGCCGGCGGTATCCACGAGCACCACATCAACAAACTGCTTTTTAGCTTCCGCAATCGCGCCTTGAGCAATTTCAACCGGGCTCTGTGCTGTTGTCGATGGGAAAAACGATACATCCACTTGTTCGGCCAAGGTCTCGAGCTGTTTAATCGCCGCCGGACGATAGATGTCCGCACTGACCACCATGACTTTTTTCTTCTGGCGCTCTTTAAGGTATTTGGCCAACTTACCAACTGACGTTGTTTTACCCGCACCTTGCAAACCCGCCATCAAAATCACCGCAGGCGGTTGCGTGCTTAAGTCAAGCGGTACGTTAGCTTCGCCCATCGCAGCTTCAAGCTCTGATTGGACGATTTTAACAAACACTTGGCCTGGCGTTAGGCTCTTGTTGACCTCGGTGCCTACCGCACGCTCTTTTACTTTGCCAATAAATTCCTTCACGACAGGCAAGGCAACGTCAGCCTCAAGTAACGCCATACGCACTTCGCGCAACGTTGACTTGATATTGTCTTCTGTCAGACGACCTTTGCCGCCAATGCTTCGCAACGTCTGGGTGAGACGTTCGCTTAAATTCTCAAACATAACCGCGATCTCTTCTGTTGTCGCAAAACGAGCTAATTTATATTATGGGGATAGTATATCTGAAAACCAACAAAGTTTCGCCCTTAGAGCGCTTGGGTTTAATTAATCAAGGGCGTATACTCATTCGTACTTTAGTTAACCTAGGGAAGCAACCGCAGTGCTTATTTCCGCATTACTCAGTGCGACACTCGTGCTTTATGTCGCCAGTGCGCTATTTATGCTGCAACAGGTTTTCAGACCACGTTCTCCGCTCACTATCGTTAGTTGGGTATCAGCTATTTTGGCATTAATCTGCCATGGCGGCTTAATTTACATGCGCTTAGCCAGCGATGAATTCGATCACCTAAACGTATCTTCTAGTTTATCGATTGTTGCTTGGCTGATTGCGTTGTTGTCGCTGTTCCGTGTCAAACAATCCAATAGTTTGTTACTTAAACCCGTTATCTATTTGTTTGCGGCCCTTTCAGCCCTGTTGCTCGTGCTGACACCAGCGGATCTTGGCGCTTATATTGGTTTTGGGCATGGACTGGTTATTCACATTGTCCTTTCATTAGTCGCGTATGGGGTACTCGCCCTAGCCACTTTGTACGCGATTCAAGCCAGCTATATTAACTATTTACTTAAAACCAAAAAAACCAGTGGCCTGTTTAAACAGCTTCCACCGTTAATGAATATCGAACGCTATTTCTTTAGGTTGCTGTCCGCGGGAACTCTATTATTGATTCTCGCAATTGCATCAGGCTTTGCTTTTCTAGACGATATGTTCGCACAAAACCAAGCCCATAAAACGATTCTTGCGATGGCTGCAGCGCTCGTTTATATCGTAACTTATGTGGCGCATAAGGCGACAGGATTACGAGGCAAACCAGTGATGGTATTAAGTATTTTAGGAACAGTCCTACTTACATTAGGGTATTTTGGCAGTCGCTTTGTCAAAGATATCATTCTCAGTTAAGTCTAAGCTTGACTTAATGGCTGAAAACACTAAATTGTCAGGTTCGCAACGACTAAGAGGGTAGTAAGTTTGGACGATATATCGACGAGTATGTTACTCGTAATACTCGTAGTTCTCATCGCTCTTTCTGCATATTTTTCCGGCTCGGAAACGGGCATGATGTCGATCAACCGCTATCGGTTAAGGCATCTGGTGCAAAACAATCATCATGGCGCACGTCGAGTGCAGTTCCTGCTGGAGCGCCCTGACCGGTTAATCGGCCTGATCCTGATTGGTAATAACTTGGTGAATATCGCGGCTTCCTCCATTGCCACTATTTTATGTATTCGTTGGTTTGGGGATGCAGGTATTGTCATCGCAACGCTTGCACTTACGCTGATCATATTAATTTTTGCGGAAGTGACACCAAAAACTATTGCAGCTTTACACCCTGAACGAATCGCATTCCCCAGCTCTCTGATTTTGCGACCGCTACTTATTGGCATGTATCCTTTCGTGACCAGTGTAAACTTTATTACCAACACATTTATGCGAATATTAGGCGTTGACCCTAAACGCGCACAAGTTGGTGATGCACTCAACTCCGAGGAGCTTCGTGCGGTGGTGAACGAGGCAGGAAACATGATTCCAGCATCTCACCAAGAGATGCTTTTGAGCATCTTAGACTTGGAAAAGGTAACCGTCGAAGATGTCATGATTCCACGCAACGAAATCGTTGGAATTGACATCAACGATGACTGGTCTCGGATCATTAAGAAAATCGAACATGCGCAACATACCCGAGTACTGCTATACCGCAACGATATCGATGATGCCGTAGGATTTCTCCACGCACGCGATGTCATGCGTCTCATGACCAAAAACCAATTTGAAGCCGATAAAGCGACACTCGTTCGTGCAGCACGGGATATTTACTTTATTCCCGAAGGCACACCGCTTAACGTACAGCTACTTAAGTTTCAGCACCGCAAGGAACGTATTGGCTTGGTCGTTGACGAGTATGGCGATATTCAAGGACTCGTTACTCTCGAAGATATTCTGGAAGAAATTGTCGGTGACTTTACCACATCGATGGCACCGCAACCGAGCGAAACAGCCGTTGCCCAGCCTGACGGAAGCTATCTAGTTGAGGGAGCTGCGAACCTTCGTGAGCTTAACAAAGAAATGAATTGGCACTTTCCTACGGATGGCCCGAAAACGCTCAGTGGATTGGTGATAGAACAGTTCGGAGACATTCCCCATGCACGACTGAGTCTACGACTAGGCGGTTACCCGGTGGAACTCATTGAAGTCGGCGACACGATGATTAAACAAGTGCGCGTTTTACCTCAGCACTTTAAAGAACCTAGTTCGGCCAGCGGTGAATAATGCCGCTGGCTAGTATGTGACGCTTACCAATCAAAAAACAAGTTATACAGCCAACCATGTTTCAGATCGTCCTCACAGGTTTTGAGTTGCGTAGCGTATCGCAGTGAACGACTTTTCACTTGTTTTGATACTTTCACAAGCCAAGGCTTACTGAGATAGGTTTTACGAGCATATCCCCCCCATCCCTCGTGGTAATTCAAATACTGCGCATAAGCATCCCACTTCGACACGCCGTTGATTTCATAGCTCTTATAGATAAACCATCCCATAAAATCGACTGCATCCTCAAAGTCGCTTCTGCTCGCCCAACCGTTTCCTGTTTCGCGTTGGTAATCTTCCCACGTCATATCCTTGGCTTGCGAGTAACCATATGCCGAGCTCACCCGCCCCCAGGGTATAAAGCCAAGAAAATAGTACCGCGGTGGCACAGCATCATGTTTAAAGGAGCTTTCTTGGTACATCATCGCCATGGGAACATGGATGGGCACTCCCCAACGTTCGCGGGCATCAGCGGCCGCGTGATACCAGTCGTTGTGCTCCTCAAAAATGTCACAGATGTTTTCAGGTGACTGAGGCGGGGGTGTCGCGCAACCTGTTAACGCAGCCGTTAAGACGACAGAGGCTATCAATGAGCTACGTTGATAAAATTTTTTTTGCATGATTTTGAACTTTTTAATGACACACGTATCAGAGTAAACGTTATGTTGTGTTCACCCCTGAACTGTTTGGCGCAGCGGCTTTCCGTTGCGCCTTTTTCTATTATGCATTACTAAGACTCAGTAGTTCACTAACGCCCTGAACACTTCGCTTTTTCGAAATAGTCACGCAAGAACGTATCAAAATCAACTACATTATCCGACGCTTTACGCTCCGCAAACTTTTTCTCCGAGCTTTGCTTCCATTGTAAAAAGTCGTTTTTAGTAAAAAATTCATACGAGGCTTCACTGAACATCCGCTTATATTTAAGCGCTAGCTCTTTTCCAAGTCGACTTGCGTCCCAATTGTTGCTACGCAATATCTCCAGTACTTGCCCCGACAAAGTAAGCTCAGGATTCAGGACACAGGGATATAGCGACTCGATAGCTTCAACATACCCAGACTCAGAGTGCGGAGACAAATCCATCGTACGCGCTAAAGCAGCAAGTTCGGCAAAGAGTTCTTCAAGCCAATCAGTCATCAGGCGATCATGCCCATTTTGCCTCAAACTCAGCGATGGATTACGTCCTTGCATCACTACTTTGTTAAAGTTCTGGTCTGTTTCTTGTTGGGCATCCCAATCCATTGGCGCGCTTTCTGACAGCAGACAGTAGAGCAGCAACAGATCCAAGAATTTTATTTGTTGCGCGGTAATACCCACTTCACTAAATGGGTTTACATCCAATGCGCGAACTTCAATATACTCGACCCCACCGCGCTCAAGTGCTTGTGTCGGTGTTTCACCACCTTTTGCCGTGCGCTTTGGTCGAATAGGCGAGTAAAACTCATTTTCAATTTGCAAAATATTACTGTTCAACTGACGGTACTCACCCGCCTCTTTAACACCAATGGATTTAAAGTTTTGCGATGGTGTTGTAATAGCACGACGTAAGCCTGCAACATACTCGTCTAAGTTGTTGTAGGTGATTTTTAAACTGGCTTGCTCTTTATTGGTGTAACCCAGATCACTCATGCGCAGCGAAGTGCCGTAAGGCAAATAGCAGGTACCTTTACCCAGTTTAGCGAAGTCCCATTCGGTTAACTTACTCTCTGTTTGGGTCTGTGTAAAAAAGGACTCGCAGAGTGCCGGTGAAGCACCGAACAAAAATGGGATAACCCACGATAAACGTTTATAGTTTCGAATCAATGCAAAGTACTTTCCCGAACGAAATGCGGCGTTATCTTCAATCTGTTCATCTTTAGCGATTGCTGTCCACAATGCTTCTGGCACAGAGAAGTTAAAATGCACGCCAGAAATAATCTGCATGGTTGCACCGTAGCGGTGGGTCAAGCCCACGCGGTATAAAGACTTCATCCGTCCAGAATGTGAATCGCCAAATTTGGCAACCCTAATATCTTTATCCGAGCCAATATAACACGGCATACTCAACGGCCACAGCAACTCATCACCGAGCGACTGAAAGGTATGAGTATGAATGTCCTTAAGTTGCGACAAAGTCGTGCGAATAGATTCAGCAACGGGTGTGATAAACTCCAATAGATTTTCTGAGTAATCCGTCGTAATGGTGTCGTGCGTGAGCGTTTTACCGAGTGCTTCTGGATGATCCGTGGGTGCCAGCGTACCATTTTCTAATACGCGTAAAGCTTCACGCTCGATGCCACGATGAATACCTTCCCAAATAGCAGATGAGTGGTTTTCTGTGAGCTCGGTGATTTTTCGTTCGAATTGAGTTTGCAAAAGGGACTCCGATACTACCTTTTTTGACGCATGCGGTTAGCTTACTTAGATTTACTTCACACGTCCATGATTGGCTTAATAAACTTGGCGTTAAGGCGATGTCATGGCACACTTAACAAGCACCTTTTTATTTCACAGCGTTTGGCAAGTGGCGAATGACAACATTCTGGACACGGTTTCAAATAGGCTTTATTGCCTTTCAACTCATTAGCATCATTAGCTATCTGATTTTACCCGCACCGTTTAGTGATTACGTATTACTGACTTCGGTTGTTGTTGGATTAATAGCAGGCACCGTCATCTACACTTGGACGCGTCAGACATCGCTGACATCACCGCTGCGCCAACCTTTTCTAACCGCAAGTTCACAACAACTTTTGCAACAGGTGTTTAACGATCTACCAACGCGTGTCTATTGGCGCAATAGCGATTTAGAGTTTCTTGGTGGCAATGATGCTTTTCTGCGCGATATTCAATGCAGCACTGAAGCGCTTGAAGGAAAGCGTGATGACCAATTAGCATGGTTGGCGAAAAACCCCATACTGCAGGAGCGTGACCGTCTCACGCTCGAGCACGGCCTAGCGTCATGCAATGCGGAAATTGAGTTGAATTTAGCAAATAACACACGCTATATAGAGCACTCCAGCGTCCCTCTCTATGACGACCAAAAAAATGTCATCGGCATCATCGGTAGTTACTACGATATTTCGTCAATTAAGTCGGTTGCAGAGCAAATGGAGCAAGCGAAGGAGTCAGCAGAGCAAGCGAATGTTGCCAAAGGCGAGTTTCTTGCCAACATGAGCCATGAAATTAGAACGCCCATTAACGCCATTGTAGGCATGGCCAACCTTTGCCTAAAAACGCAGTTATCAGAAAAACAAAAGCGCTATATAAAAGTAATCGACTCATCGTCGCAAGCGCTGCTTGGCGTGATCAACGATATTTTAGATTTCTCAAAAATTGACGCAGGCAAGCTCAGTATCGAACGTATTCCTTTTGATCTACAAGACGTTCTGACCTCTTTAGCGGACATGTTTGCCTACAAAGCATATGACAAGGATCTTGAGTTTATCATCAACCTACCCGCCAATATTCCGACCCGACTATTTGGCGACCCTTTGCGCTTGAATCAGGTATTAGTCAATTTAGTTAGCAACGCTATTAAATTCACCGAAGATGGCGAGATCAATGTTGCCGTTACGTTGCTCGATAAAAATACCGATAAAGTCTGGTTACGCATATCCGTCACCGATACAGGTATTGGGATGGACGAAGAACAACGCGCAAACCTGTTTAAAGCGTTCACGCAAGCGGACTCCTCAACGACGCGCAAATACGGTGGTACGGGGCTGGGTTTAGCGATTTCACGCCGGTTAATCCAACTCATGGGTGGCGATATTGGCGTTACTAGCGGTGTAGGTCAAGGCTCCACCTTTTATATTGAGTTAACCTTGCCGATGCAACCTGAGCAAGACGACTCACACCACCAATACTTGATCCAAAAGTTACGTGGCAAGCGAGTACTCGCCATTGATGACAACCTAAGCACGCGTGAAATGATTCAAGAAATGCTGCGCAGCTACCAAGTCGATGTCCGTGTTTGCAGAACAGCCGAACAGGCGCTCGATATTCTACGCGAAGATCTAGAACCCTACGATGTACTATTGGTGGATTGGCGTCTGCCAGGAATGGACGGTCTATCGTTGTGCCAACGTGTGTATCAATCACTCGCTAGCGAGGCGCCTAAGATGATTCTGGCGACCGGATATTATGCTGAAGAGATGAGTGAGCAGGCAGCCGCAGCTGGAATATCCGATATTCTCTCGAAGCCTTTTACAGCAACCACACTCGGTCATAGTCTCGCCACCACGTTATATAAACGAGACGATAGCATATCATCAAAAGACGCTCCGGCGACCAACCTACCCGATGCGATTCAAGGCGCCCCTATCCTACTGGTTGAGGATAATGAGATTAACCAGCAGGTGGCGCTTGAGCTACTGAAAAGCCAAGGTTTTAAAGTTGATATCGCCGAACATGGACAGGCAGCATTAGACGCCATCGAACAAAAACAGTACGCATTGGTGTTAATGGATATTCAGATGCCGGTCATGGATGGCCTTACTGCCGCCAAAAAAATACGCTCTTACTATGACTACAAACAGCTCCCGATCCTCGCGATGACAGCTAACGCCATGAGTGGTGACGAAGAGCGTTCACTCTCTGCGGGCATGCAAGGGCACATTGCTAAGCCGATCGATGAAAAGCAATTAATTAAGGCAATTATTAAGTGGTGTGTGCCCGGTCATTATGAAGATGAGCCGACACAACCAGCCGATTTAGAAGAAGCATCAGAACACGCCCAAGCAGATGAAAAGCGAATTCGTTATCCGCAGGTAAAAGGTATTCAGTTCGAACAAGCACTTGCTCGATTACAGCACAATGTTCCCTTATACCTTCGTCTTGTTGAGCAATTGTTTAATGAGTATCAGAACAGCGCCATGAAAGTGTCTGATTTCATTACACGCGGACAACATGAAAGCGCTCGTCGCTATTTTCACTCGCTAAAAGGTGCTGCCGCCAACTTAGGATTAGAAGCGTTGCAGACGCGAGCTGCGGACCTAGAAAAGCATATGGCAGCGGGTAATATAGATAAAGTTGCCGACACTATTACTGGGTTAGAAAAATCATTAAACCATGCGCACCAAGCAGCCAATGATCTAGCGGCGATTTATCAACATCAACAACAGGAGCAATCATGATTCGCTTTATGTTCATCATTCCGCTTGTTTTGAGTTTGCTTTGGTTGGTTTACTTAAAGGCTCACGGTTGGACTTTAAAACAAGGACAGAAAGGATTCATTTATATTGTCGTTGTTAGCGCAGTGATTGCAGTGTTTTACACAGTCATGATGTGGCTTACGGGTCGAGGTAACCTGTAAGCCACATCAACCTCAGACGTTAGACCAATGCAAGTAAAATACCCGCCGCAACAGCAGAGCCTAACACGCCTGCGACATTAGGTCCCATCGCGTGCATCAGCAGAAAGTTACTTTGGTTTGAGTCTAATCCAACTTTATTGACAACGCGGGCAGCCATTGGAACCGCCGACACCCCTGCAGCCCCAATTAATGGGTTGATGGGCTCTTTACTGAATTTCCCCATCAGTTTTGCCATTAAAATGCCGCTGGCGGTACCTATCGCAAATGCAATTGCACCAAGTATTAGAATGCCTAATGTTTGGAAGCTCAAGAACTGTTCGGCTTGCAACTTCGATCCAACTGCTAAGCCCAAGAAAATCGTCACAATGTTGATGAGATCGTTCTGCGTGGTCTTTGTTAAACGTTCAACGACGCCCGACTCTCGCATCAGATTACCTAAACAGAACATGCCGACCAACGGTGTTGCACTTGGCAATAATAATAACGTCAATAAAATAACGGCCAAAGGGAAGAAAATCTTCTCGCGACGTCCGACCGGCCGTAGTTGCTTCATCTTAATCTGTCGTTCGGATTCTGATGTGAGTAAACGCATGATCGGCGGTTGTATAATAGGCACTAGTGCCATATATGAATACGCCGCAACAGCAATGGCTCCGAGTAAGTCGGGCGCGAGTCGTGATGCCAAGAAAATAGCTGTCGGTCCATCGGCGCCACCGATAATGGATATTGCCGCAGCATCGGCCATCGAAAATTCAATGCCAGGCACAAAGTTTAGTGCAATCGCACCGAACAAAGTTGCAAAGATACCAAACTGCGCAGCACCACCCAGTAGCATCATTTTTGGATTAGCAAGCAGTGGACCAAAGTCGGTCAAAGCCCCCACCCCCATGAAGATAATGAGCGGGAACATGCCGGTATCAATACCTACTTTGTAGACGTAGTAAAGTACGCCCCCCGCCTCGGTAAAACCAGCAAGAGGGATATTGGCTAATATCGCACCAAAGCCGATAGGCAATAACAGCAGCGGCTCAAACTTTTTAGCAATGGCCAAGAACAGCAGGATACCGCCGACGATAATCATCGCAGTTTGCCCTACGGTAATCGCTGATAATCCGGTGGTTTGCCATAACAACGTAAGCTTATCCATGGATTACCCCAGCGTTACCAATTCATCGTCGACCGACACGGCATCGCCTTCCTTAACATGGACACTGCTGACAGTACCACCCTGCTCGGCTTTGATGTCGGTTTCCATTTTCATCGCTTCCATGACGATAAGCACATCACCCGCACTGACCTCATCGCCCTCACTGACATTGACCTTGAAGATATTACCGGCCAAAGGCGCAGCGACAGTCGTACCTTCTCCCGTCGGAGCGTTGTCATCGGAGCTGGATTGCGGCGCAGGTTGAACAGCTTCAAGCTCACCTGCAGCACTAACCGATACTTGGTAAGTCTTGCCATTGACCGCTACATCATAATGCTCGGTACCGCCCTGCGCTGGGCTGCTGGCACTTGCGCTCGAAGCACTCTGCTTAGGCTTTTCAGCGGCTTTAGGTTCATCCGCGGATGGCGCTGGTTCAAACGCATCGGGATTATCACGGTTCTGTAAAAACTTCAGACCGATTTGCGGAAATAAAGCATAGGTCAGCACGTCATCGACGACGTTATCTGCCAGCCGAATACCATCTGCTTTCGCTTTTTCATTCAGCTCTTGAGTCAGCTTTTCGAGCTCATCATCAATTTGATCGGCAGGACGGCAAGTAATCGCCTCGCCGCCTTCAAGCACACGTTGTTGCAACTCCTTGTTGACTGGTGCGGCAGTGGCTCCGTATTCGCCTTTTAATACCGCCGCAGTCTCCTTTGATATATTGGCATAACGCTCTTTACCTAGCACATTGAGCACCGCTTGCGTACCGACAATTTGCGAAGTGGGCGTAACCAATGGGATGAAGCCCAGATCCTCGCGTACTTTCGGGATCTCTTCTAATACTTGATCAAACTTATCCAGCGCGTTCTGCTCTTTAAGTTGGTTTTCCATATTCGTGAGCATACCGCCAGGTACTTGCGCCAATAAGATACGCGCGTCGACTCCTTTTAGAGAGCCTTCAAATTGAGCATATTTTTTCCGCACATCACGGAAATAACTGGCTATGTCCTCAAGCTCAGTAAGTGATAAACCGGTATCTCGATCAGAGCCTTCCGTCATCGCCACCAGCGTTTCTGTCGGCGAGTGCCCGTAGGTCATACTCATCGGCGAAATAGCTGTATCCAACATATCAATGCCCGCATCAATCGACTTTTGGTAAGTCGCGACACTGAGACCGGTTGTCGCATGACACTGCATCGCGATTGGTAAATCAGTCTTTTCTTTTAATGCTGACACCAGTTCAAACGCGTCATTGGGTCGTAGTAAGCCAGCCATATCTTTAATACATAAGGAGTCACAGCCGAGGTCTTCAAGTTCTTGTGCCATCTCGACCCATTTTTCCAATGTGTGCACCGGCGACACGGTATAGGACATGGTGCCTTGCGCATGACCGTCTACGTCTTTTGCCGCTTTAATTGCAGTCTTCAAATTCCGCACGTCGTTCATTGCATCAAAAATACGGAACACGTCGACACCATTCTCGCGCGCGCGCTCCACGAAGCGACGGACGACATCATCAGCGTAATGGCGGTAACCCAATAGATTCTGACCCCTCAACAACATCTGCTGGCGGGTGTTGGGCATGGCTTCTTTAAGTTTTCGAATGCGTTCCCAAGGATCTTCACCTAGATAGCGAATACAGGCGTCGAATGTTGCACCGCCCCACGACTCTACCGACCAAAATCCAATCTTATCGATTTTGTCCGCAATCGGTAGCATATCCTCGAGTCGCAGCCGCGTTGCAAGTAATGACTGATGGGCGTCTCTAAATACAAGCTCAGTTAACTTAAGGGGCTTGCTCATATGGAACTCTCCTCGTTATTCGCGTTATTTTTTGCGTTGGGTACGGTAGGCATGAACGGCTGCTGAAATCGCTGCCACAGTGTCATCAGAAGGTTGATTACCCGCTTTAGCATGCTTACGTGCGCTTCGAGGCGTCGGTTCATGGGTTGCACCTTTAGGCAGGTATTTTGCCATCATCGACATGCAAAAAATTAACAGCAATAAAAAGGCGATAACGGATGTCATCCCCACAGCCATAATTTCCGCAGCATTTATAAATAACTCAGACACGACTACTCCTTGCGGATTTCCGTACAATTGTTATAAAAATATTAAATACTATGCTAACAGGCTTAGCAAGCGGATAAAGGGGCATATACTGACTATTCAGAATATAAATGAGTGGAAATGAAAAATTATTATTTATAAATCAATAGGATAAAGGATAAGAAATAAAAATCAGCAAATCGACTAGCGGATAACTTAATTAGCGGGATTACATGAAATACTTGGAGATGGCGCGCTCGGGAGGACTCGAACCTCCAACCGCCTGGTTCGTAGCCAGGTACTCTATCCAGTTGAGCTACGAGCGCGTATAATGCAGTGTTTGGTTATTGAAATATGGCGCGCTCGGGAGGACTCGAACCTCCAACCGCCTGGTTCGTAGCCAGGTACTCTATCCAGTTGAGCTACGAGCGCAAACATTATTTCAATCAACGTTAAGTATATGGCGGAGAGGGAGGGATTCGAACCCTCGATAGGGCTACAAACCCTATACTCCCTTAGCAGGGGAGCGCCTTCAGCCACTCGGCCACCTCTCCCTAACGTTGTGGCGTGCATTCTAGCGAGACTGACAATAATGTCAATTGCTTTTTTCCCTTTTTGTAACCAAGCGTGGGATATTTAACCATCTCGACGGTTTTTTAGTCAAAACCAGCCAAAAACTAAAAAAGCCAGCATTAAGCTGGCTTTAAGTCTGCGGAACAGTTAGTAGAAAAGTTATTCTTTATCCGGCTTCTCCTCATCCGTCTCTGACTGGATCCGCATATAAATTTCTTCTCGATGCACAGAGACGTCTTTGGGTGCGTTGACGCCGATTCGAACTTGATTACCTTTAACACCTAACACTGTGACCGAGACATCATCTCCTATCATCAGCGTTTCGCCTACACGGCGAGTCAAAATTAACATACCCTACTCCTTAAATACTGTTCCGCGTTCAGCTTGATTAAGAACGGTTCCTTGAACGTAAATAGCTAAATCTACCTTTGAGTGTAACAAGTTATCTTTTCATTACACTATACTGACTATAATAAATTCAAGTTATTTTTTGAATGACTGCTCTAACCAACTAGTAGCCGTAGCTAATGCCTCACTCAAATGTTCTGGGTTAGACCCGCCAGCTTGCGCCATATCGGGACGCCCACCACCTTTACCGCCAACGACATTGGCTGCTTGGTTAACTAAATCACCGGCTTTCACAATCGATGTTAAATCTTTAGTTACGCCCGCTATCAAACTTACTTTTGAGCCTTGCGCAGTTGCTAATAGTACGACGCCAGACCCTAATTGGTTCTTTAAGTCATCCACAATACCACGCAATGCTTTCGCTTCTGTATCCTCAAGCTGAGCGACTATGACTTTATGACCGTTCATTTCAACGGCTTGCTGGACTAAGCCACCGCCAGCTTGCTGAGCGAGTTTCTGTTGTAATTGTTCGGCTTTCCGCTCGAGTTCACGATATTTGCTTTGAAGCTGATCGACTTTACCAAGCAAACCCGTTTCGTCGGTTTTAAAGTCAGCCGTCAATTGATTGAGTATCGCTTGCTGGTTCGCCATAAATTCGAACGCAGCGGCGCCTGTAACGACTTCTAAGCGACGAACTCCAGACGCAATACCTGTTTCATGAGTAATTCGGAATAACCCAATATCGCCTGTTGCAGCCACATGTGTGCCGCCACACAGCTCCATCGAAAACTCACCCATTCGCACGACTCGAACATCGTCATCGTACTTTTCACCAAACAACGCCATCGCACCTGCTTTCTTCGCTTCATCGATATTCATCACTTGCGTTGTTAGTCGAACATTCTTGCGAATCTGTTCATTAACGACACGCTCAAGCTCGGTAATTTGCGCTTTCGTAAGGGGCTCAAAATGAGCAAAGTCAAAACGCATGCGCTCAGCCTCAACAAGCGAGCCCTTCTGTTGTACATGGTCGCCGAGAATGTCTCGTAACGCAGCATGCAACAGGTGAGTCGCCGAGTGATTACGACGAATGTTAGCGCGTCGTTCGGAGTCAATTTCTGCCGTAACGGCATCGCCTAGTTTTATCGTACAGTCCGCCTGACCATGATGCGCAATCGCTTTACCAATATATTGCGTATCCGTGACCTCAAAGCGACCTTGATTTGCTAGCAATACACCGGTATCACCGACTTGGCCACCGCTCTCAGCGTAAAACGGCGTGTTAGCCAGCACCACAACACCCTGCTGGCCCGCTTCAAGTGATTCAACCGCTGTTCCTTCATGAAATAGCTCAACTACAGTCGTTTGCGCTTTGTCTTCAGTATAGCCGTCAAAAACTGACTTCGTGGTCGCTTTTACCTGAGCATTATAGTCGACACCAAATTGTGACGCCTTCTGGGCACGCTCACGCTGCGCTTGCATGGCGGCGTTAAAGCCTTCCTCGTCAATCACCAGTTCGTTCTCGCGCGCGATGTCTGCGGTTAAGTCCATCGGAAAGCCGTACGTATCATATAGCTTGAACACCACCTCACCATTTAGCGTGTTGCCCGATAGCTGCTTAATCTCGTCATTAAGAATCGCTAAGCCGCGTTCAAGTGTTTTCTCAAACTGCTGTTCTTCACGCTTCAATGCGTCTTCAATAATATGACGTTTTTCAACCAACTCGGGGTAGGCTTCACCCATCAGCTTGACCAGTTCGTCGACCAACTGGTAGAAAAACGTTTGTTTAGCACCCAGTAAATTGCCGTGACGGACTGCTCGACGGATAATACGGCGGAGCACATAACCTCTTCCCTCGTTCGATGGCATGACACCATCGGCGATTAGAAACGAGCAAGAGCGAATATGGTCAGCAATAACACGTAGCGATTTACTGCTTAAGTCACTGACGCCAATAATGTCGGCACTGCGTTTGATGAGTGCTTGGAACGTATCGATTTCATAATTGCTATGCACACCTTGCAAAATAGCGGCAATACGCTCTAATCCCATACCTGTATCGATCGAGGGGTTGGGTAACGGCTCCATGGTACCGTCCGCTTGGCGGTTATACTGCATGAAGACCAAGTTCCAAATTTCAATATAACGGTCACCGTCCTCTTCAGGCGTTCCAGGAGGCCCGCCCCACACTTCTGGACCATGATCATAAAAGACTTCCGAACAGGGACCGCAAGGACCCGTATCCCCCATCGACCAGAAGTTATCTTTAACGCCTATACGGGAAATGCGATCCTCAGGCACACCGATGTGCTTAGCCCAAATATCGTAGGCTTCATCATCTTCTTCAAATACGGTGACCCACAGTTTTTCGGCCGGAAGTTGTAGCTCTTGGGTTAAAAAGTGCCACGCAAATTCAATGGCTTCGGTCTTAAAGTAGTCACCGAAGCTGAAGTTTCCAAGCATTTCGAAAAAGGTATGATGACGAGCCGTGTACCCGACATTCTCAAGGTCGTTATGTTTACCACCAGCGCGCAAGCAACGTTGTGCAGAGGTCGCTCGGGTGTAGTTTCGCTTATCAGTACCTAAGAACACATCTTTAAAAGGCACCATACCCGCATTAGTAAATAATAATGTGGGGTCATTAGCAGGAATCATTGAGGCGGAGGGTACCCGTTGGTGACCTCTTTGCTCAAAAAACTGAATAAATTTTTCTCGAATTTCAGCGCTTGTAATGCTCATTAAACACCCTGTTTTTTGCACGCATTTGTCATAATTTATGATCCCCTAGATTACCATGTGAAGGTTTTGATCACTAGTCATCATCATGCGCTTGTATTGCAAATTTGATGTGTTCTTGCGAAAAGCCGCGTTGCATCAAAAATCGTGCTCGTTTGGCCCAGTCTTTGCGATCACTCGGTTGTGTCGAGCCAAACTTGCTTTGATAAACCTGCTGACATAGCTCAAACCAGTCCACTTCTAATCGTTGCAAAGCTTGTTCAATAAGTGCTTTATCGACGCCACGCTGTTGCGTTGCCTGTGCCACAATTTTGGTTCGTCCTTGTCGCTGCATGACTTTTTCTCGTGCAAAGCTCTGAGCAAAACGTTCATCGCTTTGCCAGCCCTCTTCTTGCATGCGATCAACAACCTGCTCCACAAGCGGGCGTTCAAAGCCGCGTTGGCTCAGTTTGTAAATTAATTCAAAACGACTATGCTCTCGCTTAGTTAATAGTTTAAAACATTTCTCTCTGAGCACCTGCTCATCATCATGTGAACTTTTCAAACTGTATTTACTCCAACGTACAACCGAATAGCAAAGGATAAGCTCTATGAAACCATTTTTTCCTTCACGGAATATTATCATCGCTACCGCGATAGCAGTACTCGCCAGTGTATCATTCGGCGCTACCGCACAGACTAAAACCGCCGATCAAATTCGAGTGACCGGTGCAGCATCCGCGTCAGCAGTGCCAGATCAAGTCAGTCTTCAGTTTAGCATCGAGCAACGCGGCGATAAATTGAGTGCCATGAAAGGTTTAGTAGACCAAACGACAGAAAAGCTATTGCGCGATCTTGTCAAACGAGATGTCCCGGAGCGCAATATTCGTTCTTACCAGCTGCAGGTGTATCCCCAGTATCAAAATGACGACGGGCAAACTAAACAAGACGGTTTCGTGGTCATGCGCGAAATATCTATCACGCTACCCGACATCGAGCAATATGATCAGATCGTAGATTTAGCGCTCGCTCAAGGTGTCACGCGCGTGAGTCAGGTTCGGTTTGAGGTATCAAATCAAAAAGACTTGTATCAACGCGCTCTAGCAGATGCCTTTGCTGCGGCACGTGACAAAGCAGGTCAATTAGCGGGCGTCGCACAACGCGAATTAGGTTCAGTGTTAGAGATTACAGAGCAATCTTATCCACGCCCCGTCGTTTTCCATATGGCTGAGGCACGAATGGACGCCAAGTCTCCATCGATGCCCGGCGAGCAGCAAATTGAAGCTCGCCTAGAGGTCGTTTTCTCGCTCAAATAACAGGTAAAGCAATATCTGCTGGCACTTGGTGACTAACGCAGTGTAGTCCACCCCCACCCAGTACGAGTTCACGCGCTGGGTGGCTAACCACTTTCCTATTGCCAGCATAGCGTTGAATAACATCCAACGCAGGTTCGTCCGTACTGAGATCAAATTGTGGAACAACAATCACCTTGTCAGTCGCAATGAGATTCGTATAGCTACAACAAATCGGTAAGCTCAGATCGCGTACAAGACTTTGACTATCGCTAATAATGCCAGCTCGATCCTGAGCTAGCGGTTGTTGTGGCTTCGGTAATGGCAGAGGCACTTTGGTGATTTCCGGTGGAAGCTGTTCAATAACCTCTGCTAACTTTTGACAAGTTAAAAAGTCTGGATGAGTCGGATCTTCAGTTGCACAATATAACAGCACGTCATCAGCAATGAACAAAGCGAGATTATCCATGTGCCCACTCGTTTCATCAGCGCTCAGCTTGCCATCAAAAAAGTAGACTTCGAGTCCAGCTAAATTTTTCTCGACACGACGTGACAGTTGTTTCACAGTCAATTCGGGTTGTCTTGATTTCAGCGCCGCCAAGCCCATCAAAGCCACTTGGCCATTATGAGTCAGCATGCCACCCTCACCAATCAATTTGGATACTGGATACAGCTGTTCAGCAAATAACTGTTCGGGCAACTGGCTGTCTTGCTCTATGGTCTGTTGCACATCCCCCCAACCGTCAAATTCCATCAATAGCCCACGCCATTTGCCTGACTCTTCTTGATACCAAAGCGGCAGAATATCGCGCATCCAAATATCATCGTATGAGACCGTCTGCGGAGTCAGTAAACAAATAGGGTGGTACTGCCGTAACAGCTGCGCGAGCGATTCGATACACTTACGCGCAGGGCGCGCAGACTGTCGCCACACGTCACGACGGTAGGGCTGAGCCAACACAATCTGCTGGCCCGGAGCAAAATCTGGGCGCCAATAAACCATCATCAGCCTGCTTATTTACGCTTATTCTTGTTTACACGTTGTGCTTCGCGTAAGCGGTCCTTGCGCTTAGACGTCGCTTTGCGGATTTTTGCGAACTTACGCTGCTTAGATTCCTGATGACGCGGATCAACGAAGGATTTATCTTCTGGCGGCAATCCCACCTTTGCGCGTAATTCATTAACCTGATCGAGTTCAAGCTCACTCCATCCCCCTTGAGGGAGGCCTGACTCAAGCTTGATGTCGCCGTAGCGCACTCGAATCAAGCGGCTCACTTGAACTTCTTGGCTTTCCCACAAGCGTCTAACTTCACGATTCCGACCTTCTTTGAGTGTCACGTGGTACCATCGGTTCATGCCTTCACCACCGCCGACCGCTTTTATGGTATCGAAGTGCGCCAGCCCATCCTCAAGTTGAACCCCCTTCTTGAGGCGATTAATCATGGCGTCGGTCACCTCACCGAAAATACGTACGGCGTATTCCCGCTCGACTTCTTGACTCGGGTGCATTAACCGATTAGCAAGCTCGCCATCCGTCGTAAAAAGAAGCAGGCCAGAAGTATTCACATCCAAACGACCGACAGCAACCCACCGTGCTCCACTCATCCGCGGAAGACGCTCATAAACTGTTGGCCGACCTTCGGGATCTTTTCGGGTGCACAATTCGCCTTCTGGCTTGTGATAGGTCAAAACACGGCAGACAACTGAGTTTTCCGACTTAATCACGACCTCATGACCGTCTATACGGACTGACGCATCGGCATCAATTCGCTCACCCACCTGCGCTACCTTGCCATTCACACGGATGCGGCCAGCACCGATCATCGCCTCAATTTCGCGTCGTGAACCATAGCCAGAACGGGCCAATACTTTTTGTAACTTCTCAGTCATGAAGATCGTCTCTCTCAGTTATCGCTGTCTCAGCGGTAGTCTCATCAGAAAAATCAATCGATGGTAATTCTGACAAGTTTGTTAAATTAAAATCATCCAAAAATTGCGCAGTGGTGCCATAAAGCTGCGGTCGTCCAGGCACTTCTTTTTGCCCAACAACCGCGATCCACTGTCGCTCTTGTAATGTTTTAATAATATTCGAACTTACGCTAACACCCCGCACCTGCTCAATTTCACCTCGCGTAATTGGCTGCCGATAAGCAATGAGAGCCAAGGTTTCTAACAAGGCTTGCGAATAACGTGTAGGCCGCTCTTGCCACAAGCCAGCGAGTAACTCGCCAAACTCTGGGCGTGTCTGAAAACGAAAGCCAGATGCTACATTAACTAACTCAATGCCACGGTCATGGTAGTCGTCTTGCAAACTTTTAATGGCGCCTTTCACCCCATTCAATGATACACCTTGCGCCTCAAACAGCTCATACAGCCGCTGTACAGACAGCGGCTGAGGGTGCGCAAACAATGCAGCTTCAATCAGTTGTTTCAATTGCTTCTTGTTCATCAAAAGAGGCTTTTCTGCGTAGATGAATTTCGCTCATGGGTGTTACTTGTGATAATTCTATCATTGATTCCTTCACAAGTTCCAAAATTGCTAAAAAACTTACCACCGCGCCAGCACGACCCTCGCTTTTATTAAATAACTGTCCAAAGCGCAAATACGGTTGCGTTTGTAATCGCTGCAAGATCTGGCTCATGCGCTCGCGAGTCGATAGCTGTTCACGCTGAATATGATGGTGCGCATTTAATTTAATTTGGTTAAGAATACGGCTAAAGGCCAATGTTAAATCTTCGAGGCTCACTTCAGGTGGCGCTGTAGTAACATGATCACGCGCATTGCTGCTCACTTCGGACAACCACATATCACGGCCGATTTGCGGCTGTTCATCAATATACTCGGCACCGTGCCGAATCGCTTCGTACTCACGTAAGCGGCGCACTAACTCAGCCCGGGGATCGTCTTCTTCATCATCCTCTTGCGGGGGTTTAGGTAGCAATAGTCGACTTTTTATTTCAGCCAGCATCGCGGCCATTACAAGATAGTCAGCCGCCAACTCTAATTTCAACTCTTTCATCATCTCGACGTAGTGAACATACTGCCGAGTGATGGTTAACACGGGAATATCAACGACATCAAACTTTTGTCGACGAATTAAATACAACAGCAAGTCCATTGGTCCGGAAAAGGCATCAAGGATAACTTCGAGCGCATCCGGTGGAATATAGAGGTCTTCCGGCTTTTCAATGACCGGCTCTCCACGTACGAAGCCAAGCGGTAAGGATTGCTGTTCTGCCACGTCCTTGCTATGACTCCATTAAAATTCAAACGGCTGAGTATCACCTGAACCGCCACGAATGACCACGGGGGCGCCCTCAGATAAGTCAACCACAGTCGTTGGTTCTTCGCCTTTATGGCCGCCATCGACAATCAGATCGACACGCTTCTCGAGTTGTTCGCGAATTGTCTCAGGATCGGATTCCGCCAATTCATTATTACCGAGAATCAAGCTCGTCGACATTAAAGGTTCATTGAGCTCTTCCAACAAAGCCAGTGCAATACGATTAGTAGGCACGCGGATACCGATTGTTTTACGTTTTGGATTCAATAGCCGCTTAGGTACTTCTTTAGTGCCTTTAAGAATAAAGGTATAAGGTCCAGGCGTGTTATTTTTCAACAATCTGAATGCATCGTTATCGACTCGAGCGTAGGTCGACAACTCAGAGAGATCACGACACATCAAGGTAAAATTGTGTTCCTTGTCAATGTCTCGGATTTGGCAAATACGGTCGACCGCCTTTTTATCGCCAATTTGACAGCCAATTGCATAGCCCGAATCCGTTGGATAAACCACGATACCACCTTGACGAATGATATCGACGGCTTGCTGGATAAGGCGCTTCTGTGGATTCATCGGATGTACTTCAAAATATTGGCTCATAGCCCCTCCATACCCGAGTGTGGTCTTTAACTGAACCAGTCATTCCATACTGGCACACAAGCATCCGGCAGACAAAGATTTTTGCCTAAATCACGCCACTGCGAAGGATAATGAAAATCAGAGCCTTGCGAAGCCTTTAATTGGAAATCCTTAGCAAATTCAGCTAAAGCTGAGCGCTGACCAAAAGTTTGCTGACCGATGCTGACTTCAATACCATCAAGCCCCCAAGTTTTCGCTTCACCGATGAGCTTTCTCAGCCATTTGTTAGACAGTTGATAGGCATGTGGGTGCGCTAACACTGCGCTACCTCCGGCGTCATGTATCGCTTTAATCGCATGCCCAATTGAACACCACTGCGGCCTTACGTAAGCAAAATTACCTTTGCCGATAAATCGATCAAAGGCTTTTTGAACTTGATCAACATAACCGTGCTGAACGAGCTGATCGGCAATATGCTTTCGGGTAGGAATACCGTCGCTATCAATCTCAACATTGATATCACGGGCGGCAAGCTTTTGGATTATCGAATCAATGCGCTCCCGGCGGCGATTTTGCTGCGTTTGCAGCAGCCGCTGTAAGCTTTCACTGCGTGTGTCGACATTCAAGCCAACAATGTGAATTTCAAAATTTTCCCACCAACAGGATAACTCAACCCCCGCCACCAACGTCATATCATAATGCGCTTGCTCAATATACTGCTGAGCTTCATCCACGCCGTCAATATTGTCGTGGTCAGTCAGCGCTAACACCGAAACACTGTTATTGTGTGCCCGATCAATCAACTCGGGCACAGTCAGGCTACCGTCAGAATGCGTACTATGGCAATGTAAATCGATTATCAAATTAAATCCTTGCTGCGAGTTCCGCGCCTTGACGAATCGCACGTTTCGCATCGAGTTCAGCGGCTACGTCAGCGCCGCCAATCAGATGCACGGGTTTGCCCTTTTGCTCTAGCGAAGATTGTAACGCGCGTAACGGAACCTGTCCTGCACAAATAATAATGTTATCCACTTCAATCAGTTGCTCTTTACCATCGCGCTCAATCAATAAACCCTCGGCTGTCACTTTCTTGTACGTCACGCCATTCCACATGTGCACTTTTTTACTTTTCAGTTCAGTACGGTGTACCCAGCCCGACGTTTTACCCAAGCCTTTACCCACTTTGCTCTCTTTGCGCTGTAGCAACCAGACTTCGCGAGGACTGGCTTCGGGGTGTTGCTCTTTTAAACCGCCACGCGTTTCATACGATTTATCGATTCCCCAACGCTCGCTCCAAGCCGATTCATCAAGTGTCAGTTGCTCTTCAGTCGTCAGATACTCTGCCACATCAAAACCAATACCGCCTGCACCAATCAGCGCTACACGTTGGCCGACCGCTTTATGATCACGTAAGACATCCAAATAACTCAACACATGGGGCTGATCGATACCTTCAATATCAACTTGGCGAGGTAGTACTCCGGTGGCCAAGATGACTTCGTCAAAACCACCCTCGGTGAGACTTTCAGCCGATTGTTCCTCACCCAAGACGCGTTTCACCCCCGCGTCTTTTAAGCGCTCATCGAAATAACGTAAGGTTTCGAAAAACTCCTCTTTGCCAGGAATTTGCTTCGCGTAATTAAACTGCCCACCAATGTCGCTCGCTTTATCAAACAGTGTTACATCATGCCCACGCTCAGCGGCGAAGCAAGCAAACGCTAACCCCGCAGGGCCTGCTCCAACCACCGCGAGCCGTTTTGACTGTTGCGTTGGCTGCATTAATAACTCAGTTTCGTAGCATGCGAGTGGATTAACCAGACATGACGCCCGCTTATTCGAGAACACATGATCAAGACACGCCTGGTTGCACGCAATACAGGTGTTTATTTTTTCAGGTTGTTGACGTTGCGCCTTGATCACGAGTTCGGGATCGGCCAATAGCGGGCGTGCCATCGATACCATATCCGCTTGCCCACTGGACAATATATGTTCAGCAATTTCAGGCGTATTGATACGGTTAACAGCCACAACGGGTACTGACAGTGATTGCTTCACACGCTCAGTGATCCATGCAAACGCGCCCCGTGGCACCGACGTCACAATCGTTGGCACACGCGCTTCGTGCCAGCCAATACCGGTGTTGATGATGGTCACTCCGGCTTTCTCAAGCGCTTGTCCTAATTCAATCACCTCGTCGAGCGTATGACCGTCTTCAACCAAGTCCAGCATGGACAATCTAAAAATAATAATAAAGTCCTTACCCACTTGCTCTCGCACGCGATTAACGATTGCAAGTGCTAAGCGACTACGTCCGTTAAAATCGCCCCCCCACTCATCCGTGCGCTTATTTGTGCGTGGGCAGAGAAATTGATTAATTAAATAACCTTCCGAGCCCATAATTTCAACACCATCATACCCTGCTTTCTGAGCCAGCTTGGCACAACGCCCGTAGTGACTAATGGTATTGGTGATTTGTCGCTCACTCATCGCTTTGGGACTAAAAGGCGTGATAGGCGCTTTAATTGCACTCGGAGCAAGAGAGAACGGGTGATAGCTATAACGTCCCGCATGCAAGATCTGCAGGCAAATTTTACTGTCATGCTTATGAACAGCATGCGTAACTTTGCGATGTTTAGCGACGTGCCACGGCTTTGACAGTTCACTCCCCAAAGGCGCCAGTCGACCTCTAAAGTTTGGACTAATACCACCGGTGACAATCAAGCCGACACCGCCCTTAGCACGAGCCTCGTAAAAAGCCGCCAGCTTTTCGAAGCCGTTTTTCTCTTCTTCGAGTCCCGTATGCATTGAACCCATGAGTACGCGGTTTTTTAATTGAGTAAAGCCAAGATCAAGCGGCGTGAAAAGCGTCGGATACTGTTGTGTGTTAGCTACCATCTTCATTATTCTCTATTTTAAACGGGCGTTTAATTTTAGCTCACTCTATACCTTTATAAGTATTTGCTCAAGCCTATCAGTAGTCGTGTTTGTTCGCACGATGGTCGCATTTGTTTTGACCCCTACGGGTAAAAACCTGCTAGTCTGATATGGAAAATTCCAAGGAGAGCGTTATGACTTTAGCAACAAAAACTATCGTAGGCACATTAACTGCGACTTTATTAACAACCGCCTCAGTCATGACATTAGATGCTCAAGCACAGACTCAAGACGTGACAGCGCACCAGCGTTTAATTCCGATTGAATCAAGTAAAACCACTGAGCACAGTGTCGAAATTCGTGGCGAAACTGTTGATTATACGGCAACGGCCGGCACCTTACCGGTATGGAACGACGAAGGTAAACCAACCGCCACGTTGTTCTATACCTATTATAAACGAGAAGACATCGATAACCGTGAAAAACGCCCCATCGTCTATTCATTCAATGGCGGTCCAGGCTCTGCTTCCGTGTGGATGCACTTGGCCTACACGGGTCCTAAAGTCCTCAAGATCAGTGATGAAGGTTACCCTGTACAACCATATGGTGTCGAAGATAACCCGTATTCAATTTTAGACGTTGCTGACATCGTATTTATCAACCCAGTCAACACGGGTTACTCGCGTGTTCTACCCAACGAAGACGGCGAAATGCCCTCACGTGACGCTCAACAAAAAATGTTTTTCGGAGTTAACTCCGACATCCAATATTTAGCCGAGTGGATGAATACCTTCACCTCACGTTATGACCGCTGGCGTTCACCCAAGTTCTTAATTGGTGAAAGTTACGGCACGACACGTGTATCGGGTCTGGCTCACGCTTTACAAAATCAACAATGGATGTACCTCAATGGTGTTGTCCTAGTCTCTCCGACTGAATTGGGTATTGAGCGTAGCGGTCCGGTTGAAGAGGCGAATCGTCTACCCTACTTTGCTGCCGCCGCGTGGTACCACGACGCATTACCAAGCGACCTACAAAGTAAGGATCTGCTAGATGTACTCGACGAAGCGGAGTCATACACACTCAACGAATATCTACCCGCGCTAGCAAAAGGTGCTTCACTGACCCAACAACAACGCGAGCAAATTGCCTCTCAGGTGGCACACTACTCTGGCCTTTCAGAAGAAGCCGTGTTGAGTAATAACTTAGCGCCAAGCACTTGGTATTTCTGGAAAGAACTCTTACGTGACCGCGATCGCACAATTGGTCGTCTGGACTCTCGCTATTTAGGTATCGATGGCAGCCGTTCAGGTGATAGTCCTGACTACAATGCTGAGCTGACTTCATGGTTACACTCGTTCACTCCCGCAATTAACTACTATCTACGCGAAGAGTTAGGTTACAAGACCGATGTGAAATACAATATGTTCGGTCCTGTGCATCCGTGGGATCGCAGCAATAACAACACCGGCAAACAACTACGCGAAGCGATGGCAGCGAACCCTTACCTGAATGTGATGGTACAGTCGGGCTATTTTGACGGCGCGACCAATTACTTTGATGCGAAGTATACAACTTGGCAGTTAGACCGTAGTAAACTGATGCAAGATCGCATTAGCTTTAAAGGGTATCGTAGTGGTCACATGATGTATTTGCGCCGACCTGACCTACAAAAAGCAAATGATGATCTGCGTGAGTTCATTATGAACGCGCTTCCAAAAGAAGGTCAGCCAGCACAATACAAGTAATGCATTTTGGGTGTTGACACCGCGCTCTTTGCGCGGTAATTTGTCAATCACTGAATAGCAAACTAAAACGAATTGGACATTATTACGATGCAACTCGCACAATTTTCACTACAAGCTTGGTGGTGGCACTTCCCGAATTAGCGGGTGGTGGTTCTGTGCGCATACGTAAATAAGTACAGTTTCGAAAACCCGCTCAACGAGCGGGTTTTTTTATGCTTGTTGGGCGGTCTCAAAAGGAAGTAGTTAAATGAATTCAAACACTCAACAAGCGCCAGCAGCGGTTACATCGATTCAGGTCGAGTTACCCTATCAAGCCGATACTCAGAGCGTGTACCAACAGGTTTGCCAACCTCATGGTCGTCACGTGCTACTCGATTCAGCCGATATCGGCACTAAACAAGCGCTAAAAAGCCTGTTACTCATCGATGCCGCCCTCGAACTCAAATGCAACGGCCAGCGCGTTACCGTACAAGCACTAACGAATAACGGTAAGCCACTTAAAGCGCTGTTAGACCAACAGCTCACTGATTATTTGCTGGCGACCTCGGAGTCAACGAGCGAATTCAAATTCCCTGTTTCTAACCGTGATCTCGACGAGATGAGTCGCCTTAAAGAGGTCTCTAACTTCGAGCCATTGCGGCTTATCCAACACACGCTAGAGCGTCGTAACGCAGCTTCAAGCCACGATTTTGCGGTATTCCTTGCAGGCTCATTTGGCTACGACTTACTCGCGAGTTATGAGCAATTACCACAAGTTGAAACCGGCGAAAATCGTGCGCCTGATTATGTGTTCTATGTGTCTGAAACACTGCTAGCGGTCGACCATCAACGCCAGTCGAGTCAATTAATAGCTAGCTTGTTTACGCCCGAAGTGTCATCCGACGCATATGCGCAAATGAGTCAGCGCATCGGAGAGCTCGCAGCTCGGTGTCAATTACCGCCACGTCAGCAAACCCATTACACACCGCTAGCCGCAGACTACCAGAGTATTACAGCAACGCCGTCACAAGCGGTATTTAAGCAACATGTGTCGGAGTTGAAAGAACATATTCTCGATGGCGATATTTTTCAGGTGGTGCCCTCGCGTCGCTTTAGTTTACCGTGCCACGATGCACTTGCCAGCTACGCAGTATTAAAACAGACCAACCCATCACCCTACATGTTTTATTTAAGTCATCCAGATTTTACGCTATTCGGCGCTTCACCTGAGTCCGCTTTAAAGTACACCGCGGCGAGCAATCAGGTCGAACTCTATCCGATTGCAGGCACCCGGCCTCGCGGCAAACAGCCGGACGGTAACCTTGATCACGATCTCGATAGTCGTTTAGAACTCGAGTTACGCATGGATCAAAAAGAATTATCAGAACACCTGATGCTAGTCGACCTTGCACGAAACGACCTTGCGCGGATTTGCCAACCTGGTACACGCAATGTCGCTGACCTACTCAAAGTTGATCGTTACTCCCACGTAATGCACTTGGTCTCTCGTGTTGTCGGCCAACTACGTGAAGACTGCGATGCGCTTCACGCTTACCGCGCCTGTATGAATATGGGCACATTGATTGGTGCTCCCAAAGTCAGTGCGGCACGGTTAATTCGACAAGTCGAACAACAAGGCCGTGGTAGCTACGGCGGTGCTGTGGGTTACCTAGCTGGTAATGGTGATATGGATACTTGCATCGTTATACGCTCCGCCTTCGTGAGTGGCGGTCGTGCGGTGGTTCAAGCCGGTGCAGGGGTGGTACACGATTCTGATCCGCAGGCGGAAGTTGATGAAACAGAAAACAAAGCACGCGCCGTAATCGCCGCAGTGCAAACAGCAAATGCACAAGGAGAGCGCTCATGAAAGGTCGTATTACGCTCATCGATAATCTTGACTCGTTCTCTTATAACTTAGTTGATGAGCTCAGCCAACTCGGTTATGAACTAAAAGTGTATCGCAACACGATCAGTGCCGAACGCCTATTACGTGAACTCGATAGTTACTCAGGTCCACAAGTCGTATGTCTATCGCCCGGTCCAGGTAACCCTTCGCAGGCGGGAAACTTGATGGACATGATCGACGCATGCCAAAAACGGTATCCGATGCTCGGTATCTGTTTAGGTTTTCAAGCTCTGGCTGAAAAAAGCGGCGCCCGAGTCGACCGCTGTGGCGAGGTCGTGCATGGCAAAACCGCACAAATGTTGTTTCGCTCTCACCCACTGTTCGCGAGCCAACCGCAACAAAATCATTGCGTCATCGGTCGTTATCATTCGCTCAGTATTTACGACTTACCAGCGACCATTAACGTAATCGGCGAATGCCAAAGCGTCAACGGAATGATTCCGATGGCGGCGGAGTTTACCGAGTTGAATGCTGTGGGCTTTCAATTTCACCCTGAATCTTTATTAACACCGACCGGCAAACTTATGTTGCAGGATGCGGTTCACTACCTTTTTACACAGTTTAGTCAAGGACACAGTCATGAATGAGATCACCACCCTGCTTGAAGGTCGACCTCTGTCCCAGGACGAGAGTCAAAAGCTATTTCGTCACCTGGTAAAAGGTGAGCTCAATGATGCACAAATCAGTGCCGCATTGGTCGCCATGAAATTACGCGGTGAAACGCCAGCGGAATTGGCCGGTGCAGCGCGCGCTGTGCTCGATGTGAGCAAGCCTCTGACCAGCACCAACGGTATACTTGCGGACAGTTGCGGTACCGGTGGTGATGGATCCAACAGTATTAATCTATCGACCACATCGGCGTTAGTTGCCTCTTCAATGGGGTTACCCATGGCAAAGCACGGTAATCGCAGCGTATCATCGCGCTCAGGATCAGCCGATGTATTAGAGTCTTTGGGTCTGCGCGTTGATCTCGATCCGCGCGAGGCTTCAAAGCAGTTAGCTGATCACGGCTTTTGCTTTTTATTTGCGCCGCATTATCATCCCGGTATCAAACATGCGATGCCCGTGCGCCAAACTCTGAAAACGCGTACCCTTTTTAACCTTATCGGTCCGCTAGTGAATCCAGCACGGCCCAACATTCAGTTATTAGGCGTGTATAGTCCAATTTGGCTACAACCGATGGCCGAAACCTTACAGCGTCTTGGCACTGAGCGAGCTATGGTCGTACATGGCTCTGGCGTTGACGAGTTTGCTTTACACGGCACGACGGAAGTTGTTGAGTTACGTGATAACCAACTTGAACAATACACACTGTCGGTCAGTGACTTTGGCTTGAATGAAGCACCACTGAGCGAGCTAAAAGGCGGCGATGCCGATTTTAATGCCACGGTATTAAAACGTATCTTAGCAGGGCAAGGTTCCCGCGCTCAAAACCATGCCATTGCAATAAACACAGCACCATTGCTAGTGATGGCGGATAAGTTTTCAGACTACAAACAAGCGGCCCAGGCAGTGCTTGAGCATCTTGCGAGCGGCGCAGCCATGACACACTTAGAGGCGATTCAAGCGGTACAAGGAGGCATCTATGTCGAGTAATATTCTGACTGAAATTATTGCCCGCAAACGAGTGCAGAACGAGCAGCAGGAGCAACACTACCCGATGCCGAGTGACAAACACGCGCTATCGCGCAGTGAGCGTAGTTTGTACGATGCGTTGAACCAGCCTCAAGCGGGCTTTATTTTAGAGTGCAAAAAAGCGTCCCCTTCCAAGGGACTTATTCGCCCCCATTTTAATCCAGTGGAGTTGGCAAAAACCTACCAACCCTATGCTGCCGCGATTTCGGTATTAACTGAACCTGAGTATTTTCAAGGCAGCTATGAATACCTTGCGGCTGTCAGTCAACAGGTTAACCTACCGATATTATGCAAGGATTTCTTTATTGATGAACAGCAAGTTTATCGAGCACGCTACTTTGGCGCTGATGCGATCCTACTCATGTTATCGGTACTCGATGATGTGCAGTATCAACATCTACACGCAATCGCGGACAATTTAGGTTTAGATGTACTGACGGAAGTCGCCAATGAGACTGAGATGCGTCGCGCCGCGCAGTTAGGTGCGCGCATTATTGGTATTAATCACCGTGATTTGACCGACCTCAGCATCAACCCGAATCGCAGTCATGAGCTCGCACCTTATGCTCCCGAGGGTGCCTTACTTGTTGCTGAGTCGGGCTTTAGCCAACACAAAGATATTCGCCGCTGCAGTGATGTCGTAAATGGCTTTTTAGTCGGAAGTGCATTAAGTGCTGAAAACGATGTCGACCTGGCTTGCCGTAAGTTATTGTATGGTGAAAACAAAGTCTGTGGACTAACTCGAGCGGAGGACGCCTTAAACGCTCATGCAGCCGGTGCGGTATTTGGCGGACTCATCTTTGCCGAGCGTTCACCTCGATGCATTGAACCAAGCCAGGCCGAGGCGATTATCCGTCAAGTTCAGGGTCTTCAGTATGTCGGCGTATTTGCCGACCAGCCGCTATCCTTTGTTGTTAATACAGCTTTCGAACTGGGTTTACACGCAGTTCAATTGCACGGACATGAAGATATCGACTTTACCGTTGAACTCAAGAACCGCTTTAAGCAAGCCGGTATCGCACACGTACAGATTTGGAAAGCGGTCACCGTTGACGCACCATTCAGACTCAATGAACATCCATTGCGTCACTCAGTTGACCGCTTTGTACTCGATCATGGTCAAGGGGGTACCGGCAAAACCTTTGATTGGCAGTTACTGAACGAATTAGATACCGATGAACGAGGACGTTGTCTCCTCGCTGGTGGCATTAGTCCCGATAATGTTTGCGACGCAATTGAACAAGGCTTCAGTGGTGTCGATGCAAGCTCTAAATTAGAGTGGCAAGCAGGCATCAAAGACGCACGGTTAATTTCTTCTCTTTTTAAACGCATTCGCCACTACGGTGCCAATGCAAACTCAAATCAGTCACAGGAGGCCGCAGCATGAGCCAGTCACTTTCAGCTTATTTTGGTGATTTTGGTGGTCAGTTCGTACCTGAAATCCTTCTACCTGCGCTCGAGCAGCTAGAAAAAGCATTTATCGATGCGCAACAAGATGAGGCGTTTCAGCAGGAGTTTCGTGGGCTGCTGAAAAATTATTTAGGCCGACCAACACCTCTATCACTATGTCGTAACTTGCCACTTGAAAGCCCTAACGGTACAAAAATATATCTCAAACGCGAAGATTTGCTACATGGTGGTGCACATAAAACTAACCAAGTACTCGGGCAAGCCTTGCTTGCCAAGCGTATGGGAAAAACACGAATTATCGCTGAGACCGGTGCGGGACAGCACGGTACAGCGACCGCACTGGCGTGTGCATTGCTCGACCTCGAGTGCATCATCTACATGGGTAAAAAAGACGTCGAACGTCAGCAGCCCAATGTGTTTCGTATGGAGTTGATGGGCGCTAAAGTAGTGCCTGTTGATACCGGTAGCGGTACATTAAAAGACGCGGTGAACGAAGCATTACGTGACTGGACGGCTAGCTACCCAACCACTCATTACTTGCTCGGTACAGCAGCCGGAGCTCACCCCTTCCCAACAATTGTGCGTGAGTTCCACAAAATGATCGGAGAAGAAGCAAAGCAGCAAATTATTGAGCAAGCAGGTCGTTTACCCGATGAAGTCATTGCTTGTGTAGGCGGTGGTTCGAATGCCATTGGCATGTTCACTGATTTTATCGACGAACCTAATGTAGCTCTCGTGGGCGTTGAACCCGCAGGTAAAGGCGTCGATACGCAACACCACGGCGCTACACTCACTGCGGGAAGTCCTGGTATCTTGCACGGCTGCTTGACCTACTTGATGCAAACCGACGAAGGGCAAGTGGAAGAATCCTACTCGGTCTCAGCGGGTTTGGATTACCCGGGCGTAGGACCACAACACGCGCACTTAAAGGCCATTGGTCGTGCACGTTATGAGTCGGTTACAGATGATGAGGCATTGGCGGCATTTCAACTGCTTTCCCGCCATGAGGGCATTATACCTGCGTTAGAATCTGCACATGCGCTTGCCTATGCGCTAAAACGCGCGGCTGAGCCTGATGCTCCAGAAATTCTATTGATCAATTTATCGGGTCGTGGTGACAAAGATATCGATCACGTCCGTCGTATTTTCAATGCTCAAGAACAATCATAGGGTGTCCACACATGAGTCGTTATGAACAACTATTTGCAAACCTAGACAAGCAACATCAAGGTGCTTTTGTGCCTTTTGTGACGCTGGGCGACCCGACTCCTGAGGTCAGCGTTGAGGTGATTAAGCGATTGATCGATGCGGGCGCCGATGCATTGGAGCTGGGTCTTCCATTTTCTGACCCGGTCGCCGACGGTCCCGTCATTCAGCGCGCTAATGTTCGCGCCCTCGAGGGAGGTACGCGATTTGAAGACTGTTTATCGATTCTAAAACAGGTCCGCGAATACGCACCTGATATACCGATTGGCTTGCTGGTTTACGCAAACCTGATTTTTGCCAAAGGTATCGATACCTTTTATGAAAAAATGGCCGCTGTCGGTGTCGACTCGGTGCTCGTCGCCGATTTACCAACCAAAGAGGCAATTCGCTTTTCACAACCGGCTATCGATCGTCAAATAGCGCCCGTGTTTATTTGTCCGCCGGATGCTTCAGATTCGTTGATCGAGGCGATCGCCAAACAAAGCCAAGGCTATGTTTACTTGCTTAGTCGCTCTGGGGTTACGGGAACAGAGACACAAATGCAGGTGCCGGCCGAGAAACTCATTTCACAACTGCGTTCAGCCGGCTCAGCTCCGATTATGCTGGGTTTTGGTATCTCTCAACCTGAACATGTAACAGCCACGATTAAGGCGGGCGCTCAGGGCGCTATCAGTGGTTCCGCAGTCGTTGCTATTATCGAAAAAAACATCGACAATACAGCACAAATGCTCGACCAACTTGGGCAATTTGTTGAGTCGATGAAGTCAGCCACATCGTAGTAGGAGTATCCATGGCGCTGGTATTAGAGTATTTACCATTAGTTGTCTTTTTTGTTGTTTATCAGATGGTCGATATTTTCGCGGCAACCTGGGCTTTAATGGGATTAACGATTATACAGTTAGTCGGTCTTAAGCTGCTTAAGCAACCTATTACTACGCGTCATTGGATCGTGTTAGGTGCCGTGCTGGTTTTTGGCGGCATCACCGTTTTTCTACACGATGATTGGTTTGTTAAAATCAAAGTATCCATTATTTATGTGCTGATTGCCGCATTGTTAGCTGGCACACTTTGGATAAAAAAAACCAGTCCACTAAAAAGCCTATTTGATGCAGACATAAAAATGCCAGATAGCGCTTGGAACCGACTCACATATGCTTGGGTTATTACTTGTTTGGCTATCGCCGCTGTGAATGTTTATGTTGCTCAGTATATGTCACAAGATGCTTGGGTTAATTTTAAAGTCTTTGGCATTATTGGCATTTCGTTGGTGCTTGTCGTTGCTACAGGAATGTATATCTACCGACACGCTGAGGACATGGAAGGAGATAAATAAGCCATGTGGTTTGTGATTTTTGCAGAAGATCATGACGATTCACTCGCCAAGCGTAAGCAAGCGCGTCCAGCGCATATTAAACGCTTAGAGGCGTTAAAAGAGCAAGGACGTTTACTTGTCGCCGGCCCTTGCCCTGCGATTGCAGAGAAGGATCCAGGTATCATGGGCTTCACCGGCTCAGTCGTAATCGCTGAATTCGACACCCTTGAACAAGCAGAGCAGTGGGCGCACGCCGATCCTTACTGGGATGCAGGCGTCTACCGTTCAGCGCAGGTTAAACCGTTCAACCCGGTGCTACCCTAACTCTGTATGCAATCCACACGGCTCAAATATGCTAACCGCGCATTAGCAATTAATTATTTCCCTGCCGCAGGGGCGCAACAACATGTTGTGATTGCGCCAGCCCTTGGCGTAAAACAACGGTTTTATCATCGATTTGCGCAGTGGTTGGCAGAACAGGGTATTGCCGTGACGTGTTTCGATTATTACGGCATTGGCGACTCTATAGATAAGCCGCTCAGTAAAATTGAGACCGATATTATCGACTGGGCGACCTTAGACCTTGATAACGTGCTCACTTGGGCACGGGAGCAGCTTCCCAGCGCCGAGTTAATTTGGCTGGGTCATAGTTTAGGCGGTCAACTTTTGGGATTAATTCCTCACCCCGAGCGTATCGATAGGATAGTCACGGTGGCTTCCGGAACCGGGTACTGGCGACAAGCCAGCTCTCAAGTCAGACGCACATCTTGGCTGTTGTGGTATTTGGCGATACCACTTGCGACACCGATTGCGGGTTATTTTCCAGGTAAGCGGCTCAACATGGTGGGTGACATGCCAGCGCAGGCAATGCGTCAATGGAGCCGTTGGTGTCGCAGCCGCAATTATTTATTCGACCATTTATCGACTGAGCAACTCAAAGGCTATCAACGTTTAACCCAATCGTATCATGCCTTCGCTATTAGTGATGATGAGTTGTTGGTAGAAGATAACGTTCGTGCACTGTTACAACGTTATCCTAATACACAACAAAAGGTGACGCGTTTGACTCCGCAACAGGCGGGTCGCCGCATCGGACACTTTAATATCTTTAAGCCGACCCACCAGCAGACGCTTTGGCAAAAAGCGTTGTTACCTGCCATTAAAGCAGATCAGACAACGCGTCTTGTAACTGAGGAAAGTTAAAGTTAAATCCCGCTTGCTCAAGCTTTTTCGGCACGACCGCTTGCCCCTCTAACAACATCGAAGCCATTTCTCCCAACATTAGGTTCAACGCAAACGCTGGAACGAATAATACATGGGGCCGGTGCAACGTTTTCGCTAAGGTTTGGCTAAACTGTTTATTCGGCGTTGGATTAGGTGCCGTCAAATTAACCGGCCCCGAGATGCTGCCGTCCTGCAGAATAAATTCTATCGCACGGATCATATCCTCAATGTGAATCCACGACATCATTTGTTCCCCTGAGCCCATCGGACCACCTAAACCGAATTTATAGGGCAGCGACATGCGTGGCAATGCACCTTGGCTGCTGTCGAGTACGACGCCAGTGCGTAAACATACGACACGCGTGTGCTCCTTGACTTGTAGCGCAATGGACTCCCATTGCTCGCAAAGTTCGACGGCAAAGTCGTGTCGGTTTGCCGTAGCGGATTCGTCCACCGGCTCGCTGTTTCGCGGACCATAGACACCAATTGCAGAACCACTGAGCAAGATAGGTGGCGCTGGGCACGCGCGTATTCGCTGCACTAGATCTTCAGTGACTTGCCAGCGACTATTTTGCAATTGCTGTTTACGCTCGGCCGACCAGCGCTTATCGGCAATTCCAGCGCCTTGCAGGTTAATCACCGCATCAAACGAGGTGAGCGCCTCAGCAGTTGGCAGTTCACCCACAACATCGACATTACAACCTCGAAATTGCTGCTTGACGCGCTCTACTGAGCGCGTCGTCACCGTAAATGAATGTTGTTGGCTGAAGTAGCGAATAAAGCGAGAGCCGATAAGCCCAGAGCCACCAGTTATAAGAATATTCATACTTCGCCTCCCATTAAATCAATTTACGTATCAATTGTGCCGTGTTGCGGCGAATCAAACGCGAACACGCGAGTCGACCTAACAAAGCAACGACAACCGCGCCTGAAATAGGACCCACCAACCACAAACGCCAATGCCAGGTGGCATCCATGTTAAACACTTGGGTCTGTAAAATGAGCAGCGATAAATCCATCGCAATGGTCGCTATTAGACCACTTATGGCCCCTAACATAAGAAATTCATAGCTGATGCTCCGACTTAGCAACTTACCTGAAGCACCCAAGGTGCGTAGAATAACCAGTTCTTTTTGGCGCTCCTCCATGCTCGCCTGTACTTGCGCTATCAATACCAAGGCGCCTGCAATCATCACCAGAACTAAGACGAAAAGAATCGCAATACTGACCTGCGAGATGACTTCACGGATTTGGTCAATAATCGCGTCCAAATCGATTAAGGAAGCCTCGGGAAACGGTCTAAATAATTGGTATAGCTCATCTTTACGCTCACTGTCTAAGTGAAAGCTGGTTATATAGGTTGCAGGAAAATCAGCGAGTGTGCTGGTATTAAAAATCATGTAAAAGTTGGGCTGAAGCGAGCCCCAGTCCGCCTCTCGCAAACTCGTTACTGGCACGGTAAATACTTCACCGCCGATATTAAAGGTCAGCGTGTCGCCTACTTTGATTTCTAATCGTTCTGCCGCTTGTTTTTCAACGGACACCTGTGGCTCGGCATTATCGCCCCACCACTCGCCGCTCACAATTTCATTGTTGGGCGGTACCGTATCGCGCCATGTCAATGAGAGCTCACGACCAAAACCTTCCTCACGATCGCCCTGCTCGACTTCCTCGCGGTTTTCTTTGGTCACTTCATCAATCAGTTCAGTACCGTTATGGTGAGTTACCCGACCCGGGATTAGCGGATATTGATCGGTTGCTTCGATGTCCTCTCGAGCGAACATAGCGCGCAAATCGTCAACTTTCTCTTCAGCGATATTCAGCGCAAAATAATTCGGTGCATCCGCTGGCAGTTGACGCTGCCAGTCCGCAAGTAAATCATTGCGCATGACGATAACCAACAGCAACAACATAATGGCGGTTGAAAAACTCAACATCTGTACGCTGTTTGCTGACGCGCGTCGTTGTAAGCCGGCCATCGCTAAACGCCAAGCACTCCCTGCTTGCATGCCTGCTTTTCGACCCGCACCGATCAGCAGACGACCAATCAACAACAGGATACCCGCAGCAAAAGCCCCTCCCACGAACAAGGCCGTCGATAACCACCATTGCTGTGAGTACAGCACCAATAACCCATAAATCGTGCCGCCGCTTAATATCCATTGCAGCCAGCGAACCGCCTGTACACCGACCATTTGACGGTGTAGTACACGTAACGGTGGAATAGAAATCAATCTAAATAGCGGGTAAAGCGTAAACATCACCGCACTAATTAGGCCCGTTGCAATAGCGAGCGCATAAGGTCGCCAACTGGCTGATGGTAGTGAAGCGCCCAACTGTTCAGCGACCCAGTTAATCACGTAGGATTGAATGAGCCACCCTAACAAGATGCCAATACCGACGCTGATTCCCGTAAGCAATAGCAAGTGAAGCACAAAGATCTTACGGATCTGCTGTTTGCCCGCTCCTAAGGTTTTAAATATGGCCACCACGTCATAATTACGCTGGCAGTAGCGTTGGGCGGCTACGGCAACAGCCGTTGCTGCAAGTACTACACCTAACAGACTCGCCAGCATCATAAAGCGTTCAGCGCGATTTAGGGCGCGCGCCAAGGGGCTGTCGCCGTCTTCGATACTGCGCCAGCTATGAGTGTCATCATTCAATTGTGGGAGAAGCCAATTCTCGTAGTTATCCAGTTGCGTTGGCGTTCCGGCGAATAAGACGTTGTAACGTACGCGGCTTCCCGGTTGAATCAACCCGGTCTCAGCTAACTGTGAATAACGAATGATGACATTGGGACTGTCGGTGAACACTGAGAAACCGACATCAGGTTCGTAAGTCACCACCTTAGTCACTTTAAAGCGGCTATTCCCCACTTCAATAAAGTCGCCCATTTCAAGCGATAACGCTTGGAATAGACTCGATGCGACCCAAGCTTCTCCAGCCGGGGGGAGAGTGTTGGTGACTTGCCCTTCAACAAAGGGCTTATCGGCTACTTTAAGCTCACCTCGTAGCGGATAACCATCAGATACCGCTTTGATATCGACGAGCTCAAGCTTATCGTTAGCAAACGCCATTGAGTTAAATATCACTCGCCACGCGCTCTGAATCCCCTCCTCATCCGCTCTATCAAGCCACTCTTGAGGGATATCTCTGCGTGAACTTAATACTCGATCAGCTGCGAGAAATTCACTACTGCGTTCGAGTAATCCGGATTGTAGGCGCTCACTAAATAACGACAGTGATAAAACCGCGGTCACCGATAAAATGATAGCGAGCGCCATGATCGTGAGCTCACCGCGCTTGAGCTCCTGCTTGAGTAAGCGAAACGATATTTTATGCCACATCTCGCGACGCCTCCGCTAGCTGCCCAGCCTCCATGTTTAGGATACGCTGACAGCGTTTCGCTAACGTGGTGTCGTGAGTCACCATTACTAAAGTGGTGCCGTAATCCTTGTTCAAGTCAAAGAGCAACTGTTCGACTTTGTCACCGGTTTTACTGTCGAGGTTACCGGTGGGTTCATCAGCAAATAAAATCTTTGGCTGACCAACAAACGCGCGCGCAATAGCGACGCGCTGCTGCTCGCCGCCCGAGAGTTGATTAGGGTAATGGTGCCAGCGGTCAGCGAGCCCGACCTTTTCTAACAGCTCACGAGCTTCCTTTTCAGCGCCTTTGTGGCCAGCAAGCTCTGCCGGTAACATCACGTTTTCTAACGCGCTTAAGCTAGGCACTAGCAAAAACGACTGAAAAATAAAGCCTACTTTATCGGCGCGCAGCTTCGCACGTTGTTCCTCATCCAAATCGCTTAACTTTTCGTTTTCTATAAGAACATCGCCGTGGGTGGCAATGTCTAACCCAGCGAGTAGTGATAGTAACGTTGATTTACCTGAGCCGGACGCTCCAACAATCGCAACAGTCTCGCCAGCATTGATTGCGAGGTCAATTGGTTGCAAAATCTGTAATGGTCCCTCAGAGGTTTCGACTATCTTTTCGAGTTGTTGAGTTTGAATGAGCATAAAATGAAAAATTTCCTATTAAAGTTAGCTTGTATTACTTTGATTTTTATATCTATACGTAGTGTTGCGGCAAATGTTTCACTTGTTGTATTAGGAGATAGCCTAAGCGCAGGTTATGGTCTTTCGCAACAACAAACTTGGGTAGCAGAATTGCAAAACCGTTGGCAGCAGGCGTACCCGAACATTGAAATAGTCAATGCCAGTATCAGTGGTGAAACCACTCGTGGCGGTCTCAATCGTTTACCAGGCATTATTGAGCGCCACCAACCGGATGCTATTTTTATTGAGTTAGGCGGCAATGACGGGTTGCGTGGATTCGATTTAGCGACGGTGGAAACGAACTTGTCTAATATGATCGAGCAGGCACAGGCGAAAGGGATTAAAGTGGCGCTCAGTCAGGTCATGGTACCGCCCAACTATGGTCCGCGCTTCTCAAAGCGATTTCAGGCGGTGTTTACGCGTGTGGCAGAAAAGTATGATGTAACACTGGTGCCATTTTTTATGACCGAGTTAGTAGAGAACCCAGACTTCGTGCAAGATGATGGCATCCACCCCACTGCAGCAGCGCAAGACGCTATTGCGGATTTCCTCTCACCGTACTTGCTTGAGCTGGCTAAAAACGCCGAGGCATCGGGTTAAGCGTTGATAAATTGCAGACACAAAAAAACCACCTCGAAGGTGGTTTAGTGTTGGCGTCCCCTAGGGGATTCGAACCCCTGTTACTGCCGTGAAAGGGCAGTGTCCTAGGCCTCTAGACGAAGGGGACCCAGAAACTGTTTGTGATGCTTTTGAATGGCGTCCCCTAGGGGATTCGAACCCCTGTTACTGCCGTGAAAGGGCAGTGTCCTAGGCCTCTAGACGAAGGGGACGCAATCAAAACTGCATCGTGTTAGTAAAATTGGCGTCCCCTAGGGGATTCGAACCCCTGTTACTGCCGTGAAAGGGCAGTGTCCTAGGCCTCTAGACGAAGGGGACGCAATCACTAACGTTGCTATCAAAATTTCACTTGGTGGAGCTAAGCGGGATCGAACCGCTGACCTCTTGCATGCCATGCAAGCGCTCTCCCAGCTGAGCTATAGCCCCACTGCTTTAGCAGCGAAACTGCCTTGACAGCGGGGCGCATTCTATTGCGAGGAGCGCTTAAGTGTCAACTGTTTTTTGAAAAAATATCGCTAACTGGCGATTTTTATATCAAGTTGATTATTTTACATGCAAATCGCAGATTATGCGTTCGCTTCGCGCTCAGCAATGAACGCAAGTGCCAGATCAATACGCTCGATAACCTTTTGCTGATCCAACTGAGCTAAGGTAACATCCAACGAGGGTGAGTTGCCCCCACCGGTTGCTGCAACGCGCAACGGCATGCCAATTTTGCCCATGCCCACGCCAAGCGCTTCAGCCGTGCCATTAATCGCTTCTTGAATTGATTCAGCAGTCCAGTCCGTTAAGCCTGACAGACTTGCCCTCACCGCTTCTAATGGTTCTTTAGCTACAGGGCGCAAGTGTTTCTTAGCTGCTTTTTCTTCAAACTCAGTCACTGGTTCATAGAAATAACGGCTAATCGCGGCCATTTCTTTCAACGTTTTCACACGATCAGCTTGCAAACCAACAATGGCTGTCAGTGCTGGACCCGTCGACGTATCGACGCCGAGTTGATCAAATTGCCATTTTAGCGCATCAGCCACTTGTTCAGCGGGCAACGTCTTCATGTAATGCTGGTTTAACCAATTAAGCTTTTCGGTGTTAAACGCAGAAGCCGCTTTATTCACGTCCTCTAGTTTAAACAGTTTAACCAACTCTTCTTTACTGAATATCTCTTGATCACCGTGCGACCAACCTAAGCGTGCCAAATAATTAATGACCGCTTCGGGCAAGTACCCGTCATCGCGATAGTGCATCACACCCACCGCACCATGGCGTTTAGATAATTTTTTACCGTCATCACCCAGAATCATCGATACGTGCGCGTAATAAGGCACCGGCGCGTTTAACGCTTTTAAAATATTAATCTGGCGCGGCGTATTATTAATATGGTCTTCGCCTCGCACCACATGCGTAATACCCATTTCCCAGTCATCCACGACAACACAGAAATTATAAGTTGGCGTACCATCACTGCGGGCAATGATTAAGTCATCAAGTTCTTGGTTTGAAAACTCGATACGACCGCGGATCAAGTCATCAAAAATCACGCTACCCTCTTGCGGGTTACGAAAACGAATCACGTAACTATCACCAGACGCATTTGGATTATCACGGCAATGTCCGTCATAACGAGGTTTTTCGCCATGCTCCATTTGCTCTTCGCGCATTTTTTCCAACCGCTCGGTCGAGCAGTAACATTTATAAGCTTTGTCTTCTTCAAGCAATTGATCGACTAATTCTTTATAGCGGTCAAAACGCTTAGTTTGATAGTAAGGACCTCGGTCCCAGTTCAACCCTAACCATTCCATACCTTCTAAGATGGCATCAATCGCCGGCTGCGTTGAACGCTCCCGATCGGTATCTTCAATGCGCAAGACAAACTCACCACCTTGGGCCTTTGCGACCAGCCAAGAGTAAAGCGCTGTGCGAGCACCGCCAACATGTAAATAGCCAGTCGGGCTTGGAGCGAAACGCGTAACTACACTCATTACTGTGTTCCTTTATTTAATTCAGTGATTAGACGTGTTGAATTTTACCAGTCCTAGCCCAAAAGCGCATTATTCAATTAAAATGATTAAAAAGTCAGCAAACAGAAAAAACTTTGCATTTTTTGTTTGACACTTTGGCGCGTATCCCTATAATGCCTCCTCGCAACGACGCAGAAGTGCGATGACAAAACTGGATGGTTAGCTCAGTTGGGAGAGCATCGCCCTTACAAGGCGAGGGTCACTGGTTCGAGCCCAGTACCATCCACCACTTCTTCCCCTTCGTTGTTTTCCTTGGCGTTGGATGGTTAGCTCAGTTGGGAGAGCATCGCCCTTACAAGGCGAGGGTCACTGGTTCGAGCCCAGTACCATCCACCACCTTTTTTTACTCTCCGAATTATTCTAAGTAAATCCACGACTTCAACCGTTATCGGTTAGCTTCACCTTCAAAAAGTCTATTAATACTCTGACTTTCGCAATTCGATGTCGCGACTCGGGATACAATGCCCAAATACCATCGTCCGGTTGACGATACTCTGTCATCACTTCCTGTAAGACACCGGCTTCAAGCTCATCAGCGACATAATAATCAGGCAGAATCGCTATCCCCAGGCCTTTACACACCGCATCTTTTATCGCTAAGCCACTATTACAATGAACTAATGCGTTTGGTTGCACTGTCTTTACTTTTCCATCCACCTGAAAACGCCAACTTTTGAGCGTGCCCGTTAAACAACGGTGATCAGCCAGCGAAGCTAAGTGAGTTGGTTCTCCAAAACGTTCAAAATACGCCGGCGCCCCCACTAGAAAGTGCCGGCGACGACCGAGCGGACTCGCCTTTAAACGCGGCGTGCCCAAATGCCCTAACCGTATCGCTAAGTCATAATGTCCCTCTATCAAGTCGAGCGTGTCGTTGGTGAGGTTAAAGTCGAGTCGACAATCGGGGTACTGATTTAAAAAATCATTTACTAAAGGAGCAATCACGTGTTCGCCGTAAAATACTGGAGCGGTCAGTCTGATTAACCCTTGTGGTTTTTCTGATCGCTGTTGGATAGCCTGATCCGCATCATTGAGACTCGCCACTAAATGTTGGCAATGCGGTAAATAGAGTGAGCCCTCCTCCGTTAAACTCACGCTGCGCGTGGAGCGATAGAGTAATGGTAATTTAAGCCGTTGCTCTAGCGCTGCAATATTACGGCTCACTTGCGCAACGGACAGACCTAACTGCTTCGCTGCACTGGTGAAGCTGGATGTTTGAGCCACCGCAACAAACTCACTGATTCCTTGCCATTGTTTCATTATTACGTATCTGCAAAAGTTATTTGTAAAAAGTTTAGATTACCTTTAAAACAGAAAAAGTTAAACTTGTTCCTGTCATTAACGTATAACTAGCCAATCACATACTGAATAAAGGAAGCTAAGATGGAAACAATTAAGTCGCGTGCAGCCGTGGCGTGGGGCCCCGGCGAACCGTTGAAAATGGAAGAAATCGATGTAGCACCACCTAAAAAAGGTGAAGTGCGCGTCAAAATCATTGCGACAGGCGTTTGTCATACCGATGCTTATACGCTATCAGGCGCTGATCCTGAGGGCATCTTCCCAGCCGTTTTAGGCCACGAAGGCGGCGGTATTGTTGAATCGGTCGGCGAAGGCGTGACTTCTGTCGAGGTGGGCGACCACGTGATTCCACTTTACACCGCCGAGTGTGGTGAATGTAAATTCTGTACTTCAGGGAAAACTAATTTGTGCCAAGCCGTGCGTGCAACGCAGGGTAAAGGCTTAATGCCTGATGGTACCACTCGTTTCTCAAAAAACGGCGAGCCGATTTACCACTACATGGGTACTTCGACATTTTCTGAATACACCGTATTGCCAGAGATTTCCGTCGCTAAGATTCCAAAAGAAGCACCGCTTGAAAAAGTCTGCTTACTCGGTTGTGGTGTCACTACCGGCATGGGTGCAGTTAAGAACACAGCTGATGTACAAGAAGGTGATACGGTCGCGGTATTTGGGCTTGGTGGTATCGGTCTAGCCGTCATTATCGGTGCCGTACAAGCGAAAGCGTCACGCATTATTGCGATTGATGTGAACGAAGATAAGTTCGAAATTGCCAAGCAGCTCGGTGCGACTGATTTTGTTAATCCAACAGATTACGACAAGCCTATCCAAGAAGTGATTGTCGATATGACCGACGGCGGTGTCGACTTCTCGTTCGAATGTATCGGTAACGTCGAAGTCATGCGTTCGGCGCTTGAATGCTGCCACAAAGGTTGGGGCGAATCGGTAATTATTGGTGTCGCCGGCGCAGGTGAAGAGATCTCAACCCGCCCATTCCAACTGGTCACCGGTCGCGTATGGCGTGGAAGCGCTTTTGGTGGCGTCAAAGGTCGCAGCCAATTGCCCGACTACGTGCAACAGTACATGGATGGGAAGTTTGATTTAGATACCTTCATTACTCACAACATGTCACTTGAAGAGATCAACGAAGCGTTTGAGCTCATGCACGAAGGTAAGTCGATTCGTTCAGTTATCCACTACTAAGCGACAAAGGTATCCACTATGGAAATCGTAAGCGAAGTACGTACGTTTGGCGGCCGTCAAGTCCGCCTTAAGCACCGCTCTTCGACACTCAACTGCGATATGCAGTTGAGTGTGTTTCTACCGCCCCAAGCAGAGCATCATGCAGTCCCCAGCGTGTACTTTTTATCAGGGCTAACGTGTACTGATGAGAATTTCTCTACTAAAGCAGGTGCACAGCGCGTCGCTGCGCAGCTCGGTATCGCACTAATTATTCCTGACACCAGCCCGCGCGGTGATGAGGTACCTGACGAAGATCGTTATGACTTTGGCAAAGGTGCAGGTTTTTATCTGAATGCGACCGAAACGCCTTGGGCTAAACACTATCAAATGTACGACTACATTCTTGATGAGCTCCCAAAATGCGTAGAGGCACAGTTCCCGCTAACGGATAAACGCTCGATTGCCGGTCACTCCATGGGTGGCCATGGCGCGCTTGTCATTGGTGTGCGGAACCCAGAGCGCTATCAAAGCATTTCGGCATTCTCACCGATCACCCATCCGACTCAATGCCCCTGGGGTGAATATGCGTTTACGCAATATTTGGGAGGCAACCGTGATGCTTGGAAAGACTATGATGCGGTTGAACTTATCAAAGCTTATGGGCAAGTCAGACCAATTCGCGTCGACCAAGGTTTAGCAGACAACTTTCTCGAAGAGCAACTCAAGCCTGAGGCTTTGCAAGCTGTATTCGACGAAACAGATGGACCGGGCGCTATCTATCTGCACGAAGGCTACGATCATAGTTACTACTTTATCAGCAGTTTCATTGAAGAGCAGTTACGCTTCCACGCGCATTATCTGCTCTAACACGCTCGCCCTTATTGCGCTGATTTATCGGTGTCTTCGGACACCGATGATTCAGGCTTTTCAGCAAGATGACGCCGATAAAAGCGCCATTGCCGCGATTTACTGACGTACCAAAGGCTAATAAACCATGCCAAGATAATACTCGCTTTCCCCCAAGAAAAACTGCCATGCTGATGCATTAACAAACTACTAATTAATATCGCATCTAACACGAGGGAGACCAACATCAGGGGCTGAGCAGCTCGCATCACATGATTAGCCCAGTTGTAACCATCCTCTTTGGCGAAACTTGTTGCCAACAGAACGAGTAACGCAGGCAAGCCGACCACCAGCATGAGACCAAATTGTTCTGAGCTTTTATAAAATAACGAGAGTAAACGCGTGCGATCTTCATTGAAGGTAAGCGAGACAATACCTGCGAGATAGCCACGGCATAAAAAGAATGTGACCCAAATGAAAAATAGAGGGGTGCTCGCGCGCCCCTCTTTATCCAGATAGCGCGCTCGTTCGACGAACGCCGCTCCGTTGCCAGATCTTTTCATGAAAATAATAACCTACCGTGTTTACCAATGGCTCAATTAATGCCACGGCACCACCCATAACGATATCGCCTGTCATCACCCAAACCACTGTAAAAGCGATTGAGAAATGCATCACGGCAAAACTAGCTGTCTTTATCATAATGCCCTCCATTCCTGTCTAACGAAATGATAGCAATTACGATTTACATTTCTAATTATAAAAACCGATTAAACTGCTCGTTTAAGTTGTTCACGTAGTGTTTTGATATCGTCACGTAACTGTGCCGCCTTCTCAAACTCAAGGTTTTGAGCCGCTTCATACATTTCTTTTTCTTTTGCTTCGATTTCTTTAATCACCGCATTCGTATCTTTGATCATCACGGTGCGTGGATCATAACCTGACGCCACCTCGGCAACGGCTTTCGCCGCACGGTTTTTACGGTTTGCACCGCCTTGCCCTAAGTCCATCACGTCGGTGACTTTCTTATTCAATTTTTGTGGCGTGATACCATGCTCTTCGTTAAATGCAATTTGCTTTTCACGACGACGATCCGTCTCCTCAATCGCGCGTTGCATCGAACCGGTAATCCGATCGCCATAAAGAATCGCCTTACCATTCACGTTACGTGCTGCACGACCAATGGTCTGAATCAAAGAACGATCAGAGCGTAAGAAGCCCTCTTTATCAGCATCAAGAATGGCGACTAGGGAAACTTCCGGCATATCAAGACCTTCTCGCAGCAAGTTAATGCCGACTAACACATCAAACTCACCGAGTCGCAAGTCGCGAATAATCTCCATTCGTTCGACCGTATCAATGTCTGAGTGAAGATAGCGTACACGGATGCCGTGCTCATCGAGGTAGTCACTTAAGTCTTCGGCCATCTTTTTGGTCAATGTTGTCGCAAGTACACGTTCTTCTTTTTCCACGCGCAAACGGACTTCAGACATTAAATCATCGACCTGCGTCGCTACTGCCCGCACTTCAATAATGGGATCCACTAAACCTGTGGGTCGCACGACCTGCTCAACCACCTCGCCACTACTGCGTTCAAGCTCATATTTCCCAGGTGTTGCAGAGACATAAACTGTTTGTGGTGCGATAGCCTCGAATTCATCAAACTTTAACGGTCGGTTATCCAACGCACTCGGCAGTCGAAAGCCATACTCCACCAGATTTTCCTTTCGTGAGCGGTCCCCCTTATACATAGCGCCGACCTGCGATACCGTCACATGAGACTCATCAATGATAAGCAGCGCGTCATCAGGTAAGTAATCCATCAAGGTGGGTGGTGGCTCGCCCGGAGCACGTCCAGACAGATAACGTGAATAGTTTTCGATACCGGAGCAATAGCCAAGCTCCAACATCATTTCAATATCAAACTGAGTGCGCTGATTAATACGTTGCTCTTCAAGCAATTTATTTTGTTTCAGCAATACATCTCGACGATCTTTTAACTCGTCTTTGATTTTCTCAATTGCTTCGACTAAAACTTCACGTGGCGTGACATAGTGTGTCTTTGGATAAATAGTCGCACGCGCAACATCCGCTTCGGTCACTTGCCCCGTGAGCGGCTCAAAAAAGCTGATACGGTCGACTTCGTTATCAAATAGTTCAACGCGCACTGCAAGCTCTTCCGATTCAGCGGGGAAAATGTCAATGACCTCACCGCGCACACGATAGGTGCCCCGCTCGAAGGCCGCATCGTTTCGCTTATACTGTAGCTGCGCCAAGCGCCGCAAAATATCGCGCTGGTCAATAATGTCGCCACGACGCAAATGCAGCATCATCTTCATATATGATTCGGGATCACCCAAACCATAAATCGCCGAAACCGAAGCCACCAACACAACATCACGGCGCTCCATCAACGCTTTTGTCGCTGACAGACGCATTTGTTCAATGTGGTCGTTTATCGATGCATCTTTTTCAATAAAGGTATCAGTGGTGGGCACATAGGCTTCGGGCTGATAATAATCGTAATAGGACACGAAATATTCGACAGCATTATTAGGAAAGAATTCTTTCATCTCACCATAGAGCTGTGCTGCCAACGTTTTGTTGTGGGCTAGGATAAGCGTCGGGCGTTGCGACTGGGCAATCACGTTAGCCATGGTAAACGTCTTACCCGAGCCTGTGACGCCGAGTAAAGTTTGATGGGCAAGACCCGCGTCTAAATTCTCTAGAATTTTTTCAATCGCCGCAGGCTGATCACCCGCAGGCTGGTAACTCGATATTAATTCAAATGCTTTACTCACCAACCCTCCTCAACGCTCGCGTAAACCATATATAAGCGATAGCCGCTGTGATGATATTAGCCACCACACCGCCAATAAATAAGCCGTGTAGGTCCGCTAGTAGACTACCTAAGTAGGACAAGGGTACGAAAAAAACAAATAAGCGGATGACACTTAAGCCGAGCGCACGCATGGGTTTATGAATGGCATTAAAACTCGAGTTCGAGAGAATGATCCAACCCTGGAAGCCATAACCGATGGGCATTATGTAGATAAACAATTCAACGATACGCGCCACTTCTTGCTCTTTCGCAAATGCCATCGCAATCCACGGTGCCGTTATTGCCATCGCCGCATAGATAACCAGTTGAATGGCAAATACCGCTTTTAAGGCTTTGCCATAGGCCTCTCGTACCCGATCAACTCGGTTGGCACCAAAGTTTTGGCTAATCAACGGCGGCAACGACATGGATAGCGCCAGAATAATGATACTCGCGAGCGACTCGAGTCGAGTGCCAACGCCAAATGCCGCCACTGCCGCCGCACCATAAGATGCAATAATAGCCGTCATGACCGACATCGCGAGCGGAGTCAGAATATTGGCGCCTGCCGCTGGCAGACCAATTTTCAGAATAGCGCGAGCAGCATCGACCCATTCGCGAAACAACCCGCGTGTCGTTTCGATACGTACCCGAATAAGCTGCTTACGATTAAGTAACCAAAACACGAGAACCACACCACTCAACCACGAAATCACGCTCGCTAAAGCGGCTCCCTCAATACCCATCGCAGGGATCGGTCCCCAACCAAAAATAAGGATCGGATCAAAAATGGCATTCGCCAAACCGCCCGAGGCCATAATCAATGATGGTGTTCGTGTGTCGCCCGATGCGCGCAATACCGCATTGCCGACCATTGGCGTGACCAACATGACGCTGCCCGCAAACCATAGCGTCATATATTCACGGATCAGCGGCAGTAAACGTTGTTGTGCTTGCAGGAGGGTAAAAATACTGTCCATGAAAATATAGCCAACGGCTGACAGTATCAGAACAAGTAAAGCGGAAACCGAGAGTGCAGCAAAACCATCGAAATGAGCTTCTTCGGGTTTATCCCGACCGTACTTACGCGCGATAACAGCGGATGTACCAATACCCAAGCCGATGGTGAGGCTAACAACCGTAAAGGTGATTGGAAAGGTAAAGCTGACGGCAGCAAGTGGGTCAGTACCTAACAGACTAATAAAGAAAGTATCTACGACATTAAAACTTATCAGCGTAGCGACACCAAAGATAACGGGCCACGTCATTTCCCATAGCGTTTTTCCAACCGGCGCGTTGATAAGACTTCGAGATGCGTCGGTTGTAGCCATGAAAATACCTCCTGTTGAATTAACCTCATTAGTGTACAGCAAACATCTATTGTTTGGCTATGTTGATAGACTTTAACGCGACCGATCCGTATAGTAGAGAGCTGTTTACATAAGCAAAATCGGAAGGAATACGTAGTGGACTATCAGCTCTCAAAGCGCGTTAATTCTATCCAACCTTCTCCTACGCTGGCAGTAACGCAAAAAGCCAACGAATTAAGAAGCGCGGGTAAAGATGTGATTGGTTTAGGTGTGGGTGAACCCGACTTTGATACACCCGATTTTGTCAAACAAGCTGCTATTAAAGCCATCGAAGACGGCAAAACCAAGTACACTGCGGTTGATGGTATTGTCGAACTTAAACAAGCAGTTTCCGATAAGTTTAAACGTGATAACCAGTTGGAATACGGTCTTGATGAAATCATCGTCTCGGCAGGCGGTAAACACAGCATTTTTAATTTACTGAGTGCTTGGCTCAACCCGGGTGATGAAGTGGTGATACCGGCGCCTTACTGGGTTTCTTATCCAGATATGGTAAAGCTGGTTGAAGCAGAGCCCGTGATCGTCCATACCGATTTAGAGCAGCGGTTTAAAATCACTCCTGAGCAATTGCGCGACTCATTAACCGAAAAAACCCGTTTAATGTTTATCAACAGTCCATCTAACCCGAGTGGTACAGCCTACTCAGCAGAGGAACTACGTGCACTTGCTGATGTACTGGTTGATTTCCCAAATGTGCTGATCGCGACAGATGATATGTATGAGCATATTTTATGGGATCGTAGCCAATTCGCTAATATTGTGATGGTTGCGCCTGAATTACGCGACCGCACAGTTATCTTATCCGGTGTTTCGAAAGCCTACGCAATGACCGGCTGGCGTATTGGTTATGCAGCAGGTCCAGCACCTATCATTGCGGCGATGAAAAAGATTCAGTCTCAGAGCACGTCAAATCCAGCCAGCATTAGCCAACATGCGGCAGTAGCCGCTTTAAATGGCGACCAAAGCTGCATCGATACAATGGTCAGTGCGTTTAAGGAGCGCCACGATTACTTGGTGAGTGCACTTAACGAGATAGAGGGTATTGAGTGCGTAAAAGGTGATGGCACCTTCTACACTTTCGCGCGTATCCAAAACCTAATTGAAAAAGCAGGTGTTGCAAACGATGTTGAGTTGTGTGAAAAACTGCTGACCGAAGCTAATGTCGCATTAGTGCCCGGTTCAGCCTTTGGCACTGAAGGCTACTGTCGACTCTCATTTGCAACAAGCCTCGATACACTAAAAAAAGCAGTCGCTCGCATCAATCAATTTGTCAAAGCATTAAAATAAAACATCTATTTATCAGCATTAGAGCCCTATTAGCGTACTAATAGGGCTTTTTTTATATTTTCACCTTAGAAATAAGGCGCGATCCCGCTATCAAAATCGAGAAACACACAAGACATTTTTATTACAACAACCCCACTTTTATATGCTTATTTATTACAAAAAAATCAATTTGATGGCTTGACAAATGGGACCTGAAAGCCTTCAACAGACGCTTAAAGCGTGCCTAAAAATCACCCAAATTAAATAAGAAATACACAAGTTGCTGATTCTTCGGGCAATCTTGGGTGCTCACTCAGTCAATTCAGCCATGTTTTTGTTTTGTTTTTATAAGACATTGTTTTTATTAGTTTTTTAATGATTTATGCATTTTCTGAACAATCGCTAACCTTAGCTGAAAACCGCACTAAACGTACTATTTCACATACTTAAACACAGGGTTATCCACAGAATCCGTGGATAAGATCCTGTAGGCTTTAACTGATGCGGATTTCAGCGGTATGTGGATATCCTCAGCGAGCAACAATTTATAACATAAGGCATAACTGGCTTTATGACAGGTACTTGACATTTACATGGACAGCCTTTAGCACACAGTTTTTGGTATAAGGCTACAAAATATACACTCGCACAAGATTTAAGCAGTTAAATGAAAAAACAATAAAAATACCGCATCATTAGTTGACAGGCGCCGCATAGGTCTTTAATATTCGACGCCGTTAAGACGTGTTCCCCAGTAGCTCAGTTGGTTAGAGCGGTGGACTGTTAATCCATGTGTCGTTGGTTCGAATCCAACCTGGGGAGCCAACACGTTTTAATCCTACAATTTGTTCCCCAGTAGCTCAGTTGGTTAGAGCGGTGGACTGTTAATCCATGTGTCGTTGGTTCGAATCCAACCTGGGGAGCCAACCTCAAGCTTCCAAAGTTGTTATCTCCAAAGCGCCGTCAATCTAGTTTTTTCGTTTTCCTGTGCACCCGATTTTATCCATTGCGCGATATTGTCTGCCATATTTGGCCATTCACAATTGAGGGCAGCGCGTTGATGGTCCGCTAACCATGCACGCACATTATCCTCTGAAATTTCATGCATTACGTAAGCAAGCTGACTGTCAGCTAAAAGCTTGCTATTCCAGTGTTGCTCGAACTGACCTCGCAAAGGTTTAACAGCAAACTGTTTATCGCTCTGAAGTGCCTCACACGTGGTTTCAAATCCGGCATTAGCTAATACATACTCCGCAGTTTCGAACTGACATTTAAAGCCCTCACGCGACGGAGGGAAACCCAAAATATGAGGCGCATCTAGGTTGTCCGTTTGCTTTATGCTTGGATGAAAAACTGAAAATTGATACGACTTTAATGGTATGAGGGCATCTACGACTTGCTCGAGATTTTCAAATGGCAAGTAAACCAATACATGACGCTCACTGAGCTCAGTCTCAGATTGCTGTTCACGTACAATCGGTGGAATGCAATTGTCCAATGGTTGCCAATGCATACCCAGCCACCGTGAAGCCGGCGCAAAATAGTCGATGAGGCCGCGCTGAAGCAGACTAAGCTTCGAGTATAGCGAAGGCTCTTTGAATGCGTACTGACGCCCAATACCAATACACGGCTTGTGTGCCAGTCGCGCAGCCCATGCAGTTACGGGTTCATAATCGGTTAGAATTAAATCATAAGTCGACAGATCGAGCGCTTTTACATCTGACCAAAACTGTTTAAATGAATTTTGTCGATAGGTATTGAAGTAATCAACCCGACCATTCTGAGTCGCAAAGCTCAGACCTTGCCGCCATTGATACTCACCGAAAGCACTCATATCGAATAGCGCGCTTGGCGCTCGTCCAGATATGAGGTAATCAACATCAACCGAGTAGTGATTCAACCACCTTGATAACGTGTGACAACGGCTTAAATGACCATTGCCGGTTCCTTGAACACCGAACAAAATACGCATATTCGACCTTAAAGTGCAAAGTAGATAAGAAAGAAGGTTTCGACAAAAGCAATGCCAAGCAAGGCGCCGACACAGACATCCGACACGTAGTGTGCTCCCACTACGACGCGGGAAACTCCGACAGCACATGCCCACGGCAAAAGATACAGTGCGAAAACGGGGTAGTAGTAGGAGAGACAGGTCACGAAGATAAAGGCGGTGCAAGTATGACCCGAAGGAAAGCTAAACTCATCCTGAGCGACAAACAGTTTCTTAGAAGCCATTAAAGTCGTTGGTCGTGCCCGTTTGAACTTGTTTTTTAGCCACCAATAAAGCGGACGCTCGAACAAAAAGATAGCCGCACATGCGGTAAAGAAGGCTTGTCCATCGGCACTGTGTAAAACAAATACTAATCCAACAATAAAGTACCAATAGCCGTCCCCCGAACGCGAAAAACATTGCGCAACAGCGGCAATCCAGCGATGTTGGTTTAAACGATGAATACGAGTGAACCAGCTTAAATCGACTCGTAACGCGGTTTCTTGCAATGCTGTTAACCAGACCATGACAATGCCCCGTTTATTGGCTTGCCTGTTACATTGCGCTAACAAAATGACAGTCACGCGTCAGTTACGTTAAATAACAGTGACAAAATTCAACGAATCTTGTCCGTTCTATTGACCTCTGTCTGTTGTTTATCAATGTCAAAACACCGATAATAGGCACCGGTTTAAATCACGTGTGGAAGAATTGAATGACGGATTACTTGCTGCTGCTTATAGGCACCGTACTGGTCAACAATTTTGTATTGGTAAAGTTTTTGGGACTTTGCCCATTCATGGGCGTATCTAACAAGCTAGATACGGCGATTGGCATGTCAGCGGCAACCACATTCGTACTAACCTTAGCATCGGTATGCAGCTACTTAGTGAATCAGTACTTACTAGAGCCCTTAGGGTTGATGGCATTACAAACCTTAAGTTTTATTTTGGTTATCGCGGTGGTAGTACAATTTACTGAAATGGTGGTGCATAAAACAAGTCCTACACTCTATCGTCTGTTGGGTATTTTTCTGCCGCTTATTACCACCAACTGTGCGGTTCTAGGTGTTGCACTTCTGAATATCAATGAACAACATAATTTCGTACAGTCAATCGTTTATGGCTTTGGCGCGGCAGTCGGTTTTTCACTCGTTTTAATTCTATTTTCTGGCATTCGCGAGCGCTTGGCTGCGGCCGATGTTCCGAAAGCTTTTAAAGGCTCAGCGATTGCGATGATAACAGCGGGCTTAATGTCACTCGCGTTTATGGGCTTTAGCGGATTGGTGACCCAATAATGAGTTTTGTAGTTGGTTTAATCGCTATCGGTGCGCTTGCGCTGATATTTGGCTTAATCCTCGGTTTCGCAGCTATCAAGTTTAAGGTAGAAAGCGACCCTATCGTTGATCAAATCGATGAGATCCTGCCGCAAACTCAGTGTGGACAATGTGGCTATCCGGGTTGTCGTCCTTATGCAGAGGCGATTGCTAATGGCGACGAGATCAACAAGTGCCCGCCTGGCGGTGAAGCTACAATAAAAAAACTCGCGGACCTGATGGGTGTCGAGGCCAAGCCTCTCGACGCAGCGCATGGTGAAGAGAGTGTCAAAAAAGTCGCCATCATTCGCGAGGATGAGTGTATTGGTTGCACGAAGTGCATCCAAGCCTGCCCTGTAGACGCCATTTTAGGTGCCGCAAAACAAATGCATACCGTTATTGAGCATGAATGTACCGGCTGTGATTTATGTGTCGAGCCCTGCCCTGTCGATTGCATTGATATGGTAGAAGTCAAAGCTAAACCCGAAACCTGGCAGTGGAACCTCGATAGCGTGAAACAGAATATCCACAAAGCCGATACCATTCCCGTCAAACTGGTGGAGTAAGACGATGCAAGACATCAAGCAGTTCGTTGAGTCAGGTCAAATTGCACGCTTTCCCGGCGGTATACATCCACCAGAGCGCAAACAACCCGCGAGTGAGCAGCCGTTGCGCCGAGTTCCTTATGCTGATGAGCTTATTCTTCCGTTACGTCAACATATCGGCTTATCGGGTCAGTGCACAGTGCGCGTGGGAGAACGTGTACTAAAAGGTCAACCATTAACTGATGCGGCATTGCATCAAGGCCTGCCACTGCACGCACCCACTTCAGGCACAGTAAAAGCGATTGAACAGCGACCTATGTCGCATGCTTCTGGTCTCCCAGAACAAGCTATTGTGATTACACCGGATGGCGAAGATAAATGGCGAGAGCGTCAGCCACGGCCCGATTATCAGCAACGCGATAAAGCCGAGTTGTTAGATATTATTCAAGCTGCGGGCGTTGCAGGTTTGGGGGGAGCTGGCTTCCCCACCTCGCAAAAGCTCGCCCAGCAAAAACCGGTCAGTTATCTAATCATTAATGGCGTTGAGTGCGAACCCTATATTTGCGCCGACGATCGCTTAATGCGCGAACATGCTAGAGATATTGTGCTCGGTATGCGAATTCTAGCTTACATCACGGGTACCGATAAAACGTTGCTGGCGATTGAGGATAACAAACCAGAAGCTATCGACAGTATGCGCGTCGCTATAGCGGAATATGATGATATTGAGCTTCGCATCGTGCCGACGAAGTATCCATCAGGAGGGGAGAAGCAACTTATCCAACTGCTCACTGGCCACGAAGTGCCGAGCAAACAACTCCCTATTGAGATGGGTATTATCATGCAAAACGTGGGGACTGCATTTGCTGTAAAAGAGGCAGTAATTGACGATAAGCCGTTAATCGAGCGTGTGGTAACCCTGACGGGTGAATGTATTGAGCAACCAGGCAACGTCTGGTCACCATTAGGAACGCCTGTTGATGCCCTGCTTGAATACGCTGGTTTTAAACCAGAGCAACAACAGCGAGTTATTATGGGCGGTCCCATGATGGGCTTTACGTTGCCAATTACCGCAGTGCCCGTCATCAAAACTACTAACTGTATTCTCGTGCCGAGTACCCGAGAACTGCCACCACCGGGCGATGAAATGGCGTGTATCCGTTGTGGAGCCTGCGCAGAAGTATGCCCTGCAACGCTTCAGCCGCAGCAATTGCAATGGTTGGCAAAAGCCAAAGATTATCCAGCACTAGAAGAAAATAATCTGTTTGATTGTATTGAGTGCGGTGCATGTGCATTTGTTTGCCCAAGTGAAATACCACTTGTGCATTACTACCGTCAGGCAAAATCTCAGATGCGTAACCAAGCGCGCGAACAAGCAAAAGCTGAACTCGCGAAAAAACGTTTCGAAGCGCGTCAAGCGCGTTTAGAGCGTGAAAAAGAAGAACGTTTAGAGCGTCACCGAAAGGCAGCCGAAGCGCGTAAACAAATGCAGCAACAACAGGCCCAAGAAGCGTCTGAACAGCCGTCGGATAACGACGGTAAGTCATCAGCGGTTGCTGCCGCCATTGCTCGTGCGAAAGCAAAAAAAGCAGCGCAAGAGGACGGTAGCTCGACCCCGGCTCAACCTGCAGACGCTGAACCCGAGCAAAAGTCTAAGAAATCAGCAGCAGTAGCCGCAGCTATCGAACGTGCTAAGGCAAAGAAAGCGGCCCAGCAAACGGCTCGTGAAAGCGATGTTGAAGCCGAAAGCCCAGCCACTGAACAGCAACGCCCAGCACAGGATAAATCAGCTGCGGTCGCGGCGGCTATTGCTCGCGCTAAAAAGAAAAAGCAAGCACGCGAACAGCAAACATCAGACGATCGCGCCAGCCAAAGCCCTGATCAGGAGGATAAACAATAATGAGCTTTAAAGTGGCCGCCGCTCCGCATGGACATAGCCAAAAAAAGACGAACCAAGTAATGGCCTGGGTGGTGTTCGCGCTTATTCCTGGCGTGATTATCCAATCATACTTTTTTGGTTGGGGCGTTTGGTTTCAGATTCTGATCGCCGTCACTGTCGCGTACCTATCTGAATCTATTTGTGTTTGGGCGCGTGAACGTAGCGCGCGTCAGGCATTGCGAGATAACACCGCATTGGTGACAGCGGTTTTATTAGCCATTAGCATCCCCCCCTTGGCGCCTTGGTGGATTATTGTAATCGGGACGCTATTTTCGATCGTCGTCGTAAAGCAAGTTTATGGCGGTATGGGACAAAACATATTTAACCCTGCAATGGCGGGCTACGTCCTGCTACTCATTTCTTTTCCTGTCCAAATGACACACTGGCTACCTGCTGCTCCTATTGCACCCTACGATTTAGGACTGTGGCAAACACTACATACTATTATTTTTGAGTACACACCCACTGGCTACGATGTTGAACAACTACGCACTACCGTTGATGGCATGTCGATGGCGACCCCACTTGACGGTGTTAAAACCGCGCTCGATCAAGGCAAGATCTTAACCGAGGCATATCAGCAACCCATGCTAGGAAGTTTAGCGGGTATTGGCTGGCAATGGCTTAACTTGGGTTTTCTGCTAGGCGGCATTATCTTACTGCAACAACGCATCATCCGTTGGCATATCCCTGTTGGCTTTTTAGCGGGTCTACTTGTACCAAGCTTTTTAGCACACATGTTCGCCCCTAGCATTATGCCAGGACCTATCTTTCATGCACTGAGCGGCGCGACGATGCTGGGTGCGTTTTTTATCGCTACGGATCCAGTCTCGGCAGCAACATCGGATCGCGGGCGGTTATTATTTGGCTTACTCATCGGTTTATTGATATGGGTGATTAGAACCTGGGGCGGTTATCCCGATGCAGTGGCTTTCGCAGTGCTACTGGCGAATCTGTGTGTCCCCATTATTGACCGTTATACTCGCCCAACTGTTTACGGACATCACTCAGGAGCGAAACATGACGCTGAATAGCATGCAGAAAAACGGCTTGTTGCTGGGGCTGTTTGCTTTAGTATCGACTGCGTTGGTGCTTGGTGTGGAAGCCGTCACAGAAGATGCCATTGCGGAGCAACAGCGCACGCAAACACTCGCCTCGCTGAATGAAATTATTCCTCCTGAGCTTCACGACAATGACCTCTATCACTCCTGCGGCCTGTTGTCAGATAAAGCACTGAGTGAGCAGCCTGTTCCAATTTACCGCGGTTACCTGAATGGTAAACCCAGCGCTTTAGCTGCTGAGGCCGTAGCCCCTAACGGCTACTCAGGAAAAATCCGCTTATTGGTTGCCATCAAACCTGATGGTGAAGTATTGGGTGTGCGAACACTACAACACCAAGAGACGCCGGGCTTGGGTGATAAGATCGAAAAACAAAAGAGTGACTGGATACGTTCATTTGCGGGCAAACGCTTGACAGGTGAGGATGACGAACGATGGGCGGTGCAACGTGATGGTGGTATGTTCGATCAATTTACGGGCGCGACGATAACGCCACGCGCAGTAGTGGGTGCAGTAAAATCCGCAACTTGGTATTTACAGCAAAATAGTAACCAGCTGTTCCAAGACTCGTTACCGCAATGCAATTCAGCTTCACAAGGTGAATCCCATGAGTGAATTTAAAACACTGACTAAACAGGGTTTGTGGGAAAATAACCCGGCTTTAGTTCAACTTTTAGGTTTATGCCCGCTACTTGCCGTCACCGCCTCTGTGACCAACGCCTTAGGACTCGGCTTAGCTACGCTATTTGTTTTAATGGGCTCAAACATTACAGTTTCACTGGTTCGCCAATGGGTGCCTCAAGAAATACGTATTCCTGTTTTCGTTATGGTAATAGCCACCTTTGTTACCATTATCCAGTTGTTGATGAATGCCTACGTCTATCAGCTTTACCAAACGCTTGGCATTTTCATTCCATTAATCGTAACCAACTGCGCTATCATCGGCCGCGCAGAGGCTTATGCATCCAAAAATAAATGGCACCATGCGGCTATCGATGGCCTGATGATGGGGCTGGGTTTTGCTGCCGTGTTAGTCGTCTTAGGCGGAATACGCGAAGTGCTCGGCAATGGCACGCTATTTGATGGCGCAGAACTATTGCTAGGCGAGTGGGCCAAGCAATTGCGTATCGAACTGTTTAGTCTCGATTATCCATTGCTGTTGGCGATTTTACCTCCAGGTGCTTTCATTGGTATGGGCTTCATTATTGCGATAAAAAACCGTATTGACGCAAAGCGCGCGCAAATCCAATCCTCTGAGAAAACAGTTACACGCGCACGCGTGACAGCCGAAAGCTAATTGATATGAATAAAGATAAACGTTATCAAATTTTAAGTCGTTTGCGTGACAACAATCCTAACCCAACCACTGAGTTAGAGTATGAGTCGCCTTTCCAACTGCTAATTGCCGTATTGTTATCAGCTCAAGCAACCGATGTGGGCGTCAATAAAGCCACACGTAAGCTTTTCCCGGCGGCGCCTACGGCAGAGACCATGTTAGCGCTTGGCGTAGATGGTATTAAAGAATATATCAAAACCATCGGCCTATTTAATTCAAAAGCAGAAAACGCTTATAAAACCTGTAAGATACTAGTTGAACAGTACGATGGCGAAGTCCCAGAAAGCCGAGAAGCTTTGGAAGCTCTACCCGGTGTTGGACGTAAAACGGCTAACGTAGTGCTTAATACAGCATTCGGCTGGCCGACTATTGCTGTAGATACGCATATCTTTAGAGTCTCTAATCGTACTAAACTGGCTCCCGGCAAGAACGTCAATGAGGTTGAACAGAAGCTAATTAAAGTCGTGCCCAAAGAATTTAAAGTGGATGTCCATCACTGGCTTATTCTACACGGCCGCTACACCTGCGTTGCGCGCAAACCGCGCTGCGGTAGCTGTGTTATTGAAGACCTTTGCGAGTTTAAAGAAAAAACCAGCGATTGATGCAACTATAGCTCAACGTCTGAGGATTTATTTAACTGCACGATAACTCGGCGGTTCTTCTGGCGGCCTATTTCATTATCATTATGGTCGATCGGACGATCCTCGCCGTGAGCGACCGTTTGAATGCGATCCGCTTTTATACCCCGTTCGACAAAAAAAGATTTAATAGCATTGGCGCGTTGCTCTGTTAGCGTCTGATTCGGCTCACGAGCGCCTAGCGCATCCGTGTAGGAATCTATTAATACTAACTTCAAGTCGGCATCTACTTTCAAGTAGTCGCTGATTTGTTTTAGCTTCCGCCGCGAAGGCGCGGTTAGCTCATCACTATCCGCTTTATGGTTCAGTACGGTATATGCAATATCCTCGAATGAGAAAGGCAATAACGCATTAATACAACCTTTAAATGCGTCGTATGCACTGCGAAAGTTCACTGCTGAAATTGCCACAGCAACTTGATCTTTTGGGTTATACCAGTCTTGGTACAAAAATGTTGGGTAACGACCCTTATCGAGTTCAGACAGCAACGTCCATGCTGCTTGCTTTTCAAGCTCGCCATTAAATTGCTTATATAGGTCCATGCTACCAATAGAGTAACTGTTTTGTCCGGGCTGCCACTGCGGAGGAACCGATTCAATACGTGCCACACTGTAGTTGTCGGGAAGCTGGTTCATATCGAAGGTCATGGTTAAATTGAGTTGCTTACTCGCTTCGCTATGAAACTGTACTTTGCCGAAGCGAGGAATGACGTGCTCCAACTCACAGTTAAGCTGCGTGTTGTTGGCCATATACCAAAGTGAATTATCCAAGTTTGCGCTGTAGTATCTGACCGCGTTTGCTTCTGCGAACGAACTGATACTGACCAACGCGCTACCCAGCACGATTAACGCTGATAGCCGAGTCGTATTATTCACCTGCACACGCACCTCCTTTAATGACTTGTCTTTTATATCGGTCGTGTTGCAATAACCTTTAACCAAATCACAAGCAAAAACGCCCGCTCTTTGGCATAATGGGCATTAGCAATTTAGCAGATACAGGTAATTTCATGTCAGGTTCCGAAGACTCTCTTATGAAGCAACGTTTTCGCGGCTACTTACCCGTAGTCATCGACGTCGAAACGGCGGGCTTTAATGCCTCGACCGATGCCTTGTTAGAGATCGCTGCCGTCATACTGAATTTTGATGAACATGGACAGCTTAAGCCGGTCGAAAGCCATCAGTTTCATGTCGAGCCATTTGAAGGCGCCAATATTGAACAAGCAGCAATTGAATTCAATGGTATCGATCCGCATTCGGAATTACGCGGCGCACTCCCCGAAGACGAGGTACTTAAAGCCTTATTCAAACCGATTCGAAAGGCACAAAAGGCGGCTGGCTGTCAGCGCTCTGTGTTGGTTGGACATAACTCGAATTTTGATCATAGCTTCCTGATGCGAGCAGCTGAACGAGCTAACATTAAGCGCAATCCGTTTCACCCCTTTGTTAGCTTTGACACGACATCTTTAGCGGCGTTGACGTTAGGACAAACTGTACTTATCAAAGCGTGCAAAGCCGCAGGTATCGAGTTTGATCAAAAGCAAGCGCACTCAGCGCTGTATGACACCGAAAAGACAGCCGAACTGTTTTGTTGGATGGTCAACAAATGGAAGGCACTAGGCGGTTGGCCACTCGCTGACTAAAAGCCAAAAAAAAACGCGCCATTTGGCGCGTTTTTTAAGAGTCACTGAAAACTAATATTACAGCTTGTCAGCGTTCTTAGAAAGGTATGCTGCTACGCCTTCAGCGTTTTCCTTCATACCTTCTTTACCTTCTTCCCAACCTGCAGGGCAAACTTCACCGTGTTTCTGGTTAAAGTTCAAAGCATCGACCATACGCAACATCTCGTCAATGTTACGGCCCAATGGTAGGTCGTTAACGACTTGGTGACGCACAACGCCATCTTCATCGATTAAGAACGAACCACGGAATGCAACGCCCGCTTCTGGGTGTTCAACATCGTATGCTTTACAAATGCTGTGACGAACGTCTGCAACAAGTGGGTACTTAACTTGGCCAATACCGCCATCTTCAGTTGCAGTGTTGCGCCATGCGCTGTGAGTGAATTGTGAATCGATTGAAACACCAATTACTTCAACGCCGCGCTTTTTGAACTCGTCCAAACGCTTATCAAATGCGATAAGCTCAGAAGGACATACGAATGTAAAGTCCAGCGGGTAGAAGAACAAGACGGCTTTCTTGCCTTTGATCGCATCAGAAAATTTAAAATCTTCAACGATTTCGCCAGAGCCCATTACCGCTGCTGCGGTAAAGTCAGGTGCTTTACGTCCTACTAAAACTGCCATTGATACTCTCCGTCTTTAGTGAATGTTGGGCTGCCACTTAGCAACCTAAATTAAAAGCTTTTATAAATATGGGGTTCAACCGTAAAAGATCAACCCCAAACGCCGATTATTGCGCGTCGCTTTCAGGCTGAGGATGACGCGCGGCCACCTCGGTAATCAGTTCCTGTAACTCGCCTTTTTGGAACATCTCAACGATGATGTCACAACCACCGATGAGCTCGCCCTCAACCCAGAGTTGTGGGAATGTCGGCCAGTCTGCGTATTTAGGCAATTCAGCACGAATATCAGGGTTTTGTAATATATCGACATAAGCGAATGCTTGACCACAACCCATGAGTGCTTGTGAGGCCTGTGAAGAAAAGCCACAGCTCGGCAACTTAGGTGAGCCCTTCATATAAAGAAGGATGGGGTTTTCTTCAATCTGCTGTTTAATCTTGTCGATGGTTTCCATGTCACCTCAAATCACTGTTTACGAATGGAATGGTTGATAAAAATACTCAAGTACTTTAACACATGCAACCCCCGATTGCTCTCTTTGGGTGGTTTACAGCCAGCTGTGGAAATAATAAAAACTTATACTTGAAAAGAGAACCAGTCACCCCTATATATCGTATGAATAACAACAACAGCTTGCACATTCATTTTGTGTAAGACGCTATTTGCACTAAAAACTATGGAGAGAGATTATGGCATTTGAACTTCCCGCTCTTCCTTATGAGAAGAACGCACTCGAGCCGCACATTTCAGAAGAGACACTCGAATACCATTATGGCAAGCACCATGCGACTTACGTAAGCAAGCTAAATGATGCAGTTAAAGGCACCGATTTAGAAAGCAAATCGCTTGAAGACATCATCAAGTCTGAGAAAGGTGGTTTGTTTAACAACGCCGCTCAAGTATGGAACCACACGTTCTACTGGAATTGCTTGAGCCCCAATGGTGGCGGCGCTCCTAGCGGTGCTATCGCAGACGCGATCAACGATAAATGGGGTTCTTTCGAGAAGTTCCAAGAAGAGTTTAACGCGAGCGCCGCGGGCAACTTCGGCTCGGGTTGGACATGGCTGGTTAAGAAGTCTGATGGCTCTGTCGATATCATGAACACGGATGACGCAGACACTCCAGTTGCACACGACGGCGTAACTCCACTATTGACTGTTGATGTGTGGGAACACGCTTATTACATCGACTATCGCAATTCACGTCCTAATTATTTAGAAGCTTTCTGGAAGCTCCTCAACTGGGATTTCGTGAACAAAAACTTTGCGTAATATAGCCAAGTTCCTTATCAAAAAAGCCAGCATATGCTGGCTTTTTTTATGTCTATTTAACTCGTTTCGAAAAAAACGATTGCCTCAATCGACTAAGTTGGACGGGATATCCCCACGCAAGCTATGCCAAATTTCTGCTGACTCATAACCATAGCGACGAACCAAGTTTACTGATTCATTGTAATCGCCCTGCTTCGCCACGCTATTAAGGTTGTGATAGTAATCACGAGCCAACTGGCGAGCCTCTGGCGAAGAGAAATAAAATTGGCCGATACGCGAATATAGACCTTTAAAGCCGTTGAGCACTAGCACATAGATGGGGTTACCCGACGCCATCGCAAGATCATGATTCAACTGATAATCAAAGTCTGCGAAACGCTCGGCATCGTCAGCAAGCTCATCATTCTTAGACAATAGCTCAACTACCTTTTCTGGGTTGTGACGGATCGCAGCTCGAATATAAATCGCGCTAATATTAGTGCGAGCCGACAACAATTGGTCGACCAGTTCCGGCATACCATCTTCGTCTAAACGAGCTAGCGTCTCTAAAATATTAAGCCCAGACGTCTCCCAGAAGTTATTCACTTTGGTTGGCTTGCCATGCTGGATTGTAAGCCAACCATCTCGCGCTAAGCGCTGTAATACTTCCCGTAGCGTCGTACGAGTCACACCAATGAGCTCGGACAGTTCACGCTCTGCAGGAAGGATCGTACCTGGAGCAAAATGACCGTTCCAGATTGATTTAACGATATATTCCTCGGCAAAACCTGCCGGACTCTTTGCTTTAATGATCATTGTTACGCCTGTTTCATTATCAATCGTGTGATTCTACCAGTGTTATATGAGGTCGGACAAGCAAACTGATTGTTATCGACAAGCCATTTACTTTTCGGCTATGTTATAGCGCTTAGATTCAGACACGGATATATCAAATCATGCAAATATACCTTTGGCCAAGTCAACGCAGCGCTTGGTTAGCGTTATTTATCATCTGTTTATCGCTATTGGCTGCTGCCGCGTACTTTCAGTACGGTCTCGGACTTGAACCCTGCGTAAAGTGTGTATATCAACGTATGGCAGTGATAGGCATTGCGTTGTTTGCTTTGCTTGGCTATTTAGGGGCGACACGTCCATTCATACGCTTAGTAGCACTCGCTGGCGTACTATATTCCGCCATCGAGGGCTTATTCATCGCTTATGACCACTGGGACCTACAAACGTCGAAAAATGCTTTCTTTGCAGTCTGTGAAAGTAACCCGAATTTTCCATCTTGGGCTCCACTGCATGAATGGCTACCTAGCTATTTTGCAGCTCCAGGACTCTGTGGTGACATTGACTGGTCGTTTTTAGGTGTCACCATGCCGGCATGGATGACCTTTATCTTTGCAGGAGTAACGATTATTGTTGCGGTCGCCAGCCTAAGCCATATTATTTATAAACTACGCTAAAGCGGCCAGGTCACAATACGATCTTCTAACTCACCTCTAAATTCCGTTTCAGTGATACAATGACCGGCTACATGGTAGCCGGCTTTTTTCATCGCTTGCTGACTGCCATGGTGTCGTAATGGATGCCAGTCAGGAATCGGTTGCCCTTGTGCTCTGAGCCGATATGCACAAGTTTTAGGCATGAAATAAACTGCATCGAGATTTTCGAGTGTCAGTTGAACACAACTGGGGACCCGCTGAGTACGGTTTTCATAGTCACTGCACACTGCATTGTCAGTATCCAACAATCGGCACGCGACATCGGTTTGATACAGGTTATCCTCTTCATCTAATAGTTGGTTTAGACAACATTGCCCACAACCATCGCAAAGGGCTTCCCATTCGCGATGATTGAGCGCATGAAGCGGTTTATCATACCAATTCATCGAGGAAAACGGATACGATCAGAAAGGTAGCCGACTGCAGCAACGAAGTAATGTGAGCGATTCCAACGCATCAGCGCATCGTAGTTTGCATAGGCAAGGTACACTCGACCTTCCTTATCATCAGGAATTACAACCGAAGCTTCAATATCATCTCGTTGCGGTAACGGGCTTCCGTCCATGCGCGTAATACCAAGCTTTTGCCATTCAGCGAGTCCCTTTTTAGTATCTAGCCCCGCTAACGATGTATCAAACTGTTCAGGTAACTGTACTTGGCGTCCCCACGTCACATCATCTCGCCAACCCACAGAACTCAGGTAGTTTGCGGCTGACGCAAATACATCACCGTAGCTGTTCCATATATCCTTTTTACCATCACCGTCGTAATCGACCGCAAAACTCATAAACGAGCTTGGCATAAATTGCGTCTGACCCATGGCGCCCGCCCATGAACCTTTCATTTGCTCAGGGTCGATATGACCGTCTTGAATAATAGTCAGCGCTTGCCAGAGTTGTTTCTTAAAGAAGGCTTCACGTCGACCATCAAAGGCTAAAGTTGTTAATGCTGAAACAACATCAAATCCGCCGGTGTAAGAACCAAAGTTGGTCTCTATACCCCACAATGCAACTATAAATCGTGGTTGTACACCATATTTCTTTCCTATCTCATCGAGTAGCGCTTTATGTTCCTGATACTTTTCAAGCGCTTTTTGAGCTTTCCAATCAGGTACTGCTCTGGGAAGGTAAGTATCTAAAGTAAGTTTGAACTCTGGCTGATTATTATCGAGCTCAACTGCACGTTGGTAATATTTTACGTTGGCAAACGCACGATCCAGCGTATCTTTCGTGTAGCCTTGCTCAAGCGCCTCAGAGCGCAAATTATCAACATAAGTTTGAAACTTCTGCTCGGTACTTTCGCTTTGTTCGATCATCGAACTCTGCTCAGCCTGAGAGGCGTTTACAGGGCCGATAAATCCCACTGTCGACGCACTTACGATAAGCGCCAAAGTGCTCAGGGTTAACTTTTTCATAGCATTGACTCCTTTTGTGGCGGAAGCTGCAAATAATAGCCAGGTTCCACCAAGTGCTGTTTTAATTCTTCTACGCTAATCCGAGCAAGTTGGTCGCGTTTGTCTAAATTTATTGTCATTATTTTTTGCGGAGTGCCAAAGTGGCTTACTAGCGCTTCAGGCAACTCATCAAATTCACTTCCCAACGGGAGGTATAGATAGGTATCGCTTTTTTTCGAGCTTTTAAATACGTCGCACAGCATGGTCTTAAACTCGCGTTAAATATATTCTTTTAATTCAGATTCTAGCGCTCTCCAGCGCCAGCCCTGTTGCAAATCAGGTCTGGGTAATTCAGCACGGTGGTCATCACTAAACTGCCAGTGATACATCAAAAAGTCATTAATTTGTTTGCGCGAAGTTACCAATGCCGTATCAATACCGAGCAACGAAGCCAAGCCCTGTGCTGCTTTCTTAATACCACTAAACGCCATCTTATAGTTTGGCATGTCGTCGAGTCTTTGCAAAGTTTGCGGCCATTGCGATGGATCCACCGCAAGTGCTAAACCAATCTGCTCAATTATTGCTTCGCCCGAATATTTGCGCGTCATCGGAGCTAAATCTTTAATCTTGTACAGGTCAGACTTAGACTGCGGCATTTTTCTCGCTAACTCCAATAACACGCCGTCCTTAAAAATAAAGCCCAGAGGCATATTTTCACTCATAGCCTTATCTAGACGCCAAGCAGCGAGTGCTTTCATCACTTGTAATTGCTTTTGGTTAAGCTGCCAAGCGTTCCCAACGAACAAATAAAGTAAATGTCTTGGAATAACTTGCGTGCGTTTACTGACCTGCAATTGACTTTCCTCAACGACAATATCTGCCACATGAGCTTGTGCGACCTGTTCAACTAACCAAGGATACATGCTATTTAGATAGCTCACATCGGCAGCTGCGTAAGTCAGTTGCTCTTCGCTGAGCGGACGCTTTAACCAATCCGTACGTGACTGGCTTTTATCTAAGGTTACACCATCAAATAATTGCTCAACTAGGCTGGCGTAGCCAAGCGACGACCCCATGCCAATAAATCCCGCCGCAATTTGCGTATCAAATACGGCACGCGGTTTCTGTCCATTTGACTGATGGTAAAACAACTCAATGTCTTCGCCACCAGCATGCAAAACCGTAACGACGTCGGGATCGGCTATCAATTGCCAAAGTGCTGTTAAATCAATATCAATGAGTGGATCGATAATAAATGTCTCACCATCAACATTCAGCTGCACGAGTCCCAAATTGGCAAAGTAAGTCTTTCTTCTAACAAATTCAGTATCAATAGCAAATGAGCCCGCTAAGCGGGCTCTTTGACAAAATTCAGTCAGCATCTCAAGGCTACTGATATAACGATATCCACTCTGTGGCTGTATTAACTTAGTCAATCTTTTTTCTCGTCTCTTAGCTCTTTACGCAAGATTTTACCTACGTTTGATTTGGGGAGTTCATCACGAAACTCGACTAACTTAGGTACTTTATACCCCGTTAGATTTTCTCTAGAGAAATCAATAATCTCACGTTCCGTTAAGGATTTATCTTTTTTGACAATAAAGACCTTAACAACCTCACCGGAAGACTCATGTGGCACTCCAACTGCGGCCACTTCAAGCACTTTTGGATGATCGGCTAGGACATCTTCAATCTCATTAGGGTAAACATTAAAACCAGACACCAGGATCATGTCTTTCTTACGATCAACAATCTTAAAGTACCCGCGTTCATCACAGGTTGCCATGTCGCCAGTCGCAAACCAGCCCTCTTTAATCGATTCAGCCGTGGCGTCAGGACGATTTAGATAACCAACCATCACTTGTGGGCCTTTCACGTAAAGTTCACCCGCATCCCCTAGGGCAACTTCCTCGCCACTTTCCGGGTCACAAATTTTAACGTCGGTGCTAGGTACAGGTAAGCCGATACTGCCCGTATAATGCTCGATATCGTAAGGATTGACTGTAACCACAGGTGCACACTCGGTTAAACCGTAGCCTTCTAGCAAGCGAGACTTCGTGACACGTTCCCAATGTTCCGCGACTGATTTTTGCACCGCCATCCCGCCACCAAGAGCCACCTTCAGGTTAGAGAAATCGAGATCTTTGAAGCCCTTGGTATTCAATAGTCCATTAAACAACGTATTAACACCCGAGATCATTGAAAACTTAACTTTACCAAGCTCTTTTACAAACCCAGGCATATCACGCGGATTGGTGATTAAAATATTGCGCCCACCGTGCTTAATGAACGTCAAGCAGTTCGCTGTTAGAGCGAAGATATGATACAGCGGTAAGGCGGTAATAATGATTTCTTCACCATCAGACATGATGGGTGTAATGACCGATGAAACCTGCTCTAAATTGGCGACCATGTTGCGATGAGATAACATGGCACCTTTCGCAACGCCCGTTGTGCCCCCTGTATATTGCAAAAATGCAATATCGTCGCCCGTTAAACTAGGTCGCTGATATGTTTTTTGCTTACCTTTATTGAGCGCCACATTAAAATCGATACGTTGACTGATTGAATGGCTTGGTACCATACGTTTCACGTACTTAACCACGAAATTTACCAACCAACGTTTAGGAGCGGGCAGTAAATCACCAATTTGTGTCGTAATGACTTTTTCTAGTTGTACATCTTTTGCAATCTTCTCATAAGTATTGGCAAAGTTTTCCAGAATCACGAGCGCTTTCGATTGCGAATCGGTCAGTTGGTGTTTTAATTCTCGCGGTGTGTACAAGGGGTTGACGTTAACGACGGTCATGCCTGCCGCTAATACCCCGAACAGCGCAACCGGGTACTGCAAAAGATTTGGCATCATAATCGCAACTGCATCGCCTTTTTGTAGCCCAATACTCTGCAAATAGGCAGCAAATTGCTTTGCCTTTTCACCCAGCTCGGCAAACGACATTTCGCAATCCATATTAACGAATGCGGTTTTATCACCATACCTCTCAATACTCTCTTCGAGAATCTCAAGCAAAGACGTATAGTGGTCGGGATCAATCGTATCTGGCACTCCCGCTGGGTAATGTTTAAGCCAAATCTTTTCCATACTAGGCTCCAAAATTTATTGCTTTAATTATTATGTATCGTTCACGTCAACGTGAGCTTATCCGACCAGTTTATCTCAATCTCGCCCTTCGGCACAATCTAAGATGATGACACTTCACGGACAATGCCCGCAATATCACTCGGACTTTGCATATGAACATGATGCCCACCACCCAACTCAAGTACGCGTAATTGCGGAACACAGTCTTGCCATCGTGCCAAGGCGTTATCCAGTTGAGCATAACCATCACGCCCTTTTATTAATACCACGGGCACGCGTAACTGGTTCAAAATTTGTTCAACGGCTTGTGAGGACAAACGATAGGGCGATGTAGACCGAACTTTGGGGTCGGCGCGCCAATACCAGTGTCCATCAGCCATTAACTTAATGCCACGCTCAACGATAATTTCGACTAACGCGTCACTAAAATCGGCTGTCTTGGCACGTGCCGCGACTGCTTGTGACTTATCGGTATATGGACGCCACTGCGCCATCTGCGACTTCTTTCGCGACTGAAAGCCTGCTAACAGCTGCTGGTGAGCGTTCTCCTCGTCACTGGTGAGCAAACCAAAGGCCTCAATCAACACCAAGTGCGATACATGCTTTGGTAGCAGCGTCGTAACCATATTGCCGACGAAGCCGCCCATCGAATGTCCAATAATGGTAACGCCAGACCACTCCTGTATCTTAATCAATTGCCAAATATCATAGGCATAATCAGTAAAGTGATAGTAGTTACCCGTGGGGCGGTGATCCGAGTAGCCATGACCGGCCCAATCAAGCGCAATGATTCCGTCATCAGATTCATGTAAATGCTCAATCAGCGGAAGAAATGAGTGACAATTATCCAGCCAACCATGCAACAGGATATAGCGAGGTTTATCGACATTGCCCCAACCGAGACCTCTGAGACAGCCCCAGTCAAGAGCGTACTCAAGAGGCTGAGCACGCTCAATTAGTGATTGATACAACACGCTACTGATTGCTAGACACGTTAGGTTTTTCTTCCTGAACCCTTACGCGCGTGGGATACCGATAATAATAAGGGCGGTAAGGGTACGGGGCATAAAAATTATGTCTAAACCACAACGGCGAGTAGTCAATCCCCGAGTCAGCACGGTCGACTTCTTTCGGCCACAAATAATAGCCCGATGTCTCAATAACGGGGTATACGTAGTTATAGTCGCCTATCTTGCCTTCTTGCGCTTCACCGACCTTCCCTAACACAGTCAGACTACGGCCTTGTTGATAGACTTGAGGGTCGACGAAGCCATTAATAACAGCGAGAAAACGCCCTTCTGTGTCATCACTCACCAACGGACGCCCCCAACTTTTCAATGGGAAATGAACCATCTCGATAATCGTGTAGCCTTCATCATTGCGAACATCAGCAATAACTCCACCCCAGCGCGCCGCTTGTCCAACGGTTGCTTCGGTATTGTTTTTCACTTGTGAATAGGATACTAAGGCATCTTCATCTTTCGTTGCGATAGCATCTGGGAATGTACTACAGCCCGCTAACAATAGCGCACCAAGTGCTAAACTCGCGATACGTAACATAGCGCCTCCTCAGGCATACAGATCCAAACTGAACATTGACTCAACTTGCTCTCGTTTCTCGTTAAGCGCGACAGTTTGATAGGCCGATAGTGCTTTTTGTGCAGACTGCGATGGTTGGTCATACACAATGTTCAAATCCTTCCAACGTTGCGCCTGATCAGAGCTTTGCTGTCGACTCGGAATTTCAATCGAAGCGCGAGCCGATTGCGGTTCACTCTCTCCAGCCACGCGATCTCGCGGATCAGGCACGACCCGACGTGCCGGTGACAAATTACCTTGCACACCATTAACATGACTTGACGAAACAGGATTCAACGCTTGCTCCTTTCATTAGTTTGACCCGAGTTATTATGGCGAGTTCCAAAATAATCTACAAGTTAACGACCTGGCAACTTTTTCCAAGTTACCTCATTACGGACGTAAAGTGGCTCCAGTTCATCTGCAGCAACAGCCGGCTCATTATAGAGCTGTGCCCAACGTAACATCGCTTCGGCGGTCGGAAGCACACAATTAAGCGACTGCGGGGTTACCGAGACTGTCGCAGCTAATTGTTCACGATAGGTCTCCCATCCCGTCCCCACATAACCAATTGACTCCGACGCTTGATATCCATGGCGCTCTAACTCAGCTGCCAAATTCAACTGCTCCGGCTTGTCCACTTTTGCGGTAGCACACGCCTGAAGATGCCCATCACGATGCTGATACACACGCCAGTAGACTTCGCCCATTCGCGCATCAATAGCACTAATAATCCAGTCTGTTACTCTATTTTGCGAACCCTCAAGAGCCATAGCATCAAGACTACTGACACCATTTACTTTTAAGCTTGCACCAAATGCCAAACCTTGTGCAATCGAAACACCGATTCTAACGCCTGTAAAACTACCTGGACCGATGCCAACGATCAGCCCATCAACATCAGACAACTTAATATCGGCTTCTTCTAACACAGCTTGAACAAAAGGTAACAAACGCTGTGAGTGCTCGCGTGGACTCTCCATTTCGCGGCTAATGACCGTATTATCAACCTGAAGAGCGACCGAGCAGTTCTCCGTCGATGTATCAATGGCTAGCAAGGTTGGTTTCATTATATGTATCCTTTAAAAACAGCATTGCCCGGCTCAGATCACGTGTGCGAGCCATAGGCGGTAAACTTTTGATAAAGCGCGCACCATACTGGCGCGTAACAAGTCGGTCATCACAGACAATCAATACCCCTGAGTCGCGCTGGTCACGTATCAAACGCCCTGCTCCTTGCTTCAGCGCAATAATGGCTTCAGGTAGCTGAATAGTATGGAAGGCATCCACGCCCCGTAACTTAGCGTCCTCTACCCGCGCATTCAGTAACGGGTCATCGGGCGAGGCAAACGGCAATTTATCGATAATGACACAACGCAACGCGGCGCCACGCACATCGACGCCTTCCCAGAACGACGAAGTGCCTAGTAATACGGCATTACCTGCATCAGTAAACTTCTGCAAAATACTGCGTTTACTGCCCTCACCTTGAACCAGTACGGGCCTGTCTAGTTTTTCGTCCAATAAATTGGCGACGCGCTTTAACATGCTGTGACTGGTAAATAATAAGAACGTGCCGCCTTGGTTGGCCTCGATACACTGTTGCGCCAGCTGCGCGAGTCGCTGATCGCGATTAAACTGGTTCGCAGGTGGCAGATAGCGCGGCAGACACAGCATCGCTTGGTTCTCAAAGTCAAACGGACTCGCTAATACGAGCGTTTCGGCATCCCACAGCCCGAGCCGATTAACAAAGTAGTCAAACTTTTCGTTGACTGAGAGCGTTGCCGAAGTAAACACCCAACCTCGGTCACTGTGCTTGACCAAATTGCCAAAACGCTTGGCGACGCTCAGTGGCGTTTGGTGCAGAACAATATGACGTACCGTTGTCTCATACCAAAAGCTATACCCCGTCTGCTCCGTTTGCATCAACTGTTGCCACAAGTCATAGGCTTCCTCAGCGCGTTCAATGAGGCTATCCATTTCTTTATGACGACCACGCGCTGTTTTGATCACATCGATAAATAAGGTGAGTTTCTCTGCGACACGGCTACACACCTCGGTCATTGCTGAGTCATCACGTTTATCACGCCAGTTGCCTCGGCTCGGATCGGATGGAAACTGTAACCGCCAATCCCGCACTACCTGTGTCAGAATACGGGCCATTTGTGCCGCTTGAGAGAGGTCTTTTAGCTCTGTTAAACACAACCGCTGAACCTCGTCAGCAATTTCTATCAGTTGTCGTGATGACAATGAGTCACCAAAATATTGACTTGCTATATCTGGTACTTGGTGTGCTTCGTCAAACACCACCGTGTCTGACTCGGGTATGATTTCGCCGAACCCCGTATCTTTGATCGCCAGGTCCGCAAAAAATAAATGATGATTGACGACCACGACATCAGCTTGTTTGGCTTCATCACGCGCTTTCACTAAGTAGCAGTCATCGTAATTCGGGCACTCGCGACCTAAACAATTGTCTTTGGTGCTAGTCACTAAGGCAGTCAACTGAGGATCATCCTGCAGTACCACCAACTCACCAATATCGCCATCCCGGGTCTGAGTTGACCAACGTTTCACTTTAACCAGCTTGGTTTGTGTTTCACTGTTAAACTGACCAGCTTGCAATTGTGCCTGCTCAAGACGATGGGTGCACAGATAATTTGAACGCCCTTTTAATAAAGCGATGACCTTTTCTGGCGCCAGCGCGGCCCGTAAAGTGGGCAAATCTCGATGATAAAGCTGTTCCTGTAGTGCTTTGGTACCCGTGGAAATGATCGCCTTACCTTTGGCTTGAAGCACAGGCGCTAAGTATGCAAAGGTTTTACCGGTACCGGTCTCGGCTTCGACAACCAAAGTACCTTTTTTACGAATGGATTTTTCAATAGCCTGGGCCATGGTAAGCTGAGCATCGCGCGGCTGAAAGCCTTCTATCGCCTTTGCCAGTTGACCCTCGGGCGTAAAAACAGCTGCCACTTTGCTCATTAAATGCCCACACCTAATTCTAATATCGACCGATTAAAGCGCTATAGTATGACATAGTTGCCAGCTCGCTGTTAATCATAAATCCTCTGTCGTCGCGTAGGTTTCCGCTCAATTATTGCGTCTCCATCATGCGCTAAGCGTACGTGTCGATATGACCATCGCTACTTTGCTCATCATCGTCATTGTCCTGCGCGCTACCCTGTTCACCCTCATGATGCTGTGCCGCCTGTTGCTGTCCATGCTCGGCGTCGCGAACGCCGACACTATTTTCCTGTTCCTCCTCAACCTCAGCCAGTTTCTGTGCTTTTTCTACCTGTTCAACTTTCAATTGTTCTTCATTGTGAGTTACAGGGATACGCGAATCTTTTGGTATTAAAGGGATCATTGCGTCGAAATTGACCATTGTGGCGGTCTCCAGTGGTTGCTCATCATGAGTTTAGACTATTGTCGACCAATTTTTATACGTCAATAGAGTTGCGTTCAGTGCTTTTTTTATTTATAGTGCTATACAACTTAACAGTTACATCCATTTTTTTAAGGAAGCGAACAAATGAACCTTAGCCAGCACCACCACCATCATCACTCGAAATCACTGGGCTAGCTACGTTTATTATTCAGGCTAGTCCATATTTTGACTAGCCTTTCGCATGACTATACAACCCTTCGAAAGGCAGCTTTCGAAGGGTTTTTTTATTATCAGGAGTAGATCAATGAGTGAACGACTTACTATTGCGATTCAAAAGTCAGGCCGTTTAAGCAAGGAGTCTTTATCTTTGCTTAATGCATGCGGTGTCAAGTTCAGCATTAATGAAGCACGCCTTATCGCCCACAGTACCAGCCACCCTATTGATTTGCTCAGAGTACGTGACGATGACATTCCAGGCCTAGTTATGGATGGCGTTGTCGACCTCGGTTTAGTGGGTGAAAACGTATTAGAAGAGGTCGCGCTTGAGCGCTCCGCGGTCAATGAAAATGCAGAGTATAAGGCTCTACGTAGCCTTGACTTTGGCGGTTGCCGCCTGTCCATTGCGGTGCCACGCGAAAGCGACTACAACTCTATCGACGATCTGCAAGGTAAGCGTATCGCAAGTACTTACCCGTACCTACTGCAACGCTACCTAAAAAATAACGGCATTAGCGCAAAGAATGTCGTTCTAACCGGCTCAGTCGAAGTCGCGCCACGCGCTGGGCTTGCCGATGCCATTTGTGATTTAGTATCGACCGGCGCCACATTAGAAGCTAACGGTCTCGTTGAGAAAGAAGTCATCTTTCGTTCACAGGCGCAGTTGATTCAAAACGCCAATCCATTATCCGCTGAAAAGCAGGCTATGATGGACCAGCTACTACCGCGAATTGACGGTGTGCAAATGGCGAAAGAAAGCAAATACATTATGCTGCACGCACCCAAAAACCGCCTGGATGAAGTCAACGCATTACTTCCTGGCGCCGAAACACCTACCGTACTGCCACTGAGTCACACTGATGAGCAAGTGGCTGTGCACGTCGTGAGTACAGAAAAGCTGTTCTGGGAAACAATGGAAGATTTAAAAGACCTTGGCTGTAGCTCAATACTCGTATTACCAATTGAAAAAATGATGGGATAATCGGTATGTTATCGCGACAAAGCATTGCCATCACACAATGGTCACAGCTTAGCAATTCAGAGCGACAAGCCACGCTTGCTCGCCCTGAACAGAGCCGCTCACTTGAGCTGAAAGAAACCGTGCGCTCAATCATTGAGCGCATGAAAACTGAAGGTGACGCAGCGTTACTTGACTACACCCGTCAATTTGATTGTGCAGACATCTCGCAATTGGTGTTAAACGGTGAACAGAAGCAAGCGTTACTGGCACAGGTTTCCGAGCGAGCTAAAGCGGCGATTGATAAAGCCTATGACAATATTCGTGCCTTTCACCTCGCGCAAACACCTGAAGATATTACGCTGAACACCTCACCAGGCGTGCGCTGCACACTAAAATACACGGCGCTTGAATCGGTCGGTCTTTATATCCCTGGGGGGTCGGCGACCTTACCTTCTACCGCACTCATGTTAGGCGTACCCGCACAGATTGCAGGCTGTAAAACCCGTGTACTGGTGACGCCGCCTAATAAACAAGGTCAGATGTCACCGGAAGTCGTCTACGCTGCAGAAAAATGTGGTATCGATACCTTAGTTATGTGTGGCGGTGCGCAGGCAATCGCAGCGTTGGCATACGGAACCGAGTCCGTACCTAAAGTTGATAAAGTATTTGGCCCGGGCAATGCGTTTGTGACAGAAGCAAAGCAACAATTAAGTCAAAACGATAGCGGCATTAGCATTGATATGCCGGCCGGTCCTTCAGAGCTGTTAGTGCTCGCTGATGACACCGCCAATGCGCGTTTTGTCGCTGCTGATTTATTATCTCAAGCAGAGCACGGACCTGACTCACAGGTTATTCTAGTCACACCATCAGCTGCGCTTGCCCAAGCGGTGCAAGCTGAGCTTGTTGCGCAATGCAATGCATTACCTCGCGTCGACATCGCGCGGCAAGCGCTTGCTTCAAGTCGGTTAATTGTCACTGAAAGCTTAGCCGAGGCGGTTGCTGTTACACAAAGTTACGCACCCGAGCACCTTGCTGTACAAACCGATGCGGCAGCAGCATTGAGTGAGCAACTAACTACAGCAGGGTCGATTTTTGTGGGTCACTATACCCCTGAGTCGGGTGGCGATTATGCAACTGGTACAAACCACGTCTTACCGACCTATGGCTACGCAAAAAACTACAGCAGTTTGGGGCTATTGGACTTTTATCGCCGCTACACGTTGCAAGAGGTGACTCGCGATGGTTTAGCTGATCTCGCTGACAGCATTACCACGCTCGCCGAAATCGAAGGCTTAGATGCGCATAAACGCGCCGTGACCATTCGCTTAGAGGCGCAGGAGGACAAAGTATGAGCTTAGCCGAACAGTTACAGCGTCCACACTTAAAAACCTTGGTGCCCTACGCGTCAGCACGGCGCTCGATGAGCGGCGGTTCAGTATGGCTAAACGCCAACGAGTCACCCTACGCATACGATTACACGCTGGATTGCTCGCAGTTGAACCGATACCCATCGTTTCAGTCGCAGCGCCTCAATCAAGCTTATGCGGACTATGCTAATGTTCGCCTTGAACAGGTATTAAGTTGCCGCGGGTCTGACGAAGCAATCGAACTACTTATCAAAGCGTTTTGCGAACCTAAACAAGACCGTGTGCTTATCTGCCCACCGACCTACGGTATGTATGCAATTTCTGCGCAAACGCATGAGGCTGACGTTGTCTCGGTACCGTTAACTTCGTCTTATCAACTCGATTTAGACGCTATCAAGGCGCGTTGCGCAGACGCTCGTCTCATTTTCTTGTGTTCTCCTTCCAACCCTGTCGGTAATCGGCTTGCGCAAGAAGATATCGAGGCAGTGCTTAAGTTCGCGACGACCAGTCTCGTGGTCGTTGATGAGGCTTACATCGAGTTTTGTGCCGAGGCGAGTGTCGTCGATTGGTTAGCGAAATATCCTAACTTGGTGGTGTTGCGTACTTTATCTAAAGCGTTTGCGCTCGCGGGAGCACGCTGTGGTTTTGCGCTCGCCAACGAGGACGTCATTACCGTATTGCAGAAAGTACTGGCGCCTTATCCGCTGCCAGACTTGACCATTCAAATTGCTAGCCAGGCGTTATCGCCTGTGGGCATCGAACGCGTTCAAGCCGACGTAACACGCACCGTCAAACAACGCCAGCGCATCCGCGATGAATTAGCGGAACTGCCAATGGCGTTAGTTGCCGAGAGTGAAACGAACTTTTTATTGTATCGTGTTGCCGATGCCGAAAGCCTCATGCAGACCATGCAGCAGAACGGTATATTAATACGTAATCAATCAGCACAAGTCGGACTCGACAACACAATACGCATCAGCGTCGGTAATGAACGAGAAAACACACTTGTTATTGATGCACTGAAACGCTTTTTTGGAGATATTCAATGAATCAGCAACGTTGGCTATTTATCGATCGTGACGGCACACTGGTGCTTGAACCACCTGTCGACAAACAGTTAGACAGCGTCAGTAAGCTCGAATTTGAGCCGAATGTGATCCCTGCCCTGCTTAAGTTACAGCAGGCGGGTTATCGCCTCGTCATGGTGTCCAACCAAGACGGGCTGGGGACAGACAGTTTTCCACAAGCCGACTTCGACGCGCCCCATGACTTAATGATGGCTGTCTTTGCAAGTCAAGGCGTGCGCTTCGACGACGTACTGATTTGCCCACACTTTGAGGAAGACAACTGTAGTTGCCGGAAGCCAAAACTCGGCTTGGTGCAGGATTACCTACAAAAAGGCCTTATCGACTTCACCGATAGTTATGTGATTGGCGATCGCGAAACGGACATGAAACTTGCAGAGAGTATGGGTATACGCGGTATTCGATATGACCGTGCCAACCTAGATTGGAACGCTATCGTGCGCGACCTGACCCAACGCTCGCGTTCTGCTAAGGTGATCCGTACCACCCATGAGACCGATATTCGTATTGCAGTTGACCTCGATAATGCAACACCGCGCTCATTTTCGACGGGTATTGGCTTCTTTGATCACATGCTGGAGCAAATTGCGACACACGCTGGCATCAGCTTAACCGTCAATGTGACAGGTGATTTACACATTGACGACCACCACACCATTGAAGATACGGCGCTGGCACTAGGTCAGGCACTACGCCAAGCCTTAGGTGACAAACGCGGTATTGGCCGTTTTGGTTTTGCATTGCCGATGGATGAGTGTCGTGCTGAGTGTCTTATCGATCTTTCAGGTCGACCTTACCTCAAGTGGCAGGCGGATTTCACGCGCGACAAAGTGGGCGAATTATCAACCGAAATGGTTGAGCACTTTTTCCGCTCGCTCACCGATGCAATGGCGATTAGCTTGCACTTGTCAACGACTGAGGGCAACACGCACCACCAGGTTGAAAGCTTGTTTAAAGTCTTTGGTCGCGCGCTGCGTCAAGCCGTGGCAAAAACGGGCGACCAACAGTTACCTTCAAGTAAAGGAATGCTCGCGTGAAAATTGTAATTGTCGATACCGAGTGTGCGAATCTCACCTCGGTAAAGTTTGCCATTGAGCGCCTAGGCTATCAGCCTGTAATTACTGACGATGAGGCGATCATCGGCGCCGCTGATCGCGTCATCTTGCCGGGTGTGGGAACAGCAGCTGCAGCGATGCGCAATCTGCAACGTAAACAGTTAATTGAGCCCATCAAAGCGCTCACCCAACCTACATTGGGTATTTGTCTTGGTATGCAACTGATGACAGCACACTCTGAGGAAGGTGACGTGGAGTGCTTAGGCTTAATTCCTGCGCAAACTAAACGTATGCAGGTCGGTGATAGACCTTTGCCGCATATGGGCTGGAATAACGTCTGTGCAACCAACACCAATCCGTTGCTCGATAATGACACCGAGCCTTATTGTTATTTTGTTCACAGTTACGCCGTTGCAAAAGATGACTACACCATCGCCACCTGTGATTACGGTGATACCTTCGCGGCCATGATCCGCAAAGATAATTTTATCGGTGCTCAATTTCATCCTGAGCGCTCAGGTGCGGTCGGTCGTGCCATGCTTAAACGTTTCTTGGAGAACGCATTATGATGATTCCTGCATTAGACTTAATTGGTGGCCGGGTTGTGCGCCTCTATCAAGGTGACTTTAATCAACAAACCACCTTCGACATTGATGCAGTGGAGCAGGCGCAAAGCTACCAAGCTGCGGGGGCAGAATGGCTACACTTGGTCGATTTAGATGGTGCGAAGAACCCGCAAAATCGCCAACTCGAAACATTGCGTACAATTTGCACAGCGACCACTTTAAACTGTCAGGCGGGTGGCGGCATTCGCAGCACCGAAGATATCGAAGAAATTCTTGCCTGCGGTATTAAACGAGTAGTCATTGGTTCAAAGGCCGTTACCGATCCGGAACAGGTTGAGGCTTGGTTTAAACAATTTGGCGCTGAGAAAATCGTACTCGCACTTGATGTCAATATTGACGCGGATGGCATTGCGCGTGTTGCGACTCATGGTTGGCAGTCATCCAGTGAAGTGAAATTAGACGACATACTCAAACGTTTCTCCGCATTGGGTTGCACCCATGTATTGTGCACCGACATCAGCCGTGACGGCACCATGCAAGGCAGTAATGTGGCATTGTACGAAGCGTATAAAAAGCGTTTCCCAGCCATTCAATGGCAGGCATCGGGCGGGGTTAATAGTCTCGAAGATATTCAACGCTTGAAAGCCGTCCAGTGTGACCATGTCATCTTAGGTAAGTCATTACTGACGGGTGCATTTAGTTTAGAGGAGGCGATCCAATGTTGGCAAAACGCATCATCCCCTGCTTAGATGTTCGTGACGGTCAAGTCGTCAAGGGCATTCAATTTCGTAATCACGAACTGATCGGCGACATCTTACCCTTAGCAAAACGCTATGCGGAAATAGGCGCTGATGAATTGGTTTTCTACGATATTACGGCATCCTCCGATGGTCGCACGGTCGACAAGAGTTGGGTTGAACGCGTCGCGCGCGAAATCGATATTCCGTTTACCGTCGCAGGTGGTATTCGTACGCTGGCTCATGGTCGTGAGCTCCTTTCCATGGGCGCTGATAAGTTGTCGATTAACTCGCCTGCACTGATGAACCCTGAACTGATCAATGAGATGGTCGATGAGTTTGGTCAGCAATGTGTCGTCATTGGTATTGATAGCTATTTTAATGCGGACAGCGGTGAATACGAGGTGCATCAGTTTACCGGTGACGAGAGCAAATCACGTCGCTCGCAGTGGCAGACCAAAGATTGGGTCAACGAGGTCATCGCGCGCGGTGCCGGTGAGATCGTTCTCAACTGTATGAATCAAGATGGTGTACGAAAAGGCTATGATGTCGAACAACTGGCATCAATACGACGTCACTGTTCAGTGCCGCTGATCGCGTCTGGTGGCGCAGGTGCCATTGACCATTTTACCAATGTATTTAAACAAGCCGATGTTGATGGCGCCTTAGCCGCTTCGGTGTTTCATAAGAATATCATCGCCATGGCGGAGCTGAAGCAACAACTGATTGACGAAGGCATCGCTATTCGTCCAATCGAACAAGGAGTTTTGTAACATGCTAATTACTGAAAGCACGGTAGACCAACTTGCTTGGGAGAAAATGAATCAGCTTGTTCCCTGTATTGTACAGCATGTCCTAACCGGCGAAGTACTTATGCAAGGTTACATGAACCGCGATGCATTGCTACAAACCTTGCAGACCAAAGCGGTGACCTTTTACAGTCGTAGCAAGCAGCGACTTTGGCAAAAAGGTGAGCAGTCGGGTCATGTTTTACAGTTCACTGGCGCTTACCGCGACTGTGACAATGATTCGATTCTTGTCCAAGCAATACCGCAAGGACCGACTTGCCACTTAGGTACGCGTTCATGTTTTGCCGAAGCGCCTGCACCCTTTTTAGTGCAGTTAAACAACATCATTAAAGCGCGTCGCAGCGCCTCACCTGACGAAAGCTACACCGCAAAACTATTAAGCCAACCCATTAAGCGTATCGCTCAGAAGGTGGGTGAGGAAGGTGTTGAGGTTGCGCTTGCCGCCACTGTGCAGGATGAAGATGAATTACTTAATGAAAGTGCCGATTTACTTTATCACCTACTGGTGACTTTAGAAGCGAGTGATTTGAGCCTCGAACAAGTGCTTGAGGTACTACACCAACGCCACCGTTAAGTGGCGTTGTTGACTGTTTGCTCGAACTGCTTGCGCTCGTAATGCTTAGATACGTAGCGCAAGCGGATGGTGAGCATCACCGCGGCGACTGTTAAGCCACTAATAAAGCCAATCCAAAAGCCCGCGGCCCCCATGCGAGGCACCCACCAGTCAGTGCGTCCAAGAATGTAGCCGACTGTTAAGCCGAATGGCCAATACGAGATAAACGCCATGATCATCGGCCATTTGGTGTCTTTGTATCCCCGTAAGGTTCCCATAGCAACGGCTTGAAACGTATCCGACATCGTAAAAATCGCCGCCAATCCCATCAGCGTTGCGGCAAGATTAATAATCGCGGTATCAGGCGTATACAAGCTTGCCAGCCAAGCACCACCTAAATACATGATGATACCGTTAACCGCGGCGAATACCATGCCGAATACCATCGCAATTTTAAAACTCAGCATGGCATTTTTGGGCTCACCAGCGCCTAAAGCAAAACCCACTCGAAGTGTCACGGCCATCGAAATGCTCAATGGCACCATATATACCAACGAGCTGATGTTCAATGCAATTTGGTGAGCAGATACCACTGTTGGACCTAATGGTGCAATCAGTAACGCCACTGCGGCAAATAGGCTGACCTCAAAAAACAGTGACATCGCTATAGGAAAGCCTATTTTTATAATATACGCCACGTCATCGAACTTAGGTGGATACCAGCGTCTGAGTAGGTGAAGCTTCTTATAACGACGACTGGTGAATACATAGATCGCCATCGAAATAGCCATGCCCCAAAACACCAAAGCCGATGCTAAACCACACCCTGCACCACCGAGTTCGGGCGCGCCAAAGTGACCGTAAATAAAGATATAGTTTGCCGGAATATTAATGAGTAACCCAATAAAGCCAATCACTAAGGATGGCATGGTATTGGATAATCCCTCACAGAAGTTTCTTAAAATCACATAAATAACAAAACCGGGTACACCCCACGCAATGTAATTAACGTAATCTAGCGTCACTTGCCGGAAGCGATCCTCCACCTCCATCCAATCAAGAATGTAGGGCGAAAACTGCAAGACCACCAAAGCTAACACGCCAAAAATAGCACACGCATACAACCCTTGCTGTAGCATGTTCGCCATGCGGCGATACTTCTTTGAGCCGTCAAAGTGCGAAACGATAGGCGCCAACGCGAGTGCAATACCAAACATCAACAAAGTGACCGGTACAAAAATACTGCCACCCACCGAAACGGCTGCCAAATCCACCGCATCTTTACGCCCTGCCATCACTGTATCGACTACGCTCATGAGCATCTGCGTCAGTTGCGCGACTAATATAGGGCCGGTCAGTTTAGCGAGCTTTCTAATTTCGTGCGTGTGTTTGGCCATGACTTACAACATCCTAAATAAAGTCAAGAATAAGTGGGTTAACCTCAGCCGGATGCGTAAGAGGTCCCATGTGTCCAGCTTGGACGGGTTTTACAGTCACTGATGTCAGCGCCGTGGATAATGCTTTAACCACCGCTCGCGCACTGCGACGTGTGTATTCACCTTGTAAAATCAATACAGGCGCTTCAACCTGCTGATAATCTTTAAGCGTTAGTTCATCATTTAATAGTGCGTCGAAATCCAGCGCAACTTTTGCCGCTTGCGCAACCATACCTTTTTGAACACGCTCTGGCAGAGCATCGAAATAACCGGGTTGGTTCCAGTAATCAATAAAGGTGCGCGTGCATTCTACCTCATCTTTCCCGTGCATCGCATCACTCACCTGCCGAATTTCTTGCATGCCAGGAGAATCTTCCTCCAACACATGAAAACTGACTGGCTCATACACAACCACGCGCTCAATATTAAAATGTTTTTGTTGCGCCATTTTTAGCGCAACCGCCCCACCGTAAGAATGACCAATCAAAATTAGCGACTGATTACCCAAGGTTGGCTTGAGTGCTCTTTCGATGCGCGTAATTTCTTGCTGCAAGCGAAAATGCGGCGCAGACTCCACGTCAGGCGCACGTCCGTAGCCCAATAAATCGATCCCTACAACGTTATAGTCATTGCTTAACGTTTGTTGCAGTATTTTCCATTGCGCGTTAGAACTTTGCGAACTGTGAAGCAATACACAGGTGCCTTTGACTTCGCCCTGCGAGGGCAGATAAGAAATTCCGGGTGCTAACTCCTGCACGTCAATGTCTCCTATAGCTGGCCAACAAAGATGCCGATTAAAATGCCCGCTTGCAGTAACAACACGCTGAATGTGCCGAGGACACCGACCGTACGAGGCCAGGACACACCTGCGTTAGAGGATAGACCCGCAGCGTGAGCAATACGAGCGATGGTCAACGCACCACCTAAGCCATAGATCCATGCACTGCCAACCCCACTAAACTCGATAAGAGCAAGCATCAACAACATCAACGGAACGTATTCTATAAAGTTACCGTGCGCGCGCACAGCGCGTTGTAATTCTTCAACTTTATTGGTCCCAATACCTACACGATGACGCCAACGGAGCTGAATAATGCGAACCGAAAGTACAACGTAGATCAATGCCAGAATACCAGCAAATAAACTCGTTACAGTGAGGGTTGCCATGATGTTCTCCGATAAATTAGTAACGCATAAAATTAAAAAGGCTCACCAGTGGGGTGAGCCTCTATCAAAGCCTTTCAGTGCAACTGTCTATTTAAGTAGCGCACCAAGTTCCTTGCTAACCGCTTCGACTGGCTGAGTTCCATCAATACGATGATACTCGGTGTCCGTTTCTTTTGCGAGTGATTGATAATATTCAACCAAAGGCTCTGTTTGCTCATGATAGACCGCTAAGCGTTTGCGCACGGTCTGCTCTTGGTCGTCTGGACGAATAACCAGCTCTTCACCGGTCTCATCGTCTTTGCCCTCTTCTTTAGGTGGGTTGTGTTTAATATGATAAACACGACCTGAACCTGGGTGTACACGACGTCCACTCATACGCTCAACAATCACGTCGTCAGGTACCGCAAACTCAAGTACGTAGTCAACTTCGATACCGTTTTCACGCATGGCGTCAGCTTGTGGAATCGTGCGCGGGAAGCCGTCGAGCAAGAAACCGTTTTGGCAGTCCGGTTCCGCGATACGTTCTTTGACTAGTTCGATGATGATTTCATCAGAAACCAGTTGTCCTGCATCCATCACTTGCTTTGCTTTCTTACCAAGCTCTGAGCCGGACTTGATTGCGGCTCGTAGCATATCACCCGTTGAAATCTGTGGGATACCAAAGGTATTCATCAAAAATTGAGCTTGAGTGCCCTTTCCCGCACCCGGAGCGCCGAGCAAAATAATGCGCATAAACAGCCTCGTTTATATTTGTATTCAAGTGTCTGAGGGGAACTTTACCCCGATGAGGGCGTTTTTACAAGAAAAGAGGCGCACAGCAAGCGTTTGTTGCTGTGCGCTATAGCGTGATTATGCGTTAAGCATTAACTTATTAAGACGAGCCACGAAAGACGCTGGATCCTTAAGGTTTCCGCGCTCTGCGAGCGTAGCTTGATCAAGCAGTACTTGAGCCCACTCGGCAAATTCCTCATCGTTCTTGCCTTGCATTTTTACGACTAAAGGATGATCCGGGTTAACCTCAAAAATGTATTTTGTTTCAGGTACTTTCTGACCCGCAGCTTCCATCAGCTTAGCCATCTGCGTGCTCATATCATTGTCATCGGTAATGATACACGCAGGCGAATTAGTCAAACGGTGCGTTACACGCACTTTTTTAACGCGCTCACCGAGTGCTTTCTCAAAGCGTTCTAACTGTTCTTTAAACGCTTCTTCTGACTTTTCTTGCTCGGCCTTGTCATTTTCATCATCTAAGTCGCCTAAGTCTAAATCGCCGCGCGTTACCGACTGCAACGACTTCTCTTTAAACTCAGTTAAATGGCTCATTAACCACTCGTCAATGCGTTCAGAGAGCAATAGTACTTCGATGCCTTTCTTACGGAAGATCTCAAGGGCAGGATTATTCTTCGCGGCCTCAAAACTGTCGGCGACGATATAGAAAATCTTGTCTTGGCCTTCTTTCATCCGTTCAACGTAATCATCTAAACTGACATTTTGAGTTTGCTCATCAGTATGTGTCGACGCAAAACGCAACAGCTCAGCGATGCGTTCCCGATTACCACTGTCTTCCGCAGGACCCTCTTTTAACACATTACCAAAAGTATCCCAGAAGCCTTGATATTGCTCGGCGTCGTCTTTTGCCAATTTCTTGAGCATCTGCAACACTTTCTTAGTACTACCATTACGCATTGAGCGAGTAATCTTGTTATCTTGCAAGATTTCACGGGATACGTTCAATGGGAGGTCATTAGTATCAATAAGACCTTTAACAAAGCGTAAGTAGGTCGGCATTAATTGCTCAGCGTCATCCATAATAAAGACACGCTTCACATAGAGTTTTACCCCCTGCTGTTGCTCACGATTCCAAAGGTCCCAAGGAGCTCGTTTAGGAATATAAAGAAGGCTGGTGTATTCGTGTGTGCCCTCAACCTTGTTATGGCTCCATAACAGCGGATCGTCAAAGTCATGCGCTACAGTCTTATAAAACTCTTTATATTCTTCGTCGCTGATATCGGCTTTATCGCGCGTCCATAAGGCTTGACCCGAGTTCACAGTTTCCCATTGAGCCTCTTGGGCAGGCGTCATAACTTCGCCGTCATCATTTTTTTGTTCTTCAACCGCTTCTTTCCACATTTGGACGGGGATACTCAAGTGTTCTGAGTATTTGTTAATCACCCCACGAATACGGAAGTCATCTAAGAACTCATCTGCATCTTCTTTCAAATGCAAAATAATATCTGTTCCGCGCTGCGACTTATGGGTGTCTGCAACTTCAAATTCGCCTTCACCCTTAGAGTGCCACTCGACACCATGTTCCGGTGACTCATAGGCAGAACGCGTACGCACAGTAACTTCGTCGGCGACGATAAATGCTGAGTAAAAACCAACACCAAACTGACCGATTAACTTACTATCTTTCGCCTCATCACCCGATAACTGACCGAAGAACTCAGCCGTACCCGACTTAGCAATGGTGCCTAAGTTAGTCATCACTTCGTCACGCGTCATGCCGATACCGTTGTCGCTTATTGTTAGCGTACGGTTGTCTTTGTCGATCGCGATTCGCACACGAAGCTCGCCATCTTCACCATACAACGAGTTATCGCTAAGTGCTTTGAAACGCAACTTATCGGCCGCGTCAGACGCATTCGATACCAGTTCACGTAAGAAGATTTCTTTATTTGAATATAGAGAATGGATCATCAGGTTAAGCAATTGCTTAACTTCTGTCTGAAATCCATGTTTTTCGGTTTGAGCGGCTTCCGCCATAATTGTGTTCTCCTACTTCAACCACCTTTTCATGTAAGAAATGGGGGCGATGTAGGCAATTTCAAGCGTCAACCAAATTTTTTACGTCCAGTGAATGCATGTCCAAGGGTAGCCTGATCAACATAGCCTAGTTCGCCGCCAACGGGCACACCATGAGCTATTCGAGACGTGTTTACATTCAAAGATTCGGCAATATCGGCGATATAGTGAGCTGTTGCATCGCCTTCTACGGTAGGATTAGTCGCCAAAATAATCTCTTCAATCACAGCGCTCTTAAGCTGTGCTTCGAGCTCATCAAGACCAATGTCCTCTGGGCCTATACCATCAAGGGGAGATAGGTGACCCATTAAAACAAAATAACGACCTTTAAATTGCGATGTTTGTTCAATAGCCAATACGTCAGCAGGTGTCTCTACTACACATAACGTACCTTGCTCACTGCGCGCGGGGTTGGCGCAAATACGACATAAAGGCTCTTCGGTCAGTGTGCGGCACTGTTGACAGTGAGCTACACGCTCAACTGCGTTGTGCAAGGAATCAGCCAAACGTTGCGCACCCTCTCGGTCTCGTTCCAATAGATGGAACGCCATACGTTGCGCCGTTTTTTTACCCACGCCTGGTAGACGTTTTAAATCGTCAACCAAGCGATCAATCGCGGGACTGATTCCTTCACTCATAGAATGAACCTAGAACGGCATCTTAAAACCAGGTGGTAGACCCATACCACCAGTGATTTCCGACATACGTTCTTTGCTCGTTTCCTCTACGCGACGGACTGCATCATTAGTTGCCGCTGCAATCAGATCCTCAAGCATCTCTTTATCATCGTCCATCAGGCTTTCATCAATTTCAACGCGCTTGATGTTGTGGTTGCCTAACATGGTTACTTTAACAAGACCTGCACCGGACTCGCCGGTCACTTCCATTTCAGCGATCTCTTGCTGGGCTTGCTGCATGCGCTCTTGCATTTGCTGCGCCTGCTTCATCATATTTCCCATACCACCTTTAAACATGGTCAAATCCTCTATTGCTAAATTTTATCGTGCGCTGATAGACGTTTCGTCAGTCACCGCGTCAAATGAATTCAATAACTCATTAAATCCCGAGTCATTCTGCAACCATAACTTCGCCTGCTCCAACCGGTAATGATCAATCGCCTGCTGAATTAGCAACGGCGTGCTCATTTGTTGAGAGCCAACCAAAAAGCGGTACTCCCCTTGTGCCGACAACACTTCGCATAAGGCCTCTCTGGCAAGGGCTACCGTTTTTTCACTTAATAAACTTTGCTGTTCTTCAGTCACCCAAATACACCACTGTTGATGACCTACTTTTTCCAACACCGAATTTAGCAAGAGTTGTCGAGTCAAGCCTTGTACCGCTGTCGCATCGACCAGCGCAGCCCAGCTGTCTACATCGGCTGCGCGTCGTGTCGACGAATCAAACCGCTGTTGTATGTGACTCAGACTAACTGGAGTCGTTTGCACAGGCTCAGCATGCTGTTTATCGGGCTGTCTACTTGGTAAATGAGGCTGTTCGGACGGCGTTTCAATATCTATTTCAGAATTTTTTTTTTCCGGCTCTTGATGACCAGACAAGTCCTGTCGCATGTTCAACAGTGATGCTAGTCCTTCATCAGGCGCAACCGAGTTATCTTCAGCAACACCCTCTGCTGGTCTCGACATTCTATGTTGAGCGGCTTGCGCTTCAATATCGCGCTGCTGAGCCTCCAGTGCGGACGTATCATCAGCTTCGCTCTGTATCGAAGTATCGCCACTGTGCTGACCTGCGTGAGCTGCTTCTTCAGCCTGCTCCGACTGCGTTATTGTGTCTAAATTCGATTCAGGCGGACGTGTTAAAGCCTCCTCGCCTGATTCGGGATTCTCGAACGTAAAAGATAGCAGTCGCAACAATGTCATTTCGACAGCGCTCTGCGGGTCCACCGCATAAGGCGCCTCTTTTTTGCCCTCTATTACGATCCGATAATATAACTGCAGTACTTCTGCGGGTAACTTTCGCAGTAATGCTTCAGTCGTGTTGGTTTTGTCCTCAGCGCCCATCATGGCAGGAATTTGCTGTATTAACGCGATCCGGTGTATAACACGCTGTAATTCGTTAAGAATCATTAACGGATCAGGTACCAAACTTTTTAATTCATCAAATTTTTCGAACACTGAACCGCTATCACCGCTCGCGAGCGCATCCAAAAGGGGATGTACATGCGCATCAGCGAGGTGTCCAAGCATACGCTGCACAGATTCAACTTGAACTTTACCCTGCCCTTGCGCTATCGCTTGATCAGTGAGGCTTAATGCGTCACGCATACTACCTTTGGCTGATTGCGCCAATAAGGTTAAGGCTTGGGCATCATGAGGTACATTTTCATTTTCTAGAACATATTCAAGTTGCCCTACAATTTGCTCACGATCGAGCGCACGTAAATTAAATTGCAAACAGCGTGACACCACCGTCACTGGTAGTTTTTGCGGATCCGTCGTAGCTAAAAGGAACTTAACGTGCTCAGGAGGCTCTTCTAAGGTTTTTAGGAGTGCATTAAAACTATGGCGAGAAAGCATATGTACTTCGTCTATTAAATAGACCTTATACCTTCCACGCGTTGGACGGTATTGTACGTTATCAAGCAACTCTCGCGTATCTTCAACTTTAGTACGCGAAGCAGCATCGACCTCGATAAGATCAACAAACCGACCTTGCTCTATCTCTTCACAACTTGGGCATTCTCCACACGGTCGAGCACTCACCCCACGTTCACAATTCAGCGCCTTCGCTAAAATACGCGCGATGGTGGTTTTACCCACACCACGTGTGCCGGTGAACAGATAGGCGTGATGCAGTCGTTGCTGTTCAAGTGCATGGAATAAGGGCTCGAGCACGTGCTGTTGACCCACTACTTGATCAAACTGCATCGGGCGCCATTTACGAGCAAGCACTTGATAAGCCATTAACCGCCTCTTAATTGATTAGAATCGACACAAGGTATAGCACGATATGCCAAGATCCTGCAATTTTTGTTCGCCTGGAAGATCATCTAATGTTATGACGAATGCAGCCTCTAACAATTCCGCTTGAGTCCGAGATAGAAGCTTTGCCGCGGCCGCGACTGTCCCGCCAGTAGCGAGTAAGTCGTCCATCAAAAGAACTCGTTGGGGCTCTTTAAATGCACATTCTTGTATCTCGAGTGCATCCTCGCCATACTCCAACGCATAGGTCTCTTTGACCACAGGCCCAGGTAACTTTCCTGGCTTACGCAACAAAGTCAGCCCACAACCGAGCCGTTGCGCAAGTGCTGCACCAAAAATAAAGCCTCGCGCTTCTACCGCCGCAATTTGGTCAATGCCTAGCCCTTGATAGCGTTGCGCAAAAGCCTCGATGGTCGATTTGAACGCATCTTTAGACTGCAACAACGGTGAAATGTCCCTAAAGGTAATTCCTGGCTTAGGGTAATCTGGGATTGCTCGAATACTATCCCGGATAGACTTGATCAAATCCATAGTTATCCTTAAGCAACCGAACGTTTTGTGTAATAGCTCACCACATCACACAAAAACTGTGCCTGTAACGGTTTACTCAAACAGCGCGTAGCACCATGTTTAAGCGCTAAAGGCTCTACCTCTGTCACGTCTTGTGTGGTAACAAACAAAATCGGCGTATGGTGGTATTGGCCAAGCTGACGTAAGTTTTTAAGTAACGTGAGACCGTCCATTAATGGCATTTTATGATCAATGATCAAGAGATCAAAACAGCCCTCTTTGGCTTGTTTTAATCCGTCTAAACCATCGTTCGCAAACACCAGGTTGATATCCAAGCTAGACAAACTGCTTCCAATATCAGCTCGTGTATTGGCGTTATCGTCGACCACGAGCGTAGAAATCGTCATAACATTAAGGTCCTTTTCAGGAACGCACGTAGTCTTTACGCACCGATCAATTGAAAAAAGCGCAAAACTAGTGGGAGACATCCTGCGAAAACAAAAAGTAAGACGGCAATCAACAAAAATTTACCGCTTGAAGGATCTTTATAATTGTTACTACCCATGAAAATTCCTCCGAATAAAGTCGGCGCTGATCATACTCTAAATCTAATCGTTATAAAAGTGGCTGACATAGGTGAATATAGGCAAAAAAAAACCCCGCGAATGCGGGGTTTCTATCAACTTAAGCTTTATAAATCGACGCCTTTGCGTTTCGCTGTGGATTGGATATAACCTTTCCAACTGCGCGCACTACGACGCTGATTGCTAAACTTAGCCGCTTCGTTCACATAAGTCAGTGCCTGACGATAATCGCCACCATAGAAGAATGCTTCTGCTAGTGACATGTAGATACGACCTTTATCATCACCCTGTGCATAATCTAATGCATTTTTGAGCGGAGTCGTCGCAGCTACATACTGCTCGTTTTGCACTAGCAGGTTACCCTGCTTACGCAAATACTCGCCTTTGTTATCACCGTCATCTGCCAACTCAGCGGCTTTACCGTACCATTTTGCTGCTTGTGCAAGCTCTTTAGCGCGGTGAAAGCTATTCGCTGCGGTAGAGTAGTTCTTAGCTGTACCCTCAATATCGCCTGACTGGATGTGTTTTATCATCGTCGTCGCAGCTTTATAAGGGACGCCCTCGTTATCATAGAGTTGAACCAATAACTTAAATTGGTTTTCCTCTTTCAGATAACCCGCTAAATACGCAATTTCCATTGTCTGCAATGCTTTTGCAAGGTTCTCCTTGAGCATATACATTTGTGCAAGTTGCGGCCACCACGAGATCGTCTCAGGCAACACATTTAAGCCTTCCTCGACCGTCGAAATAGCTTTGTCGTACATCTTACGTTCAAAGTAAGAGGCCATCAGTAGCGTATAATAGTCTTTCTTCGGCTCATCCGCATACTTCAGTGCCGCTTCTGCATAAGGTACGATCTTAGCGAATTCCTTTTGTTGATAATAAGCATTAGCAACATAGAACAAGGACTGAGGATCCATCTCACCAGTGAATTCGAACCATTTCTGTAAGTAAGTCACTGACTGCTCGAATTTTTCCTCTTGCAGACTCAGTTGTCCCACTAACTTCAAAACAGCCGCTTGGTCACTCCATCCGAGTACATCTTCGTCAGCCGCGTTTTTCAACATTGGCAATGCTTCATCGGTACGCTCTGCTTGCGCATAGAGTGTACCTAAGAAACGACTTAGATAAGCTCGATCGTAACCCTCTGTATCTGGCAATTCTTCCTCAAGCATAGTGATAGCTGCTTGTAACTGCTCTTGCTCGTACAACTCGAACGCATCCATGATCGCCCGACCAACGCGCTGTGAGGCGACTTGGTTTTTACGAGCTTTCTTCTGCGCTTCAACGGTTTCTTTACTTGGCAAATCAAGACCGAGGTCTTGAGCGGCTACCGGAGCGGTAGCCACAACCAAGCCAAAAGCAAGGGCAGTAACAAATGTCTTCATTACAGTTTTCATTTCTTATTGCCCATCCATGTTGAAGTCGAGCTGAACAGTCATACCTTCTTGACGAACAGGCTTACCGTCTACGACCTTAGGCTTGTACTTCCAACGCAATAACGCGCGGCGTGCCTCTCGGTCGAACACTCGACGAGGTTCTGAGTCAATTACTTCAACGTCGGTAACACCACCTTGTTCGTCGATAGTGAATCTCAACTGTACCCAACCTTCGGTGCCATTACGCGCCGCAGAAGGTGGATAACGAGGCTCAATTCGAACGATTGGCGTAGCATCACCATCTTGGTTCAACAAGTTGCCGGGGCCTGACAAACCAGTGTCAGCGCCACCCACATCGACGTCGAAGCCCATACTCATGTTCATACCACCCGAATCTGAAGTATCTGGTTCAGACTGCGGTGTCTCAGGCGGAGCCTGAGGCGGCGGTGGTGGCGGCGGAGGAGTTCTCCGGCGCTCTTGAACGTCGGACTCTGGCGGCGACGTTACGATGTCAATGACCGGAGTGGGAGGCGGAGCTTCGTTACTCTTAGCCCCCCCACCGATTAAGTAAGCCATAAAAGCAAACAGAGCAAACGTAACGGCCGCACCTAGTATTAAAGATACTAAAAAGCGCACCATATTAGTTAGTCTCCGCTGCTATGGATATCTTATCGATACCCGCTTCCTTAACCTGGTCCATGACTTCTACAACACGACCATGCTCAGCTTTCTTGTCTGCCTGAATAACCACTAAGTCAGTAGGTTGCTCAGCAAGCATACGCTCAAGGTTTGCTGCCACGCGTTCTACGTCAACTTGACGCTTATCCATCCAGACTTCACCTGTGTCGCGAATCGCGATAAAGATGTTAGCTGAAGGCTCCTTGTTGGCCTGGTTTGCTTCAGGTTTATTCACCTGAATACCAGCCTCTTTAACGAAAGAGGTTGTTACGATGAAGAAGATCAACATGATGAATACGATGTCCAGCATCGGCGTCATGTCAATCGCTGCATCTTCCTCTTCACGAATACGATTTCTTGCCATAGTAATACTCTCTTAGTGATGTGGCAGACTGTCGACCAAGTTCTGCTTAGCGCGACGAACACGACTCTCGAGTCGGGTCGCAAAGAACATACCGGATAACGCTGCAACCATACCCGCCATAGTCGGGATAGTTGCCATCGAGATACCCGACGCCATTAGACGAGGGTTACCGGTACCTTGCACTGCCATGATCTCGAATACGGTAATCATACCGGTTACTGTACCGAGCAGCCCCACTAAAGGACAAAGTGCAACACAAGTTTTAATCAACAGAATACGTGCATTCAATTTATCGTTCGCTTCGGAAATCCATGCTTCGCGGATTCTATGTGCGTACCATGAGGTGGTATCTTTACGAGCATCCCAACGTGCGATGATATCTTTTCGCAATTTAGGGAAAGCACTCGTTAAGTACCAATAACGCTCAATCATCAGTACCCACATTAGAAAGAGTACCCCCATGACGACGTACAATACGTCGCCACCGGTCGCAATAAAATCCCTGATAGATTCCCATAGTTCCATCAGGTAAAGCATGAACTTACTCCTTCTCCGAGTGAGCGGCTACGATGCCCGCAGCTTGCTCATCCAACAAGTGAATAATTGATTTACTACGTGATGCCACAATACTGTGAGCCAAAATCAATGGAATCGCTGCGATAAGACCCATAGCTGTTGTTACCAACGCCATAGAGATATCACCCGCCATGATTTTCGGGTCACCTGTACCGAACAATGTGATTGATTGGAACGTACCAATCATACCCACAACGGTACCCAAGAGACCAAGTAATGGTGCGATAGCTGCGAAGATTTTCACTACGTTGATGCCGCTTTCGATCTTCGGCGTTTCACGCATGATTGCTTCGTCAAGTTTTAACTCAAGGTTCTCAGCATCAGCATTTTTGTTCTCATGGTAAACCTTCAATACGCGACCCAATGGGTTTTTGTCTGAAGGATTCTCGATGTTTTTAAGCTGCGAACGCATCTTGCCACCTACGACTGTAAGCGTCACAAGCTTGAACAAAGAGATAATCAAACCGATGATTAATACCACGGTGATTACATAACCTACTGTGCCACCTTGGTGATAGCGTTCCATCAACGTCGCTTTCTGAGTCAATAGACCCAAGATTTGGCCTTTTGATGGATCCAAGTAAACACCTGCATAGCCACTGTCAGTGCTAGTGAAGGTATCAGCTTGGCTTGTTACATAACCATCTGGCTGACGACCCAACGGCTGAATTTGTTCAGTCGTGTCGTTATACGTCAGGTATTGGTCATCAGAAATCAGGTTGAAAACACCCACACGAGTTACCGTGCGCTGCTCAGAACCACCCGCTAAGCTGAATACTTCCGCGTCAAACTGAACAACTTTACCTGATTGAACCATTTCGGTTAACAATGCAGTCCAAAGGTCTTCAAGTTCAGACAAAGTCGGAAGCTCTTTAGCTTCAGAAAGGCTTTGAAGAACATCTTCACGGCCTGGGTATTGAGCGCTTACGATTGAAGTCGCGATACGACCGATAGTTTCAGTTGCCGCACCACGTACAACACCGAACATCTCACCCAACGTACCTTTAGCATTTTCGAGCTCTTGCTCTTTGTTCGCCAAAGTGATTTCGTTTTCTGAGAATTGGTTTTGTAAACGTTTACCGCGTGCCTGTTCGTCTTTCAGCTGCTGCTTAGCTTTGTTCAACAACGCCTGCTTATCGGCACGCGCTGACATGAACTCTTGCTCACGCTCTTCGCTGATTTGACGAGAAGAAATACGATTTTTTTCAACCAATTGAAGCAATTCGTCTAAGCTCTTTGCTTCTGGCTGATTGTCTTGTGCTTGCGCAGCGAGCGTCGTACCTGCAGAAAGGCTGACTGCTGCTGCAATCATTAACGAACTAACTAATTTTTTCATTCTGCACTCTCCGCTGCGAATACTGGAAGTTTCACCAGATCGTAAGCAGTTTGCTTACGTGACATACGAATCGCTGTGGTAAGAGGATTCAAGAACTCGTCTTCCAACTTAGTCCACTCATTGGTGTCTTTGTTGTATAACCACGCATTTTTCAAGTCTAATGACTGTGCTGCGAATACAACGCGACCCATGTGGAAAAAGTCTACAGCAACTTCTTCGCCGTCGACGTTCAGGTTACCCTGATAAGCGTTAAGCATTTGACCGTAATCCATCTCCGCTTGGTACGCTTCAATGATTTGACGGAATTGCTCAGAGGTAGATACGTTCGCGTTACCCATGATATCGCGAAGACGTTCAACACGCTCTAAACGCTTCTCTTTGTGGATTGGAATGTCGAGTTTAACGAACTCTTCCAACGCGTCGATCATTTCATACATCAATGGAACCACGCCTTGCTTGGTTTCTTCGATGGTGTCGATCTGACGCTGAAGTGAATCGATGTTGGACTGCTGGTCAGCAACCAAACGAGCCACGTGGTCGTTGTAGACCTTGAGGTTCTCGTATTCAGCAACAACAGAGCGATACTCAATCAACAAATCTTGGCTTTGCTCATACAAAGAATCAATCTTCTTTTGAGATTGCTCTTGCGCATTCAAGATTTGCTGCTCTTCTTTCTGTAGCTTAGCTACATCAACTTGCTGTGCAGCAGCAACGCTGGTGCCAGCAACCGCCATTGCGCCCATTAAGGCTGCGGCGAGTTTGGTTCTCTTGATTACTTTGGTCATAGTTCCCAACCAATTTGAATTAACTTCCGCTCCAACGTTTTACAACGTGAAACACCAGTTTTATTGAGTGACGAAAAGATTAAATTCTATCCGCGTACGCGCCTTAAAAAGTGCGCACATTCACAGGAATAGTCCCACGATGACCATACGCTGTCAACCTGCTGAAACAGCGTTAACTGCGTTATGATAGCCGTGCGACATCAATCCATGTTACCAACGGAATTCATTTCCAACCGCTATTCGCGGTAACTTCCTGTCAATCAAGTGTCCAGTTCTAACTCAACTGCCGAGCAGTTTTGCATAGCTGAACCCTATTTCGCATAGTATCACTTTTTGATCGACGAACAACACTCCGTTACAAATTTCAACGTTATTTAAACAACTAATAACTTAACTATTATCGATTGTTAAAAGGCAAGCTACTTTTAATTTAGGTAGAATACTCTAAATCCGCAAATTTACGGCAAGCCATGACCCCAACATATTTACAACAATTTACTCGAGCATTGGCAGTGTTACGTGAAAAAGCGCAGGTTTTCGACCAACAACAAGCCAATAAACGCTTTGCCGAGCAATGGTTTGCGGAAAATCTGTTTACTACGCGGTCCCAATTTGCGGTTGCTTACGTAAATGAAACTGAGCAGCTTATTAATAAATTAATAACAAGCGATGATAACGAGAGAAAGCAATATCTTGCCGAAAAAATCAGCGAGCAAGTTCTTTCTCTAAGCGCGTTACTGCAAAACAGTCGTCCGCCCGACGCTGATTTCGATCTGCGCGCCCAGCTCCAAGCGCAGCATGGGCAGCTTCATCGAACGCTAGCCAAGTATCGCCAATATGAAATAAGACTCAGAAATAAAGCGGAACTGTTTCAGCAGTCAGGAGATCTTGTTCAGGCACAGGCTTATCAAAAGCGTCTCAACCGATGCCAACAGGCAATCAGTCAGGTTGAGCGGCAAATTCAAATAATGGACGAAGGCTGATGAAGGTTCCATTTATTTACCATCCAATCTATAGCGAGCTACAGCTACCAGAGCGGCACCGTTATCCAATACATAAATATAAGATGCTATATCAATGGGCATTAGCGCACGGCGCGCAGCCCGATCAGTTTATTCAACCGACACCAATGAACTGGTCCCAAGTAGCGTTAGCTCACAGTTCAAACTACATCAATAAGCTCATCACGAATCAGTTTGACAAAAAGGAATGGCGCAAAGTGGGCTTTCCATGGTCAACGCAACTACTGACCCGCACCCTGACATCAGCTGGAGGTACGTTCGAGACGGTGAAGACAGCACTCGATAAGCGCATTGCTATTCATTTCTCAGGTGGCTACCACCATGCACACCATGATTGGGGCAGCGGCTTCTGCTTGATCAATGACCTCGCGATGAGTGCGGTTTTAGCCACAAAAGCACAACCCAATTTAAAAATTCTGATATTCGACACCGACGTTCACCAGGGTGACGGTACAGCGACGCTTTTAAGAGACCACGAGAATATCTTCACCTGCTCTATTCATGGTGAACGAAACTTCCCTTTTACTAAAGTGGACTCTGACCTCGATGTCGCCTTACCCAAGGGTACCACCGATGGCGCGTACCTCGATGCCGTGAAACATACATTGCACAAAGTAACCAAAGACTTTAAACCCGACTTGATTTTATATGACGCAGGGGTGGACATATATCGTCGCGACGATCTCGGACATCTTGATGTATCTATCGAGGGCATTTTTTCACGTGACTATTTTGTGCTGGACTACGCGAAGCAAAATAATATTAGTTTAGCTGCGGTAATCGGGGGTGGTTATCAACGCAACCTATCGCGCCTAATTCTTGCTCACGCTCAATTACTGCGTGCAAGTCATCAAGTATGGAGTGATTAGGATATAAAGAGACGGGTGGCGACCCTACCAGCCACACCTCGGCGCCCACATCCCCGACTACGGCTGCTCCCTTCCGGGCCTGACCGGGTTTGCCAGTTAGTGTCGCGAGGGGACCCGCAGGGTCACCATAACTCGTGAAAGCGCATTATCGCGCACTCAGCTAAGGTAAACAAGCCCCAGTGCGCTGACTGCCTAGTTTTTCTTCAGTTTGGCCGCTATTGCTTGCTTAGCAGTATCAGAGCTGAGCGCTTTGGCAAAGTAGCCAGCCTCTAGACTAATACGTTCAGATACAGTATCCGACTCTGTTTTGATCAATTTCTTCGAGGTTCTTAAAGCACCGCGCGACTGTTTAACCAGATGTTCGACTACCTCATCAACACGCGTATTAAGTTTGTCGGCCTCCACCACGTCATTTACCAACCCATACTGCCGTGCCTTGTTCGCAGAGAACGAATCACCTAGTAGCAATAATTCGGATGCACGTTGGTGTCCCATGATGCGCGGTAGCAATAAACTTGAGCCCGCCTCTGGAAGTAACCCTAACTGCACAAAAGGTAAAGCGAATACTGCATTATCAGCCGCATAGACAAGATCGCAATGCAACAGCAAGGTTGTACCAATGCCGATAGCTAAGCCATTGACCTTCGCGACCAACGTCACTTTCACTTTATTGAGTAAATGAAGAAACTTAAAAGGAGGAGCCGTTTCATCCAGTGACTCGATGGATAGGAAGTCGTTAAGATCATTACCCGCAGAAAAACTATCACCGCTCCCTTCGAAAACGACCACTTTAATCGTCTCGTCCTCGTCAGCGGCTTTCAGCGCGGCAGTTGCTTCCGAATACATTTGTTGCGTAAAAGCATTCTTCTTAGCAGGCCGATTAAGTCGGATAGTGACTACACTGGCGTTCTTATCAATAATAATGTGCTGTTGTTCTGTCATAAAAAAATCTCGTGAAACTGGTTGTACCACTCTCACGAGATTATCAGTTTTTCACCACAATATCAGTGCTATTTGTACTTTAAAGACGAATTATTTATCTCGCTTTGCCCAAGCCGCCGCCGTCTTCTCGTGCATCGGCACAATCATATCTAAAGCGGTTAAGTCGGTGGGCTCCAATTCATAGAACGGAGGGTTAACCGGTGTGACGCGCTGACCCCAACGGATCAAGCCGGCGCCGCAGGTTAGTCCGCCGCCAAACACTGCCGAGACAATGGTATCTCCTGGCTTAACAGTGCCGTTTTCTACCGCTTCACAAAAAGCGATCGGTAAGGTTGCAGAAGATGTATTACCGTAATTCTGAATATTTATCACGGTTTTCTCAGAAGGCACCTTACATAACTTCGCGAGATAATCGATTAAACGTTTATTCGCTTGATGCGGAATAAGCGCATCAACATCTTCGGTACTTAAGCCGGTTTGCTGAAATACTTTCTCAACCGCTGCGTTCATGCCTTTGACCGCACGCTTAAAAATTTCTTGTCCAACAAAATCGAACTGCATAATGCCATCAAAGCCAAAGCGGTCGAAGCTCAAACCAAAATCAAGACTCAACACGTCACGCGCATCAGCATCACAGCTAATATGACTGGCAAGTAGACCTACCTCTTCATCACTCGCTTCCAAAACCATTGCTCCTGCGCCATCGCCAAATAGCACTGCACTCTCACGTTTGGTCCAGTCGAGAATACGCGTCAGGCGCTCGGCACCAATCAACAACACTTTTTTATGAGCGCCTGTTTGAATAGCTTGGGTTGCAACATGCATGGCGTAAAGAAAGCTACTACACGCCGCATTGAGGTCAAACGCTGCTGCATTCGGTGCGCCAATGTTTTGTTGCACTGCTGAAGCGACATTAGGAATGATCTCATCGGCAGTACAGGTACCGACAATAATCAGGTCGATATCATCTGGGTTCAATCCAGCGGCCGCGAGCGCATTCTGTGCTGCAACCGTCGCAAGTTTAGACGTCCCTACATGACTGACTCGTCGCTCTGAAATTCCGGTTCGCGATACAATCCATTCATCCGAGGTATCTAGAAATGTTGCCAAATCATCATTGGTCATGACTGCTGGCGGTAAGCACTTTCCCCATCCTGTAATTTCTGCGTATTTTTTCACGACAAAACCTTTAACTTCATTGACAACGCGTTGCCTTATCACCGTATCGCTTTGCTAGATATCAGTAAAGCATTTTTGCAAGGCACAATTTTACCGTATGATAGCATGAAACTGTGTTACGTGAATGACTAAAACGAGGAAGCCATGCGTCAACTAGTAAAGCTCACAGCCCTCTCCGCCCTGGCACTGCTGTCAATTAGCAGTTGCTCGACAATTGATTCTGATCTGATCGTCGAACCGCCGACGGTAACATCACAACTTTCAGGCAGTGTTTCTCGCTTGATGGTGCAAGATAAACGACCTCACAGCTACCTCTATCGCCACATCGATACAGAGACCCAAAAAGCTAATCAGTTTTCCGCACCATCACAGCCGCTGACAGCGATCGTCAAACAAGCGTTTCAACAGTCAGGGATTGTCAGCGGTCAGGGCGACCTCAATTGGTATGTGTCTATCAATAAGGCGGTGGTCGAGCACACCGAGACAGCATTAAAATATCAACTCGACTATCAATTAAACATTCGCGTCGAAGCGCAAAGAATGAATCGTTCTTATGCACGGACATTCACGGGAACCAGTAAGTCGGAGGGAGTTTCTAACCCCGATGAAGCAACTATCGAGCGTGAGTTTAAGCGTCTGCTACAGCAGGTACTCAACGATATTGCTAACGATCCCCAGCTACGTCTGACGGAAACGCGAGGTTAAAATGAAAACAATTATCGCACTATTAACATGTTTTATTGTCTTAGCAAGCCCATATTCGCAAGCACAAGTGCAGCCCGACAATCCCTTTCCAACCGTCGTTTTTGTCACCTCTGAAGGCAATTTGACTGTCGAGCTTAACCGCGAAGCAGCGCCTATCACCGTCGCTAACTTTCTCCGCTACGTTGCTAAGGCGCAATACAACAACACTATCTTCCATCGTCTAGTACCTGGCTTTGTTATTCAGGGCGGCGGCTACGATGCTGAATTCTCTGATAAGCCGAGCTATGAAACGATCGTAAACGAATCGGGCAACGGCCTGTTAAACACCTACGGTACCATCGCTATGGCTCGGGAACGTGAGCCTCACACAGCAACTCGCCAGTTCTTTTTTAATTTAAACGACAATACCTCACTCAACCCCGACGACGGTGACTGGGGCTACGCCGTATTTGGACGTATCACTAAAGGTTTAGACGTGCTCGAAAAATTAGCCGCTCTTGAATCCTTGCCATTTGACGAAAAAACCGGTTGGCGCGATGTTCCTGCTAACCCGCCCGTGCTTAAACGAATTGAAATCGTGCCGCAATGACAGCGCAGCATACGTTAAAGACCGATCTTAACGTTTACCGTCAACCACGTGTGATAGCGCTCTTTTTCTTAGCGCTTTCCAGCGGTTTTCCTTGGGTGATGATTGGCTCAGCATTGTCAGCATGGTTGCAAGAAGAAGGCTTAAGCCGATCAGTTATCGGTTATTTCGGTGCCGTATTCGCGGTCTACTCAATCAATTTTCTTTGGTCTCCTCTTGTCGATAGCGTTAAACTTCCAGTATTGAATCGCTGGTTAGGACAACGTCGTAGTTGGATCTTACTCTGTCAACTTCTTATAGCCGCGCTCTGTATCTTTATATCGACTTTAACCATCGCTGATAATTTACATCTAGTCGGTATCGCCGCCCTGCTCATTGCCATTAGCTCTGCGACCCAGGATATTGCCATTGACGCTTATCGCATTGAGACATTCTCTGAATCGGAAGGACGCATGCAAAGTGCTGGAGCCGCCATGGCCACATCAGGTTGGTGGAGCGGCTACGCGGGTCTCGGCGCAATTCCGTTTCTGTTAGTCGACGGTACCCGTTGGCAATGGCAGGATGCCTATATCGTGCTCGCCGCGCTTATGCTTTCGTTGGCTTTGGTCACTCTATTTATAAAGCCTGCACGTTACACACAGGTCAAAGCAACTACCATAGCGACCCTATCCTTATTAAAACGGATCAGTACTGTCGTCATTGAGCCCATTAGTTCTTTCTTCTCACGCAACGGTGCGAAACTGGCAATACAAATTTTGCTGTTTGTGTTTCTTTTTAAAATAGGCGAAGCCTTTTTAGGTCGAATGTCGATTGTATTTTATAAAGAGATCGGCTTTTCAAATGAGCAAATCGGCACTTACTCTAAACTCGTGACTTGGTGGATAACTATCTTCTTTTCACTAGTCGGAGGCGTGGTAACTCTGCGTATTGGTCAATTCAAAGGTCTTCTGATTGCAGGCATCGCTATGGCGGGCTCAAATCTAATGTTCGCTTGGATTGCTAACGTTGGACCCAGTGAGAACCTGTTTCTTGCGGCCGTGCTAGTCGATGGCTTTACGAGTGCTTGGTCGACTGTAGCTTTTGTAGGTTTTATCAGCTTTTTATGTGACCGAACCTTTACCGCGACTCAGTATGCGTTACTCGCGTCACTGAGCACCTTTGGCCGAACCACTTTATCCGCCTACAGCGGTGTACTGGTTGATAAGCTCGATGGCAATTGGAGTCTGTTCTTTGTGCTTACCAGTTTAGCAATCCTGCCAAGCTTGCTATTACTTGGCTATCTAAAACGAAGCTATCAGGCACACTGGGGTTCAAATGAGTGAACATCCTAAACAGTTACTACTCGTCGGCGCGGGTGCGATAGGTCAGCTTATTGCCCATCAATGGCAATGTGCCAAGCTGCCTATCGTTACATTGCCTCGCTCACCTAGTCCACACGCAGATTTTTTTGATTATCACTTTAGAGATTATCAGTCAGCGCGTACTGAGCTTTGCCGAATTCCTATCATCAAGGATAGCGACTTCAGCTCAATACAAGCGGTTTTTATAGCCGTTAAGGCCTATGATCTTGAGAGTGTATTTCGACGTCTAGATACACTGGGTGTACCTCACGATCGACCTATTATCTGCGCGCATAACGGCCTTGTAGACTTAACCACATCACGCCCCTGTTATACATGGATAACCACTCATGGCGTGACGCGCAGTAACCGAGTGACCGAGCACAAAGGATTGGGTTCAGACTGGATCGATGCGCGCATACAACATCATCAACAACTAACCGAACAGTTGCATACCGCCTTTCCAAAACTGCACTTTGATGCAGACATCAAAGCACGACAATGGCAAAAATTTTGCCTTAATTGTGTAATTAATCCATTAACAGCGGTGAACCAGTGTCTCAATGGTGAACTGCTCAAAGAACAATACCATGAACAGCGACGTATGCTGGTTTCTGAGTTGGTCAGTCTGAGTCAAGCGCTTGGCTATCGTTTAAATACTGCGGATTTGCTCGTATTAGTCGAACAGGTATGCGAGGCGACCGCCGAAAACCAGTCTTCAATGCTGTCGGATATAAAAGCTAACCGAAAAACAGAAATTAAGGCCCTGACTGGCTACGCGCTAAAAAAGGCCGCTGAGTTAGGCGTTAATCTACCTACTCATGCGGCTCTATATCATCAATTCAATCAGCTTTATCTTCGATGAAGTCAACAACTTCAAGCCCGAATCCCGACAATGCCGAATAACGCTTCGGTGAACTGAGCAGATGCATTTGGTGAATGCCTAAATCAGCAAGGATTTGCGAACCAACCCCCACATTTCGTGAAGCATTAGATGCCGACGCAGTCGGTTTGTGCTGTCCTTGATCCTGTGCCTCAAATTCTTTCACTTGTGCAATGATATCCTCAGGCGTTTGCTGACGACCAATAAGCACTAGAACACCATCGTTTTCGGCAATATATTGCATCGCCTTGGCAATCGGCCAGCTACGCTTCGCCGCGCGTTCAGTTGATAAAGTATCATGCAAACTGTCTTGCAAATGCACGCGCACGTTAGTTACCTTTTCGGCATTAATTTCGCCATGCACTAACGCATGATGAACTTGTTGATCGATTGAGTCTTGATACGTGATCATATTGAATTTGCCAAAACTGGTCGGCAACTGACACTGGGCTACACGGCGAATGGTTTTCTCGCGCACTGAGCGATACTCGATCAAGTCAGCAATAGTACCCACTTTAATATCGTGTGCTTCGGCAAACTTTTCTAGGTCCGCCCGGCGCGCCATGGTGCCGTCTTCATTAAGCACTTCGACAATCACTGCAGCAGGTTCATAGCCGGCTAGGCGCGCGAGATCACAACCGGCTTCCGTGTGCCCCGCACGGTTGAGTACACCGCCCTGCTTAGCTTTCAGTGGAAATATATGACCCGGCATTACCAAGTCTTCCGGCTGAGCATTACGTGCTACGGCTGCTTTCACTGTTTGTGCGCGGTCAGCTGCCGAAATACCTGTAGTCACACCCTCGGCGGCCTCAATGGATACCGTAAAAGCAGTCGAGTATGGCGCATTGTTGCGATCAACCATCAGCGGCAGGTTAAGTTGCTTACAACGTTCCTCGCTGAGGGTCAGGCAGATCAGTCCCCGACCATAACGCGCCATGAAATTTATCGCTTCAGGGGTCACGCAGTCTGCTGCAAGAATAAGATCGCCCTCATTCTCGCGGTCCTCGTCATCCATTAGAATGACCATCTTACCTTGCTTGATATCTTCAATAATCTCTTCTGTCGAATGCAATGACATAATAGTTCCTACTTCATTGGCTGAGCGATCACGCGAATATCCTCGCCGACCATTCTGCGCTCAAGCACGTTAAATGAGAGCGCATCATCGAGTTGAGTCAGTTCCTGCAACGCAATCATACTGCGTGCGTCACTGCCTAATACTTTGTTGGCTTGATAATAGACCAGTTCATTCACTACCTGAGCGTTAAAAAGAGCACCCGCTAACTGAGCTCCACACTCGGTCCATACCAAATTAATCTCACGCAATGCGAGTTCTTTCAGTGCGTCATGTAAGTCTACGCGACCCTGGCTATCTGCTTTAGCAATAATCTCGTGGCAATGACGATGTCGAGAAGCAGGAGCTTCCGTAGTGCGGACGACAAATACAGGCGTTTCAACCTCAAATAGTCGCAAATCATCATGAATGCGGTTTTTCCCGTCAATAATCACACGCACGGGCTGCTTGAAAAATAATGGTTTTTCGATCCCGTCAGGCCACTGTTCAGGGCGTACATTCAGTCTCGGGTTATCCACCAGCACCGTATCCGCACCAGTTAATATTGCGTCGGCTTGTGCACGCCATACCTGAACGTCAGCACGCGCTGCAGCACCGGTAATCCATTGACTCACTCCATTACTCAACGCCGTACGCCCATCAAGCGAGCTCGCGAGCTTAACCCGCACATAGGGTAATTGAGTCTGCATACGATGAATAAAACCAGGATTAAGCGCTCGCGCTGCAGTTTCAAATAAACCAACACGAACTTCGATATCAGCATCGTGTAATTTATGAATGCCACGACCTGATACAATCGGATTGGGATCTTGCATCGCGATAACCACGCGAGCTACTTCCGCATTAATCAATGCATCAACACAGGGCGGTGTGCGACCTTGGTGACTGCATGGCTCAAGCGTAACATAGGCGGTTGCATGTTTGGCTTGTGTGCCAGCCTGGCGTAACGCAAAGACCTCGGCGTGGGGTTCGCCCGCCTTCTGATGCCATCCTTCGCCAACGATACTGGCGTCTTTTACGATGACACAACCGACGGCAGGATTAGGTCCAGTCGTAAAGCGCCCTTTTCTTGCCAATTCCAAGGCGCGATGCATATAAAGATGGTCGTGCTTATCTTGTGCCAAACTAATCATTGAGCCGCGCGATCTCCTCGCCGAACTCTTTGATATCCTCAAAAGAGCGATAGACCGAAGCAAAACGAACGTAGGCGACTTTATCGATTTGCTTAAGGTTATCCATCACCAGGTTGCCAATAAAGTTAGAGGTAATCTCTCGCTCGCCGGTTGCACGGATACTGGATTTGATTTTATTGACCGCTTGTTCCATTTTTTCGAGACTGACCGGACGCTTTTCAAGCGCACGTAATAGCCCACTGCGAAGCTTATCTTCATTAAAAGGTTCACGCCCACCGTCTGTTTTAATTACACGGGGCATTACCAGTTCAGCAGTCTCAAATGTTGTAAAGCGCTCGCGACAATGGCTACATTCTCGGCGCCTGCGCACCGATGCACCGTCCCCTACTAACCGCGAATCGATGACCTTGGTATCTTGTGTTCCGCAGAATGGACAGTGCATAGCGCGCTCCTTTTCAAACGTTATTTATAAACTGGAAACTCGGCACACAACGTTTTGACATCGTTACGAACGCGATCAATCGTCTCTTCGTTATTAATGTCATCTAATACATCGCAAATCCAATTAGCTACTTGCTCAGCTTCTGCTTCCTTGAAGCCGCGACGCGTAATTGCAGGCGTACCTAGACGAAGACCGGAAGTGACGAACGGCGAACGCGGGTCATTCGGTACCGCATTTTTGTTGACCGTAATGTATGCACGGCCTAATGCAGCATCGGCATCTTTACCCGTGATGTCTTTGTCGATTAAATCAACGAGGAACAAATGGTTCTGCGTGCCATTCGATACGATTTTATAACCACGTGCTTGCAGAGCTTTAACCATCGCATTAGCGTTCTTTAGCACTTGTTCTTGATACGCTTTAAATTCAGGCTCAAGGGCTTCTTTAAACGCCACCGCTTTCGCTGCGATAACGTGCATCAACGGACCACCTTGATTACCTGGGAATACCGCACTATTTAATTTCTTGTGCAGTTTCTCATCATCTTTGCCAGACAAGATCAGACCACTACGCGGACCTGCGAGGGTTTTATGTGTTGTCGTTGTTACTACGTCTGCGTAAGGAATTGGACTTGGGTATACACCTGCAGCAACCAGACCCGCTACGTGCGCCATATCTACCAACAAATAAGCACCCACTTCGTCAGCAATTTGTCTGAAACGCTGCCAATCAACAATACCCGAGTATGCAGAGAAACCAGCAACGATAACCTTCGGCTGATGCTCTTTAGCTAACTCTTCAACTTGGTTGTAATCGATTTCACCGGTTTCTTCTGAAATACCATATTGTACGGCATTGTAAAGCTTGCCCGAGAAGTTAACACCCGCACCGTGAGTCAGATGGCCACCGTGTGCCAAACTCATTCCCAAGAAGGTATCACCGGCTTCCATAAGTGCCATGAATGCAGCGGTGTTGGCTTGTGAGCCTGAATGCGGTTGTACGTTCGCGTATTTAGCACCAAACAATTCTTTAGCACGTGCAATCGCGAGGTCTTCAACTACGTCCACATATTCACAGCCGCCATAGTAACGCTTATGAGGATAACCCTCGGCGTATTTATTAGTTAACTGTGAGCCTTGTGCCTCTAGCACACGTGGGCTGGTATAGTTTTCTGAAGCAATCAGCTCAATGTGTTGTTCTTGACGCTCAACTTCCTGATTCATTGCTTGCCATAACTCCGCGTCAAACGCGGCAATTGTCTGATCTTTTTTCTGCATCTCGGACATCCATCAATTTCATTAGCCAAATTATGACGTGCAGTTTACCGCAAAATACCCCAAACTGCCTAGCAAACCGTCACATGCCGTTAAGAAAAAATTCGGCAACAAATTTGGGCATTTGCTGTATTTACCAGTAAACTAGGTCCTATTTTCAATCCAACAGTAGGAATGTTCGTCGCTATGGCGCAATATATCTATTCAATGTCGCGGGTGAGCAAAGTTGTTCCACCCAAAAAAACTATCTTAAAAGATATCTCATTATCGTTTTTCCCAGGCGCTAAGATCGGTGTTTTAGGTCTTAATGGTGCCGGTAAATCGACCTTGCTTCGCATTATGGCGGGTGTTGATACTGAATATGAGGGAGAAGCGCGTCCCTTAGCAGGAATTAACATTGGCTACCTTCCGCAGGAGCCACAGCTCGATGAAGAAAAGACCGTTAAGGAAACGGTGGAAGAAGCCGTCGCTGACGTTAAAGAGGCCTTTACTCGCTTAGATGAAGTCTATGCGGCCTACGCCGATGAGAATGCTGATTTTGATGCGTTGGCAAAAGAACAAGCTCAACTCGAGGCGCTGATTCAGGCCAAAGATGGTCACAACATCGAAAATATCCTTGACCGCGCCGCTGATGCACTGCGTTTGCCACAGTGGGACGCTAAAATCGGTAACCTATCAGGCGGTGAACGTCGCCGTGTTGCTATTTGTCGTCTGTTACTTTCCAAGCCCGACATGTTGCTGCTCGATGAGCCCACCAACCACTTGGATGCAGAGTCAGTCGCATGGCTAGAGCGCTTCTTACATGATTACACAGGCACCGTCGTTGCTATTACCCACGACCGTTATTTCTTAGACAACGTAGCAGGCTGGATCCTTGAACTTGACCGTGGTTATGGTATTCCATGGGAAGGCAACTACTCTTCTTGGTTGGAGCAAAAAGAGAAGCGTCTTGCACAAGAAGAACGTCAAGAGAAAGCTCGTCAACGCACCATCAAACAAGAACTTGAGTGGGTACGTACTAATCCGAAAGGTCGTCAGGCGAAAAGCAAAGCGCGTATGGCTCGCTTTGAAGAATTACAAAGTAGCGACTATCAAAAACGTAATGAAACCAATGAGCTATTTATTCCACCAGGTCCGCGCTTGGGTGATAAGGTCATTGAGGTTAACGGGATTAGCAAAGCCTACGAAGGGCGCCAGCTTATTGATAACTTGAGCTTTAGTGTCCCTAAAGGTGCTATCGTCGGTATCATTGGTCCGAACGGCGCGGGTAAATCCACCTTATTCCGTATGATCAGTGGCCAAGAACAGCCCGACAGTGGCTCAATTGAACTCGGTGATACCGTTGAATTAGCGAGCGTTGATCAGTTCCGCGACAGCATGGATGATAGCAAAACCGTATTCCAAGAAATTACCGATGGTAACGATATCCTGCGCATTGGTAACTTTGAGGTTCAAGGGCGCGCTTACGTCGGTCGCTTTAACTTTAAAGGCACCGACCAACAAAAACGTATCGGTGAGCTGTCGGGCGGTGAACGCAACCGCGTGCACCTTGCGAAACTGCTTAAAGCGGGCGGCAACGTCTTATTATTAGATGAACCCACCAACGATCTCGATGTTGAGACGTTACGAGCACTGGAAGAAGCCATCCTCGAGTTCCCAGGTTCAGCTTTGGTTATCTCGCACGACCGTTGGTTCTTAGACCGGATCGCCACCCATATTCTTGATTATCGCGATGAAGCTGAAGTGGTCTTCTACGAAGGTAACTACAGCGATTACGAAGCTTATATGAAAGAGAAGTTTGGCGAACAGGCAATGGAGCCACACCGCATTAAATATAAACCGATCGGTTAATCTTTTACTGCTTGCAACGGCGTTGGTATCCAACCAACGCCGTTATCTTTACAAAACCACTCGGCTTGTACACCAAAACAGTGAGCTAAGTTTTTTTCAGTCAACACCTCAAACGGCTCCCCGCTCTGCACTAATTCCCCATTGTGCATTAACAGTAAACTGTCACAAAAACGTGCTGCTAGCGCTAGATCGTGAATCGCCGCCAAAACCAGACCGTGCGTGCGAGCGTGATTATGCAACTGCTGCATAATGGTTAATTGATGCGCCACATCGAGACCACTGACGGGTTCATCACAAATAAGCAATTGTGGCTCCGACAACGTTGCCCGAGCTAGTAATGCGCGCTGTCGTTCCCCTCCCGATACTTGTGAAACTCGACGTTCCTTTAAAGTCAGTAGCGCATACTTTTCTAAATGCTTCATTAATTGTGAATGCGTGACCTGCGCCGACAGATTGACCAGCTCATCAATACGAATATCCCATTCAGGCGCTTCTGTCTGAGGCAAATACCCCAAGTACTTTTGTCGCTGACGATGCGATAAGCGCAACCAGTCCTGATGTTTAAATCGAATATGGCCCTTTAGTTGAGGTTCAACTGCGGCTATTCCGCGCAATAATGAGCTTTTTCCCGCACCATTAGCGCCAATAACACCAATCAGCTGATTGCTTGTTAGCTTCAGATTGATATGTTGCAAGCGTGGCCGAGAAATCCCGGCAAGATAAAGATCGTCAAGCTCAAGCATGGCTGTTTCGCTCTCGAACCAGTAGCACAATAAGCAGTGGCGCGCCGACTAACGCCGCTAATATGCCCACGGGTAATTCACGCGCGGTGCTCATTAGCTGTGCTAGCGTATCAAAACTAATGAGTAAAAGAATTGCGGTCACTGGAGACAGCCACAGTACGTACTTCGGATGGTTAAATCCTAACAATCGTACTGCATGAGGTGCTAATAAACCAACAAATCCAATCACACCAACGGCTACGACCGATGCGGTCGTCAGTAGCGCCACAGCTAACAACATCCAATTGCGGTAGCGCGCCACATTGAACCCCATCGTCGCGACGGTCTCTTCAGACAATGTTAGCGCGTATAAAAAGCGACGTCCCAACCATACGATAGGAAACGCGAGCACAATGCCCGGTAGCGCCAGCATCACTGAGTGCCAACTTTTATTTGCCAAGCTTCCCATATGCCAAAAGGCCCATTCTTGGAATGCAAACGGATTCGGCGCGAGATAAAGCAACAATCCCATCGCTGCGCTACTCATGGTTGCAATCGCAACCCCTGCTAAAATCACTCGCGTAGGCGAGGCCCGTCGTCCAGCAAGCACCATCAGCAACGAGACACCGAGCAAACCGCCAACTAAAGCCAATGCCGGCAGCCCAAAGGAAAAGGCGGGTAACCAGCCAAAGTAAAGACACGCAATAGTCACTAAAGCAGCGCACCCGGATACACCCGTGATGCCCGGCTCAGCCAATGGGTTTCTAAGTAATAGCTGCATCACTGCGCCAGCAAGCCCAAGAGCACTAGCAATCAACCAGGTTAACAACGTTCGTGGAACACGGATATCCCAGATGATATCTTTCTCTAGTGCATTCGGCATCCACCAATTAATTGAGCTTCCCCCCACGGTGAGCTGTAGAGCGCTAAGTAAAATAACAATGGCAAACAGGATAATAAAACACTGTCTCTGACTCAGTTTCATAATTTTCCTTGAATAGCCTTCAAATAATCATCAGCAAACACCACTGGGCACGAGGAAAGTCGTGGAGGAATTTGTTGAGTCGGTGTTTTTTCTAAGTGTTCTCGCAGTAAGGGGTGGTAGAGCCACTCATTTGCAAGAGCGTAATGAGCCCGGCTAAACCCCTCTAGCAAATAACGATCCGGCGTAAGCTTTATCACTTCTTCTAGGGTTAAGGAGACCAGGTTTTCTCCAAAAGGCGCGGCTAAGTTTTTCCAGTGCATCGCACTAATTAATTCATCAGCCCAACTCGCCGTTCCCCAACTAAACTGATTGGGCATCAATATAATAACCTTCTGTGCAACCTGTTGTGCTTGCTTCATCGCTTGTTCTAACTGCTGTTGATGAGCACGTGCATGAGGGGCTAACTGAGCATATTGGCTCAGTTGTGTCACCCACTCATCATATCGCGCAAGACTGGAAGGCTGGGGCAAAACCTCGACTTCAGTATACTGACGTAATAACCGAATCAATTTAGGATTATTGTACTCTGTTGCAAACACGCGATCGGGCTGTAACCTTAAAATATTCTCTAAACGCCCAAAGTGGGCACGGTGCTTCTCATTGATTAATGTCTCATCGAGCCCCGTAATCCCAACCACCTGCTCGGGTGCCCAGTCGATTAGCAAATAATCGAGGCACTGATTTAAACTGACCCAGCGAGAAGAAGCCTCCGCCGCAACCGAGAACACGAGAAACAGGCATGCGACCAGCCCTTTAAATCGCATCGAGCGCTTCCTGCAGGTTCTTAACGGGTGTCACTTGCATCCCTTCAATCGCCTGCTTAGGGGCATTACCATGTGGGACGATTGCACGTTTAAAACCGTGCTTTGCCGCTTCATTCAAACGCTCTTGTCCGTTCGGCACCGGTCGTATTTCACCGGCGAGCCCAACCTCTCCCAGAATAATTAACTCGCGTGCTAAAGGTTCGCCTTTAAAACTCGATACGATGGCAAGCATCAGCGCCAAGTCAGCCGATGTCTCAGACACTTTTACCCCACCAACCACATTAACAAACACATCTTGATCAGAGACATGCAGTCCGCCGTGCCGGTGTAATACAGCTAATAGCAAAGCAAGTCGAGTCGCTTCTAAACCCACGGCTACGCGGCGCGGGTTAGCTAATGCGGAGTAATCTACCAAAGCTTGAATTTCGACGAGTAATGGTCGAGTCCCTTCCCAAATAACCGTTACTACCGAACCATTGCCTTGCTCTTCACCGCGCTGCAGGAAAATGGCTGATGGGTTAGAAACTTCTTTTAACCCACTGCCTGTCATGGCAAAGACGCCCAACTCATTCACCGCGCCAAAACGATTTTTAGTACCGCGTAACGTACGGTAACGGCTATCTGACGAGCCATCTAAAATGACCGAGCAATCAATACAATGTTCCAGAACCTTAGGTCCTGCCAACGAACCATCTTTGGTAACATGCCCTACCATAATAATGGCAACACCTTTCTGTTTAGCATACCGCGTTAAAAACGCCGCTGACTCGCGTACCTGTGACACGCTGCCCGGCGCAGACGCAATGTCATCTAAATGCATGACCTGTATTGAGTCAATCACCATCAACTGAGGCTTTTCTTGGTCGGCAAGCTGACAAATCGTTTCGACCGACGTTTCGGCAAGCATTCTTAACTTATCCATAGGCAAGCCGAGTCGTTTTGCTCGCATAGCGACCTGCTGCAACGACTCCTCACCGGTGACATATAGGGCTTTCATTCCCCCCGCCAGGCGGCATAGGGTTTGCAATAGCAAGGTACTCTTTCCCGCTCCCGGAGAACCACCAATCAATATGGCCGACCCCGGTACGACACCACCTCCCAAGACGCGGTCAAACTCCTTAAAAGTAGAACTAAAGCGCGGAACCTCTTCCAAAGAAACTTCATTTAACGTCGTAACCTTAGCTTGAGTGACTCCCGCGAATCCACTGCGTGTTGCAGAGACAGCTCCTTTATTATTGCCCAAACGCACCTCGGATACGGTATTCCATGCTTTACATTCACTGCACTGACCTACCCACCGGGGGAAGTCAGCACCGCATTCGGTACACACGTACGCTGTTTTTGTCTTTGCCATGTCACTGCTCTCGTTCTATGATGCTCTCAGTTAAGCTCATCATTATAAATATAAAAGAGAAGAATGCCGAACCTACAATTATCACCGCTAATCGACCAACTCAAACTTGTTGCTTTGGATGACGACTTTGAGAAGCACTTTAATTTGCTGACGTCAACGTTGGACGGACCTAGTAAATTCAAAGTAAGAGCGGAAGTACGTCGTTTAACGCGAGCATGCCCACGCACGGTCGATTTACGCAAACGGGTGGATGGCGATTGTAGGCGCATAGAACACCGCGGACGGGTGCATTACTTAGATGAGGTTGCTCGAGACATTTTTGAGCGTGGTCTTAGAGACTACAATGGTGTTTTTACGCAAGACACCTATGAACGAATCATGCAGGCCGAGAATAACTATCGTGTTATGTATGAGCAACAAAAAGCTGCGCAAGCTGAGAGTGCTGAAGACGATACGTTTGACGATGAAAGCGCATTTGAATTATTCAAGTTAGGCTTTTATCCCTACCGCGATGAAGAGCGCATGAATTATACGGTGGAGGTTTATATTGAGCTGGAAGGCGCTTCCTCTTGCCGCGCCATTACCAACAACATCTCTCAAGGTGGCTTAAGAATTCGAGTCGATCGCAGCCAGATGCAATTGCAAGTGGGACAACAGGCAAACATCTATTTCACTGGATTTGCGAAAGAGTTCACCATTGATCCGCAATTACCGATTCGTTACGAAATAGCACGAATAAATGAAGAAAACCAACGTACGTACATCTCCCTTAAGCGCGCCGACGGCGACTTAAATAAGGACTTTGACGCATTCATCACTCGATTCATTAGTGGCTATAAACGCCGTTATCGGGTTAACACCGACAATACTGAAATTGCGCTTCTCAATAAAGCTCATGAACAGTTCTACTTGCCTCGCATGCGACGTCTAACACTGTATTTGCAACGCCACTCAAAAGAGCTTTCATGTAAGTATGTACTGACAACCTACAATAATGAAAGTACCCTAGCTCATTGGTATAACGAAACCAATGAACTCGCAATTGGACCGATATTCAACAAACGCCGTAGCCAATACATGATTAAAAAGCTCGAGCGTAACGAGTCCTGTGAACTGACGCTACTCACGTTCAATATTGTCGCTAAAGGCAAGGTCTACTTTTATTCTGCGCTGGTCGAAGAACTCAAGAAAATAGAATTGTGGGACACATTTGCTAGTTTTGCCGTACAAAAATCATCTTTTCAGGCGTTTCGGCTTAGTCTTTCCCCAGTCAATCACAAGCAGGCGTGGCGACCTCAGGCTGTGCCACAACATATCAATTTGCCCTCAAGAGAGCAGCCATTCACCGAATCCGTGCAACATGCGCTATCAGAAATAGACTATGTCGCAACTCTTGATGATGTCACTGATCTCATCAAGCCCTTTTGCGGACTCAGCTACAATAAAGATGAACTCGCCAAATTACGTGCATTTGTTCATCCTCCATCTCCACCACACCGTTCTCAAGCTATCAAACTAGAGTTCGTTAACCTCCGTAGTGAACAGCGCTACCACTTGCGCAGTCGCTGTCGTGTTCGCAGCGGTTCATTTAGTCGAGACGGGTTGGTGCTAGATATTTCCGAGCACGGTTTACGCATCCAAGTCGACGAGCCTATCCCGGGTTCAAATCGCTCAGAAATGCAGGTGAGTTTTACGCAGCTCTTGCAACACCATAAAAACGAACCACTCACAGACGTTCAGTATCAAATAGTCAATGTTGATAAATCACGAACCGCATTTAATCTAAAGCTGTCCGAGCAACCTGCATCTCGAGCAGCCGCCCAGTTTCTTACTCGATTCATACAGCAAAGAGAACAACGGCTTCCGAAAATATATGAAAATAACTCGTTAAAAGGTTTTGAACTAGGCTTGCGAAATCTTTACTGCGATGCTGCCAGCGCTGTACCTTTATTTTTTTATCAAACGAAAACTAACGAGGACTTTCTTGGACGCATTGGTGTACCACCTGTGATTTCAGACTGGAGTCGCTTGCTGCAGATGCCTAATTCGCTATTACCCAAGGCGACATTGCCCACATTGCTAAACACCAGTGGATTATTAGATAAATGGAAATCATGGTTGATGAGCGCAGATAAAAGCGAACGTCCCATGAACCAGTTGCTACTTTTTCAACTCGGTTGGGATGACCAAAATAAACGCACCGTATCTGTATTAGCCTTCGATGTTGAAACTGTGACACTAGATGATATTGAGCATCACGTGATTCAAGCGTTACTCAACGATACCATCATCGCCGTAAACATCGAATTAAGCCGCACGGGACGTCCCGATCGACAATTCATTGAAGCAGAAATGCAGTATTTATCGGCGTACGCACAATATAAAGTTGATCGCGTCGAGCGCCAGCTAGATAGTGTACTCGGCGTTGCCGATAGCTTTAGCGTTACGCCATTATTGACTCAAAGTTTGGAACTGTCCGAGTCGCTACAAGCCGTCGCTGCTAAGCGGTTAGAACAGTGGTTGTCAGCGACAAATTAAAATCTTTTTTCCAGTTCCGGAATAATGAGTGCTAAATCTGGCTGATTAATGGTGACATCAGCTACCTCTTGAAGTAACGGTTTGGCGCAAAATGCGATACCGAGGTCGGCAGCACGTAACATCCATTGATCGTTTGCGCCGTCACCAACGGCAACCACCGGCACATCTTCTGGCAATTGCTGACGCAACATTTGCAATGTTTCAGCCTTTTTTTGGCCATCGACGATAGCGCCTAATACGCGGCCCGTTAGCCTGTTATCGCTCATTTCAAGTTCATTAGCAATGTGTAAATCCAACCCTAATTCACCGGCAACTTTTGCAGAGAACCAAGTGAAACCGCCTGAGACTACAACACAGTACCAGTTTTTTAGTTTACAGAAATCAATCAGCTGTTGTGCTCCTTGAGTTAAAGGGATCGGGTTAAATAGCGAGTCAAACAACGAAACATCCACTCCCTCCAATAGGGAAACACGCTGCTTCAAGCTTGCCGCGAAATCAATCTCACCCCGCATAGCTTGTTCAGTAATTGCCGCAACAGCATCACGCTGCCCTAGCAAATGAGCTATTTCATCGATACACTCAATTGAAATCAGGGTCGAGTCCATATCAAAGACAATCAACCCAGAATGGTTTAGCATAAGGTTTCCTTATCCGCACGCATAGGTAACTCAGAGTGAAGCAAAACGCACTGCCCAAATACACCTTAAACGAGCTAATTAACCGTGTTTCAACGGCTAAATTACAACGTTTAACTCGGGTCGCATTCAAGCGCCTACTGCGCTTTATGGCAGCTGCTGCGCTTCTCACACTCATGTACAGTATCTGGAATATTGCCACGAACCAGGCACAACAACAACTTGAACAAAATACACGAGAGCACTTAAATTGGGTGCTGAGTCAGACCGCGGCTGGCAGTCAAGTTTTTCTAACTAATGGCAACCAAGAAGGTTTGCAGCAACTTATCATTCGTCTCAACGAACAGCCCGGAGTGCTGGCAGTAACGCTACGTGATGCTGCCGGCATCAATCAGTTCAGCGTGGGTCAAACTAGCTCTATTATTGACTACCCGAGCACGCTACCTGAACCCTGGGTACTTATTCATCCCATCGGCGATGAGTTTGATGATCAAGGCTATTTACAGGTGACTTTTGACAAGAATCAGATCTTACATGCTAACGAAAAAACGCTATTAGGACTCACCTCACAAGGCAAGACATTACTTTTGCTGGCTCTTATTACGGGCGGATTAATCGTGCTTGGATTTAATCGAATACGCGATAGACGCTGGGTTAAAAAACAGAAACAAAAACACTTCAGTTAAACAGTGCGGTGCTATTTTTCCAGAGCACTGGCGATATCGCCTCAGTGGAGGTTTCTAATAGCTTAGCCAAACTCTCTAGCACCTGCGCGACCCTTTTAGGTTCGTTGCGCCGACCTTGATATCCGCACAAAGGCATATCGGGCGCATCCGTTTCGAGCACTAAATGCTCCACGCCAATACGTTGAATAGCATCTCGAGTCTTCTTGGCTCTCTCATAGGTAATCGTACCGCCGATGCCGAGTTTAAACCCTTGATCCACCCACGCCGCAGCTTGTTCATAACTGCCAGAAAAAGCATGTACCACGCCGTGCTCAACCCGTTTCTCTCGAACGGATTTAAGCAGCTCATCTAAAGTTTTTCGATGATGCAATATAACCGGAAGTTGGTAGTTTTTTGCTAATACGAGTTGCTGATCTAACAACGCTTTTTGTAATTTTGGCTGTTCACAGGTGGCATCTAACCCAATTTCACCAATCGCCTGGCATCGCGCACGAGCGGAGTCTGATAAAGACTCAAAACAACTCGCCAGTGCGTTGATATGAGTCGATTGATGCTGATGGATAAAGTAAGGATGTAACCCAAGAGAGAAACGAAATGCAGGTGAGAAGTCATCACATAGTTTGATTAAGTTCGACCATTGTTGCTCGGTTATACCGAGCAACATAAAACGCTCAACTCCCACCCTTTGAGCCCCAGCGACAACCTGAGAACGATCCTTATCAAAAGCAGAAAAGTCCAAGTGGCAATGGGTGTCGTACAAACGCATGTTCGTTAATGCTCTCGCGTGTGACTAAAGGTGATATCCGGATAACGCTCTTCCGCTAAGCTCAAGTTGACCATGGTCGGCGCGATGTACGTTAAATTATCACCGCCATCAAGCGCCAAGTTAGCCTCGGCTTTGCGGCGAAATTCGTCTACTTTTCGCTCATCACCTGACACCCAGCGTGCTGTAGCAACATTAATGTTTTCGTACATCGCATCCACTTTATACTCAGTTTTAAGTCGATGTACAACAACATCAAATTGCAGAACACCCACCGCACCGACGATAAGATCATTGCTGATTAAGGGGCGAAATACCTGTACCGCACCTTCTTCCGATAGTTGTACCAAACCTTTTAACAACTGCTTCTGTTTGAGCGGATCTTTTAATCGAATACGACGGAACAACTCTGGAGCAAAGTTTGGAATACCACTAAATTTAAAATCAGAACCACTCGTGAACGTATCACCAATCTGAATCGTGCCATGGTTATGCAGACCAATGATATCGCCGGGATAAGCCTCCTCGACATGAGCACGGTCACCGGCTAAAAATGTAAGCGCATCACTGATACGCACATCTTTACCTGTACGTACCTGCTTCATCTTCATGCCTTTTTCATACTTACCCGAGACAATTCGCAAGAAAGCGACACGATCTCGATGGCGAGGATCCATATTCGCCTGAATTTTAAATACAAATCCAGAGAAATTTGCGTTATCAGCCGTCACGGCTTCGCCTTCATCTGTTTCGCGAGCCTGCGGTTTGGGAGCCCACTCCACCAATCCATCTAACATATGGTCAACACCAAAATTACCAAGCGCTGTACCAAAGAATACAGGGGTGAGCTCTCCTGCTAAAAACATTTCTTTATCAAACGGGTTCGACGCACCATTCACTAACTCAATTTGCTCGCGTAACTCGTCTGCCCATACACCTAAACGCTTGTCGAGCTCTGGATTATCAATACCTTTAATAATATCAACATCTTGAATGGTGTGGCCCTGTCCCGTTTTATATAGGATCGTTTCATCTCGCAATAAATGATAAACGCCTTTAAAGTTCTTACCTGAGCCAATGGGCCATGTAATCGGCGCGCACATAATCTTAAGAACGTCCTCGACCTCATCTAATAATTCCAAGGGATCGCGAATATCACGGTCAAGTTTGTTCATAAAAGTAATAATCGGCGTATCACGTAATCGAGTAACTTCCATTAACTTGATAGTACGATCCTCGACACCTTTAGCCCCGTCTATCACCATCAAGCAGGAATCAACGGCGGTGAGCGTCCGATAAGTATCCTCTGAAAAGTCCTCGTGACCTGGTGTATCCAACAAATTTACCAGTGAGTCGTTGTATGGAAACTGCATAACGGACGTGGTCACGGAAATGCCGCGCTCCTGTTCCATTTCCATCCAGTCAGATTTCGCGTGCTGACCCGATTTCTTACCTTTCACAGTGCCTGCTTTTTGGATCTGTTGACCATGCAAGAGCACTTTTTCTGTGATGGTGGTTTTACCAGCATCCGGGTGAGAAATAATGGCAAAGGTACGACGTTTATCTACCTCTTGCTTAATTTGTTTCGCGACACTCACATCTGACATTTAACTTTCTCGCATATCGGCCGATTTAAAGGGAGTATTTTCGCTGATTTAAGCGTTAGAAACAATGCCGAGAGGCGACTCAGAGTTTACAGTTTTTTCACTAAGCCAAGACAAATGTCTTAGTGAGGCGCTTAATCGTCTGTTATAGAATTTTAAAAGTCATTCCAAATAAAGTGAAACGCCCATGAGATTCAATATTCGCGCTAAAGTATTTATTTTGGCACTCGTACCACCCGCATTGATTGCCATCTTCCTAACTTGGTTTAACTTTCAGCAATCGAATAACATCGGCGACGCTGCGGTTGATCAATTTACCGAACAAATGCAAAAAGACGCGCGTAATTCATTGTCAAACTATCTCGCCTTAGCTCGCTCCTCCATAAAACACTTAGTTAATGATCCATCCCTAGGCACATTGGCAGAACGACAAGCGCGGGCCAAGCAAATTATCGAGCAACTGCGCTTTGATGACTCGGGTGATACCGGGTATCTATTCGTCTATGACTCGGACGGAATCAATGTAGTACACGGCGTTAACCCATCACTGAATGGACGCGATTTGTATGACTTTCAGGATCCAAATGGCGTTTACCTTATTCGTGACTTAATTAAAGCAGCGAAAAACGGAGGAGGCTATGTCGCTTACGATTGGCAGAATAACAGTAAGCGTGTAGCGCCTAAGCTCGGCTACGCGGAGTACATTGAAGCTTGGGATTGGGTTATCGGAACAGGATTCTGGGTTGAAGGTCTACAGCAACGCGCAGCAGCACTCGAGGGTAATGTTCAGAAATCTATCGCTGAGGCGCTTTGGCAAACCTTGTTAGCTAGCATTATTGCACTATTAATTACCGCGTTTATCGCCCTGGCCGTAGTCCGTAGTATCACCCGACCACTCGCCAAAGCATTGGCAGCGATGGATGAAATAGCCACAGGTGATGGTGACTTAACACGTCGCTTAGCAACGGATAGCCATGATGAGCTCGCTGATCTAGGCGCTGCATTTAATCGTTTCGGTGATCAAGTCTCTGATTTAATAGTGCGCGTCCGCGAATCTGCGTCCATGGTGAATGACTCGACACAACAATTATCAAGTGTGCTTCAACAAGCTCAGGACGGTGTTGGCGAACAACAGTTAGAAAGTGAACAGGTGCGACCGCTATCAATGAGCTCGCCGCCGCCTCTCAGCAAGTTGCGGCAAGCGCATCTGAAGCATCTGGAGCGGCTGAAAACGCAGAAAAACTCGTTTACGACGCCTCAAGCTTGTTAAAGCAAGCCGTCAACGTTATTCACGGATTGGCGGATAAAGTCGAACGCGGCAGTCATTCGGTAGACAATCTTGCAAATCAGTCGGCTCAAATTGGCGGTGTGCTCGATGTGATCCGCTCCATAGCCGATCAAACCAATTTATTGGCACTCAACGCCGCTATCGAATCGGCTCGCGCAGGCGAAGCTGGAAGGGGTTTTGCTGTGGTCGCGGATGAAGTAAGAACACTGGCTAAACGTACCCAAGACAGTACTCACGAAATTGAGCAGATGATTGATCAACTGCAATTAAGCAGTGACGAAGTGTCTGATGTCATGGGGGCGATACGAGAAGGCAGCAGTCAAAGCGTTGAGCGCGCGGGCGAAGTAGAACAATCGCTTAAACAAGTGTTAGACGCGGTGAACACCATCAACTCACAGAACGCTCAAATCGCTACGGCCGCTGAAGAACAAACTTCAGTATCACAAACTATCGACCAAAATATGTCCACGATCGTTGAAATTGCAGAGCGAACCGCAAAAGGTACGCGCGAAGCAGGCGATACCATGGGTGAGCTAACCGATACCGCACAGCGCCTCGAACAATTGGTCAAGCGTTACAAAGTCGATTAAGTAAACATGTTGACGCCACTCTCCGTGGCGTCAACTGCCAACCAATGGGCTAGCGTTTGCCCTAAATCAGCAAAGCTTTGACGCTGACCCAAACAACGGCCCTTCAAACGAGGACTGTAACAGAGCAAAGGCACAAACTCGCGGGTATGATCACTGCCAGGCGATGTCGGATCGCAACCGTGATCCGCTGTCAGTACCAGTAAGTCATCAGGTAGCATCGCCTGTATAAGCTCAGCTAACTTTTTATCAAAATCTTCGAGCTCACGCGCATAGCCTTCAACATCCCGTCGATGACCGTAAAGCGTGTCAAAAGCGACCAGGTTAGTAAAAATTAAGCATTTGTCTTGTTGTTTAGTTTGCATCAATTCCAATGTCTTATCGACTAAACTCGCTGTATCATTGGCTTTATAACTTGCGCTGATACCTCGACCAGCAAAAATATCGCTGATCTTACCCACCCCATGCACTTCACCTCCGTGGGAAATCACGTGATCCAATAAGGTTTTCCCGTGCGGCGGCGTCGCGTAGTCTCTACGATTACTTGTGCGAACGAAACCTTGGTTGGAATCTTCGACAAAGGGGCGCGCTATGACACGACCGATGTTGTATTCATCAACTAAATCGCGAGCAATTTCACACACCTGATATAAACGGTCTAAGCCAAAAAATTCCTCATCAGCTGCGATTTGAAAAACCGAATCAGCTGACGTGTAAACAATCGGCTTTCCAGTGGCCTGATGCGCCTTGCCGAATTGTTCAATGATTTGCGTACCCGAAGCATGGCAATTGCCTAAAACCCCATTCAGTCCAGCGCGTTGACACAATTCAGTTAATAACGTTTCGGGAAAGCTGTGTTCTCGCTTTAAAAAGTAACCCCAGTCATAATTGACAGGTAATCCCATTAGCTCCCAATGACCTGACGGCGTATCTTTCCCAGATGAGCGCTCTGCAGCCCATCCGTAGCAACCCATGATGTCGCTCTTGAGTTCGACAAGCTGTTTACCTGTTGCACCATAGTGAGCGTGCCAAAGTCCAAGTTTGGCCATATTAGGGACACGCAACGGTCGGTCATTTTTGAAGCAGTGTTCCGCTATATGACCAAGCGTATCCGCGCCCTCATCGCCAAATAGGTGGGCATCAGGAGCCGCACCTAAGCCAAAGGAATCGAGTACCACAACAATTGCTCGTTTCATACAAATTATTCCTGCAAACTCGCATAAATTACCTCGGTCAACTGAGGCTTTTGACTATCAATTTTGATGGTATCTATTACTTGGTTAGCTGCTCGCTGCCAGTCACTTTCATTGGCTGCGTGAACCACAGCTAAAGGCTGTCCCTTTTCAACAGCTGCACCGAGTTCTGCAATTTCTGAAATGCCAACACTATAGTCCAATTTATCAATGGAAGTTAAGCGTCCCCCACCCAGGCTCACTACGGCATTACCTAAGTCCCGTGCATGAATTTGCGTAATATAACCGTTTTGCTGAGCGAGCACCGGTTTTATCACCTCTGCTTGCGGTAAGTAATCCTCCATACGTTCAATCAGATCATGAGGTCCGCCTAACGTATGTACCATTTTCTCGAATACTTCCAGCGCTTTACCTGACTCTAGCACCCTATTGACACTCTCCTTCGCGCTGTCCGAGTTATCTGCAAGGCCCCCAGCTAACAACGCCTCTACCGCAAGCGCCACCGTCACTTGGTGCAAACGGTTGGGGCGATTATTACCTGAGAGGTAATCTATCGCACTTTTGACTTCAATCGCGTTACCGGCGCATGGCGCTAACGGCTGATTCATATCAGTGATTACCGCTCGCGTCGGCACACCCAACTGCGAGCCAACGCGGACTAACGTATCAGCTAACTCTCGTGCCTTTTGCTCATTATCCATAAAAGCACCGCTACCCGCTTTTACGTCAAGCACTAAACCATCCAAACCCTCGGCAAGCTTTTTTGATAAAATCGATGCAGTGATAAGGGGAAGCGACTCTACCGTAGACGTAACATCCCGAGTCGCATAAAACCTCTTATCGGCGGGAGCAAGTGACCCTGTTTGACCAATTATGGCGACTCCAACATCGTGGACAGCACGGCGGAAAAGGTCATTGGTCGGATGAGTTTGATAACCAGGTATCGAATCAAACTTATCGAGCGTTCCCCCGGTATGCCCTAACCCGCGCCCCGAAATCATAGGAACATAGCCACCACAAGCGGCGATGATGGGTCCTAACATGAGACTCACGTTGTCACCAACGCCCCCCGTAGAATGCTTATCCAGCACTGGACCATCTAGGTTTAGCGAGTGCCAGTTGAGCACATCCCCAGAATCCCGCATGTAGCGCGTGAGAAGGCGGGTTTCACGCTCAGACATACCATTTAAGAAAATCGCCATTGCCATCGCTGCGATCTGTGACTCGCTCACAGTCTCGTCGGTAATACCTTTAATGAACGCGGCAAGTGAGGCTTCATCGAGCTCACCTCCATCACGCTTAACGCGAATAATTTCTCGTGTAAGCGACATCGTTATCTCCTAGCTGTGTTCGATCAAATCTGTAAGTAGACTACTGGCTCCCAGGCGAAAGAATTTAGGGCATAGATATTCAGAGCCTAAAATACTTTCAGCTAGCGCAAAATATTCAACAGCGTCAGCCAGTGTGCGGATCCGCCCCGCGGCTTTAAATCCACATGCAAGATTATCCGTTGCTATGACGTGAAGCATTTCCTTAGCCGCCATTAGCGTCGCGTTGATAGGCACTTTCCCTGTCGATGTTTTGATAAAATCGGCACCATTAGCAATGCTCAACTGGCTTGCAAGGCGTATTTGCGCTGCGGTTTGTAGTTCACCGCTTTCAATAATAACCTTGAGTAACGCAGTATCACCGCACGCGTCTTTCACGCTACCAACAAGCTGTTCGCACACTTTTTTATCACCCGCCAACAACGCGTGATACGGCAGTACAACATCAATCTCATCAGCGCCTGCAGCAAGCGCTCGTTGGGTTTCTTCAACCGCTCGTACAACGTCAGTACTCCCTTGAGGGAAATTGGTTACAGTAGCAACCGGTACGGTCGGTCCGACTTGAGCATTCAACGCTCGTTTTGCAGTCGTGACGTGCTCAGGAAAAACACAAATAGCTGCCACTTGATGCTCGTGATACCGCGCTTTTGCACATAGTGCTTCAATCATTTCAGGCGTATCTTGATTGCCCAATGACGTTAAATCCATGCACCGAAATGCCAACGCTGCCTGCTGATTCATAATAACCTCTTAGCTTATTTCTCTACGCATTACCAAGGCATCCTCTCGCCCCGAATCTGATGCGTAATAATTAGGTCGACGACCTACAATCGAAAAACCCGCCTGCTGATAAACATGTATCGCCGACGCATTCGATTCTCTAACTTCTAAAAACATCAATGCGTTATGTTTATCGGCATAATTTAGAATATCGTTCAGTAAAAACTTACCAAAACCTCTTCCTTGGTACCTCGGATCGATAGCGATATTATGCAATGTCAGTTCATCTGCGACTAACTGTGTATTTGCAAATCCCACAATGCGCTTGTCCACCGAGATCGACCACCAAAGTGTGCCTGCACTCAAGGGCTGAAAAAATACAATTTCCGACCATGGGTAAGCGTGTGCTCGTTTTTCAATGTCAAACAGCACCGAGGAGGGTTCAGTGAGCGTTACCTCTATTTTTGACATTGTTGAATCGTGCGCCAGAGTGCCTTTTTTGCCGCGGGCGTCCTAATTTTTGAATTGACCTCATCCACGGAAATGACTAAATCAGCTTGTAGCGGAGGCTTTACTGCGGTGGGTCGCGTATCAAATAAAATTATTAGGTCTCGCAGCCATCTTGGCAATTGTACTGGAAGTGGTTGTGCGGAATTCAAGTATAATGAGCCAACGCGATACCAATGTATTCGCTCGTCGCTTGGTACCCGAGCTGACTGTGGCTTCAGCGTCCAGCGAGGGATCCCCATTTTATCGAGCACTTGAGACTGTTGTTTTGATAATTTCATCAGCTTTAGTTCCGCATAATTTACTACGCAGTTTAAAGCAGAGCGCTTAGATATGCTAGGTAAGAAAGGAAGCAGTGGCAGGGGCGGAGGGATTCGAACCCCCAACCGTCGGTTTTGGAGACCGCTGTTCTACCAATTGGAACTACGCCCCTACTGCAAGCGAGAATTATACTGACCTTATTGAAGGTAGCAAGCATAAACTGCCATCATAGACACCGATCGCTGTTTATTTAATCAGATGACAAATCAAAGACCTTTTCTACCGTGTCCTCGACCAGTCTCGATACGTCGCGCTCAGACAGTTTAAAAGTCATCATTACGTTTTCTCTGAAGACTTTCCAGTCTCTATCGCCGGCAATACTGCGGGTTTGCTTATCAATCGCATAACGCGCCAATCGATGAATCGCCATCAACTCGTCAATCGTCGATTTATTGCCGTCAAATTCAGTTAAAGCATCCGGCTCATAATAAAAATAGAACATCTTCACTAAGGTAGCGGGTAGTTGCCAATACTGAGCCAGCACGGCACTGGCAACAGCATGAGAAACATTCAATGATGCTTCTTCCTTTACTGCGATCTCGCGCCAACCTAATCGGTCAGATTGTTTAACAAACGCGTCGTAGCCATCAAAATTTAAATATAACAGGGGTACTCCCGCGCCTTGGAATAAGCCAAACTGATAAGCATAATGTGCGAGTGATTCCCGCTTTAATAACCGAGCAACCACCATACATGCTTGCGCAGTCCATTCGTTGTAGCGCCAATAGTCTGCCAAAAAACCATGACTAATTAAGGATGCTTTAAGTGAAGCGGCCCTAATCAGTGGCATTAACTGGTTGATGCCGAGTATCATGACGGCATGCTTAATCGATTCCACTTTATGAACGGGTCGATAAGCAGATGAGTTAACGACGCTTAAAACTTGGGCAGAAAGACTAATATCTTTTGTTATCAGCTCTGCCATCTTCTCAATACTAGGTTCGTCTTGCTCAACTTCTCGCTTCAACGCGGCAAGGGTTTCAGAACGCGGCGGAAGCGTCATGCGCATAATTTGCTGTCTTTGCTCAGAACTTAAAGCAACCGGCATTTAATAAATCTCCTCAACAAGAGTTTACTTTGCAGAGATCAACGTGCGATTATTTTTCGTAGTTAACCGCATGAAAAAAAACATTATGTCCACCCGCATCAAGAAACAATTTAAATATCTCTTAGCACTGTGCGCCCTGCTTATTTGTACTCATCTTCAAGCGAAGGTGGATGTGGCGTTCGACGGTGTCGAAGGCAGGCTGCTAGACAATATCAAAAGTTACGTGCAAATTGCCAACTTAAATCAAGATAAAGACTATCGTGCTTTTCAAATTCGCTTTCTGTTTAAGCGGGCAGAAGACGAAATTCGCACCGCTCTTGAGCCATTCGGTTATTATAACGTAGAAATAAAGAGTCAGCTCGACTCAACTGAATCGGGCTGGCAAGCGCGCTACTCGATAGCCTTAAATGATCCTGTTCGTATCGCTAGGGTTAACTGGAAACTTAAAGGGGATGCTGAAGACGATAAAGTATTTCGTTCGGTGTTGTCACAATCACCGTTAAAACACGGGGCTGTATTTGAACATGCACCTTACGAACAAATAAAGACCCAATTACTCAGTCTCGCGGCACAACGAGGTTATCGCGATGCCGAATGGGAAAAAGCCAATGTACGAGTTGATATCGAGACTAATACGGCTGTCATTGATGCCATTTTTAGCAGCGGCGAACGCTATCACTTTGGCGATATTGAGTTCAATTCGGAGTACATCAGTGAGGACTTACTTCAGCGCTACCCTCGGTTTGAAAAAAGCGAAGCATTCAATACAAGTAGCTTGAGTGATTTACAAGTTAATCTATCTGAAAGCGGCTATTTTGAAACAGTGCAAGTAAATGCATTATGGGATCAAGCTGCCAAAAGCCAGGTTCCAATTCAAGTCGATACGACACCCAACCAACGCAGTCATTATCGCTTTGGTTTAGGGTATGGTACGGATACCGGCGCGCGTATTAGTGCAGGCTTTGATCGTCGCTGGATTAATCCCAGAGGACACCTATTTAAAAGCCAACTACAGCTGTCACAATTTGAAAGTCGGCTTACTGCGTTATATCAGATTCCAGGACCGCGCCCGCAAACGGACTCCTATCAATTCCGCTCTCAGCTCGCTGATAAGACAACAGATAGCCAAGAAAGCCAGCTTATTAAAATTGGCGCAGCAGAAATTCGAGCGTTCAACCACTGGCAATACGATATCGGCGCGTTCTGGTTGAACGAAGATTTTGAGATTGGTGAGCAACGAGGGAATGCTCAGCTCCTTGTTCCTACTGTTGAGTGGCGATTTCTCTCGGCTGATGAACGAATTAATATTAACCGAGGTTGGCGAGCTAATTTCAGTATTCAGACAGCTTCACGTGACTTACTTTCGGAAGCAGATTTGATTCGTGGACGATTTGAACTTAAATCCGTGGTTCCTTTACTCGATAGTTGGCGTTTGTTAGCCCGCGCCGAAGTTGGCGCGATGTACACCGATAGCTTTGAAGCGATTCCCCCTTCCTTACGCTTCTTTGCGGGTGGCGATCAAAGTGTACGAGGTTATGCTTATGAACAACTCGGACCGGAAGACGGTTCTGGCGATGTTATCGGTGGGCGCTACTTAGCCGTAGCCAGTGCTGAGATTGACTATCGCTTTGCAGAAAACTGGCGGATCGCAGCATTTACCGATATTGGTAATGCGATGTTAGAGCCCAATCAACCACTTAAGCAAAGTGTGGGTATTGGTTTTCGTTGGATTTCGCCTATCGGCTCAGTTCGTATCGATTTTGCTCAGGCAATTGATGAACCTAATAAGCCGTGGCGCATCCACTTAACCATTGGACCGGATCTATAACTATGTACAAACGACTTGCAAAAGGCTTCTTGTTAGGATTAGCAAGCCTAATTCTGCTTCTGACAGTGTTGATTTACTCCGTATTAGGCACACAAACAGGAAGTCATTACTTGGTTAATAAGTTAAGTGAGTACTTACCAGACCAACTATCTTTCAGCCGTTATAAAGGCACATTACTCAATCAATTCGAATTTCACGGTTTAAAGTTAGATAGTCCAGCCTTTAGTTTACACAGTGAACAGGTAATGGTTGACTGGTCGCCAAGCGACTTGTTAAGAGGCACAGCGCGCATTAATTCGGTGACTTTCAAAAACGCTGAAGCCTGGATCCGCACGAGCACATCGTCTACCGAAAGCACCAACGAAGGACCTAAATGGCCGAGAGTCAGCTTACCTATCGACGCAGTATTATCAAATATAACTATCAACGATGTGATACTACATCTACCGAATCAACCTGCACAAGAGCTGTCTGTCACCGGCGGTTTAGCAATGCAACAGAATGGTGAACTGCAGGTTGAAGGCTTGAAGCTAACCCACCGTTACGCTGAAGTACGTGTTGATGCTGGCATTCAATTGAATAGCAGTGAGTCGATTAAAATCGATTCGACGATGAATATGCATGTGCCGGACTTACCTCAGACAAGTATGACACTCAAAACTCAGGGCGATATCCAAACACTTAACGGAAGCATAGTGACAAACGGCTCAATAGAGAGTGTGACTAAATTTACGGTGACCGAGCTTCTGGATCAGTTAAATTTTAAAACGCGTACAGAGGTGGCCGAGACAGATTTGGTGCCATGGGTAAAGAGTTTTGCAATAGCTGGCATTCAGAGCGCGAGTATTGAAGGCGATATTAATACGCAAGGAAGCCTCAATGAAATCGACATAACACCGAGCCTTAACTTATCTGTTAACGACCAAACCGGTGAATTCGACGGTTACGTTCTATATCAAAAGCAACATATTCGGTTCACGCCACTCAACGTCTCGCTAAACGGTCAAGTAGCTGCTGATCTCGCTATCGAGGGTGCTATCGCACTCGACTCCGTGCCTCAATTTGACCTTGAAGTCACCAGTAAGCAACTTAACACGGAGCGACTTCGAGGTACTTCGATTAGTGACCTCAGGCTACTCGTTGAGGGGACTTTACGTGAGCTTTCTGTCTTACCTGAGTTCAAGATCAAAACAAATGCTCAACCAGAAATAGAGGTCGCTGCTGATATCGACGTCACGGATGAGCAACTGAACGTTACACAGTTGACGGTTGTACAAAACAATAACCAAATAACGGGTACGCTACATGCAAACCTCGCAAACCAACAGTTTGAGACAAACTTGCAAGGCGAGTGGCAAAATGACCCCATACAATTAAACGCGAATGTCCGCTATGACTCACCCTACATTTTTATTAATCGCTTTGCGTTAAATTGGCGCAGCAACACAGTAACCGCTAGTGGTGACTTACGCCCTGGCTCAGCTTTAAAATTTGATGTCGATATAACTGACTTAGCTGCACTACCCGTTCCAAACCTCGATTTGTCAGGAAGCCTAAATGCGAAAGGTAACCTCTCTGGCTCTATCAACGATCCTCAGGTTACCGCGCATGTTCAGTCGCCACACATTAACATCGGCGAAAGACGACTTAACGACATCAATTTAAATTTCGACGGTGATTTGTCTGAACAGACGACAAAGCTCAAACTCAGCTATCAAGATATTGCACTAGCCTTTGCGACAGATACAACAATCACTGAGAAAGAGCTGACAGCAAACATAACAGCGTTCAATATTGAGCAGCCGGATATTGGTCGTTTTGCCTTACGAGAAGTGAGCAAGCTTGAATATCAATTTAACCCCCAACAAGTAAAACTCACTGAACTATGTGTAAGTCAAAAAGACGAGCACGTCTGTGTGAGTGCGACGACGAACGACCGTCGACTAACCAGTTCATTATCTGTTTCAGACCTTCCTATAAGCTTAGTTGAGCCATTTTTGCCTCTAAATAATCTTGCATTAAGCGGTTCTCTTTCAGGCGAACTCACGAACGAAGTCGACTTAGTCGATGCTCTCTCGGTAAATCAAATGGATGGTCGATTTAATGTTACCGATATGCGGATCGAACAAAATGAACAACATATTGACTTCGAGAAAGCTGAATTACGGATAGCAAAAGGCGCGGATGAAAAACGCATATCAACACGACTCAATTTACTGAGTGAAGATGCAGGCGCCGAAATTACAGCTGACCTAACACTTCCATCGCTGTTAAAGGCTCCCTCACTAGAGGGAACGATTAAAGCCCAACTGGACGACTTGAGTATCGTACAAACTTTTACCAACCAAGTTGCTCAAGTAAATGGCTCTTTAGATGCCGCAGTCACCATTGAAACTCGGGATGAACAAATACTGCTAACTCCAACGGCACGGGTTAATATCGCCAATGCCTTAGTCACTCGAACAGGTACATCAATTTCCGACACGACCGTCAACGTTTCCGGCAACAAAGGTTCTCCGCAGCTAACGTTGTCTGGTGAAGGAAAAGTAGGTGATGGAGACTTTACCTTGAGCGGTGAATTTAACTTAAATGATTTGACCGGCACCTTAGACCTCAAAGGCACCGACCTTGTTGTGATGGATTCACCAAGAATTCGTATCACTGCCACCCCTAATCTCAAGCTTAATCTGACAAAAGATATTATTGCACTGAACGGTGAAGTAAAGATACCAGAAGCAAACATTACACCTCCTAACCTATCGTCCACGATCACTCCTTCTCCGGACGTGACAGTTATACAACGCGAACGGGTTAAAGAGCAGTCTCGAACAATTAAAACTGACCTAAAGATAACGCTCGGTGACAATGTGCGGGTAGATGCCTATGGCTTTAATGGCCGATTAGAAGGCGCTCTGAATCTCGCGCAAACCGGGCAGTCTGTGCCTATCGGTAATGGCACAATATCGGTGGCCAAGGGCGATTATGAAATTTACGGTCAAGAGCTCTCCATTGACCGTGGCCAATTCATTTTTAACGGCGGTCCGCTATCAAATCCCGCGTTAAATTTACGAGTAACACGCTCACTATCGGAAGTTACAGACGGACCCAATACAGTGGGTGCAAGAGTGATGGGTACCCTTAACCGACCCGAGTTAGACTTGTTCTCTGATCCCGCTATGCCAGACGCGAGTGTGCTTTCGTACTTGCTTTTTGGTCGCGGTCCATCCTCTAATAGCGAAAGTCAAAACCTAGAGCTACAAGCTGCTTTATTAGTCGGTGGTAAAACGACTGGCGCGCTTACTCAGTCATTAAAAGACACATTCAGTCTGGATGAAGTAGCCATCGATTCAGAAACATCAGACGTCAACGACACGTCGCTTTATATTGGGAAATACCTTTCGCCGAACCTATATATCAAATATGGCATAGGGTTAATTGAATCAACTTCAAGCTTTTATCTTCGTTATCGCTTTACCGATAACCTATGGTTCGAATCCACATCATCAACAGAAAGCCAAGGCGCAGATATCATCTACAGCATCGAACGGTAGCGTGCGCCTTGGGCGCACGGGGCGATATGGATTGTCGCGCACAATGCGCGACGTACGTGGCGCGGTGGTAGCGTGCGCCTTGGACGCACGGGGCGATATGTATTGTCGCGCAAGATGCGCGACGTACAGGGCGCGGTCGTAGCGTGCGCCTTGGGCGCACGGGGCGGTGTGGGTTGTCGCGCACAATGCGCGACGTACGCGGTGCGGTCGTAGCGTGCGCCTTGGGCGCACGGGGCGATATGGATTGTCGCGCACAATGCGCGACGTACGTGGCGCGGTGGTAGCGTGCGCCTTGGACGCA